>NZ_NOXY01000015.1:0-180237 GCF_002258735.1 Rhodococcus sp. WWJCD1
CGAACAAGCCGCGTTGACCGAACTACGTGAACGCCGCCCCGACCGCGCCATCGAAACCAACGTCGAATTCTGGGCCGCAGTGATCCTCGACTTCGCCGAAGTACCCGCCCACATGATGCCCGCCATGTTCACCTGCGGACGCACCGCAGGCTGGTGCGCCCACATCCTCGAACAGAAACGCCTCGGCAAACTCGTCCGCCCCGCCGCCCTGTACACCGGCCCCGAACCCCGCAAGCCCGAGTCCGTCGACGGCTGGGCGGCGCGAACGCCATCCTGAGCGGGAAGGTCGTCGATTGGCGCTATCGTCGTGCTGATGGCTGGGAACGTACGGGATCCCGGGGCCTCGGTGGCCTCGCGGCTGCTGGCTGTGCTGTCGGTGTTCGACGAACATGCCCCTGCGTTGACGTTGACCGAATTGGCCGATGGCGCAAACCTTCCCATTGCCACGGCCCACCGCCTGGTACGTGAACTGGTCGACTGGGGAGCGCTCGTGCGCTCGGACGACGGTCGGTACGTAGTGGGGCGTCGACTGTGGAAACTCGGACTGTTGGCACCGGATCAGTCCGATCTGCGCGAGATCGCGTCGCCGTTTCTGCACGACATCTACGGTGCGACTCTCGCGACGGTGCACCTGGCCATTCGCGACGGAGACGAGGTGTTGTACCTCGACAGGCTGGCAGGCCATGCGTCCGTGCCTGCAATCAGTCGGGTGGGTGCGCGATTGCCGTTGTACTCGACCGGGGTGGGCAAGGTGCTGTTGGCGTACGCGCCGAGGGAGGTGCACGATCGCGTACTTCGAAACCTGACTCGCATCACCCCGTTCACGGTGACTCGACCGGCGCAGTTGGAGAACGAACTACGCCGGGTGCACCGCGAGGGATACGCCCAGACGGTCGAGGAGATGACCCTCGGGGCCTGTTCTGTGGCCGTTCCGATTCGCGACGGCGAGAACGTGGTCGCATCCTTGGGACTCGTGGTTCCGAGTATCGGGCGTGATCGCGTCAGACTGGTTGCGGCGCTACAGGTTGCGGCCCAGGGAATCGGTCGCAGCCTGAGAACTGGATAGCCTTATTCCACTCAGTGGAAGCTCTGGCTTGTAGAGACGTGGATCACCGCGGTGTACTCGACTCATGCGTACACAGGTTGCCATCGTCGGTGCAGGGCCCGCGGGTCTGCTGCTGTCCCACCTGCTCGGCGAGCAGGGGATCGACTCCATTCTGATCGAGTCGCGTACCCAGGACTACGTGCTCGCCCGGATCCGCGCCGGAATTCTCGAGCATTCGACGGTCCAGTTGCTCGACGAACATGGACTCGGGGAGCGCCTGCACCGCGAGGGCCACGAGCATCGCGGTATCTATCTGCAGTGGCCGGAAGAGCGGCACCACATCGACTTTCGTGATCTGGTGGACCGAAGCGTGTGGGTCTACGGGCAGACCGAGGTCACGAAGGATCTCGTGGCGGCACGCGAGAAGGCCGGCCAGCAGATCTACTACGACGTCTCCCATACCGCGCTGCACGACGTCGAATCCGACGACCCCTACGTCACTTTCACGGACGCGTCGGGCAACGCGATGCGGATCGACGCCGACGTCATCGCCGGATGCGACGGCTCCTTCGGGCCGAGTCGTGCTGCCATGCCCGATGCTGTCCGCAACACGTGGGAACGGGTGTATCCGTACTCCTGGCTCGGAGTTCTCGCCGACGTTGCGCCGTCGACGGACGAGTTGATCTACGCCTGGCATCAGGACGGCTTCGCCATGCACTCGATGCGATCGTCGACGGTCAGTCGGTTGTATCTGCAGGTGCCGAACGGCACCGATATCGACACCTGGTCCGACGATCGAATCTGGGATGCGTTGGCAGACAGGCTCGGACACGGTCAGAACGGGTGGACGCTGAACCCGGGACCGATCACCGAGAAGAGCGTGCTGCCGATGCGCAGTTACGTGCAGACACCGATGCGACACGGCAATCTGTTTCTGGCAGGCGACGCAGCGCACATTGTGCCTCCCACGGGCGCAAAGGGTCTCAACCTTGCGGTTGCCGATGTGGCTCTACTCGCACCTGCACTGGCGCAGTTGCTGCAGGGGAAGGGGACACACAGTGCTGACACGTACAGCGATACGGCACTTCGACGCGTCTGGCGTTGCACGCACTTCTCGTGGTGGATGACGACGATGCTGCACACGGGCGACGACCCGTTCGATGCGCAGTTGCAGCTCTCGCAGCTGAAGTGGGTGGCTTCCAGCGAAGCGGGTGCCATGGGACTGGCCGAGAACTACGCCGGTTTACCGATCGGATTCTGACCCCCTTGGGAACTACCGTCGGCGATCGAGCAGGTAAGTAACTGCAACACCGGCGACCAATCCCCAGAACGGAGCGCCGAGGCCTCCGACGTCGGTGCCGGAGATGGTGACCAGCAGGGTGATCAGGGGCGCGAGCATCGGGCGGCCGGACGACTCGGAGAACGCGGCGGTGAATGCACCGCGCAGTGCCTCGAGCATCGCCAGACCGGCGAGAGCCGCGATGAACGTTGCGGGCACCACGGACAGGCCGCGCACCAGCAGTGGTGCCGACACACCCACCACGATAGCGAGTGCGCCGCAGGTCATTCCGGCGATGTACTGCCGTGACCGTGCACCGACGGCAACGAGCAACGCGTTGGTCGGACCGGCCAGACACGTCGATACCGCACCCAGTGGCGCGACGAGAAGTGACCAGATGCCGCACGCGATGGTGACGACGGTCATCGGTGGTCGATGGCCCGCAGAGTTCAACACTGCGGCACCCTGACCGTTCTGAACCGCGACCACGGTGATGGCAAGCGGTATCACCAACTGCGCCAGTGCCGCACCACTGAACGCCGGCGCAACGAGCTCCGGTAAGCCGATCAGGGGGAGCTCTGCCGCAGGCCCCGTCATCCGTGTGAATCCGCCTGTAACTGCGAGAGCAGCGAGACCCGTGACCAATGCAGCGAGCACCGGCGGTACCCGCTTCGACCACGTAGCGGATCGGGTCAGCGCCAACCACGCCACGACCATGGCGCCGGCGACGATCACATTGGACGAAACAGACTGCACCAGTCCGGTTCCGAACGACAGAAATGCACCGGCCACCATCGCCATCACCACGCTGTGCGGCAGAAAATCCATCAGTTTCGTCACCACCCCGGTGGCTCCGAGCACGATGATGAGGACCCCGGTAGCAAGGTAGGCCCCGACGACCTCGGGCCAGGTCAGCGACGCCAACGATTGTCCGACCAGAACAGTGCCCGGAATGGTCCAGAAGAAGCTCAGCGGCATCCGATACACCCAGCTCGCCACCACGGTGAGGATGCCGTTGAGTACGAATACTCCGAAGACCCACGACGCTGTCTGTGCGGCGGTGAGCGAGCCCGCTGCGGCGGCACCCATGATGACCGCAACCGGCCCGGTTGCGCTGAACAGCACGCCGGTTGCCCCTGCACCGACGTACTGCCCGCCGAAGTCGGCGCGTAGAGCACGCAGACTCGGCGGGCGACGCTCCGGTAGTTCGCCCGAGGCGAGACGCTCGAAAATATCTGTCATTCAGCCACTTTCACCGGCTCGATGGGTACTGGATCGGATCGGCGCAGGGCTCGAACCGCGGGAACAGCGGTGGTGACCAGTGCGCCGAGCAGCGCTACGACGGCAAAGATGTAGAACGCGGTGGACGACGCGATGCCGGCTCCGAGCAGGATTCCGCCGAGCAGCGGTCCGAGTATGCCGCCGAGCCGGCCGAATCCGGCGCACCACGCAACTCCTGCTGCACGGGCGGTGGTGGGGTAGTAGTTCGAGACGAATCCGTAGATCAGCACCTGAGTGCCTATGGCACCGATGCCTGCACCGGCCACGGCGACGAGCAGGACTCCGAGCGGGAAGTTCAGCGTCAGCAGAACCAACGACAGCGCGGCGAGGCAGAAGGTGACCGCGATGACGCGCTGTGGTCCGGTGCGGTCGGCGACGCGAGACGCGATCAGGCCACCGATGATGGCACCACCGTTGAGCACCAACAGAAACGACAGTGAACCCTTGGCGTTGTAACCGGCCTCGGACATGATCTGTGGCAGCCAGGTGTTGAGGCCGTAGGTCAGCAGTAGGCCGGAGAAGCTCATCAGCCCGAGGAGAGCCGTCGGGCGCAGTAGTGGCTTGCGGGCCAGTGCTGCGAATCCGACGCGATCGCCGGCGACGACCGGCTCTGCGTCGGGCATCGGAATGCCGGTCCGTGCGCAGATCTCCTGTGCATCGGCGACGCGGCCGTGTGCCAACAGCCACCGCGGGGATTCCGGCATCCGCAGCAGGGCCAGCGGTAGCAGTACGAACAGTGGGAGTGCGCCGATCCAGAACAGTCCGCGCCAGCCGATCGAATCCTGCAGGGTGATCGCGGCCAACGACGCCAGGACGCCACCGGCCGGAATGCCGCTGTAGACGATGGCGTTGAACAAGTTTCGACGTCCGGGTGGTGCGAATTCGGCAATCATGGCACCGACCGTGGCGACGAGGCCGCCGACTCCGATACCGGTCAGGAACCGAAGTGCGCCGAACATCGTGACGTTCTGTGCGAGTGCAGTGGCCCCCATTCCCACCGAGAACCAGACGATGCATGTCAACATCGTTCTGCGACGGCCGATCCGATCACCGAAGGCCCCGGCGGTCAGAGCGCCGACCATGACCCCGATCAGCGCGTAGGAACCCAGCGCGCCCGCAGTTTTCGGATCCAGCGCGCCCAGCTGGGCAGAATCGGCAAGCAGCGTCGGCAGGACGGTGCCGTAGACGACGAGATCGTAGCCGTCGAAAACGATTGCTGCCGTAGACAGTGCGACGATCCACAACACGCTGCGGCGGTGCCGATCGCTGGCCCAGGCAGTGCTGGCTGATGTGCCGGTTTTCAGGGAGTCCGGTGCAGTCATCGGGGATCCTTTTCGGTCAGGGAGTACCGCTTGAAGGCTGAATCGGCGCTGACGGCCGAGCGGGTTGCATCACTGTCCCAAATCGTGGGCTGAGTCACACCAGGGCTTTGCCTAGTGCTTACCTCGGCATTGCGAAAGTGGGTGCGCTGCGATCATGTCGTCGAGCCGTCGTCGGTGGACCGCGCAGCCGCCAGCTCCGCTCTCGAGCGAATGCCCATCTTGGCGTACACCCTGGTGAGGTGAAACTGAACTGTCTTGACCGACAAGAACAATTCGGCCGCGACCTCGCGATTGGTCATTCCTGTGGCGACCAGGCTCGAGACGGCGTCCTCTTGCGGGGTCAGTGCATCGTGAGCTCTGTCCTTCAGAACGGCGTGCACACCACCGGCTTTGAGTTCACGGTCGCACCGTCGGACGTACGTGGTTGCCCCCAGTGCCAGATAGCCTTCGCGTGCCGCGCTGACGACGGCATCGGCCTCGCGCCGCTTCCCGGCTCTGCGCAGGGTCTGCCCGTAGGCGTAGTTGACTCGGGCGCGGTCGTACGTGAGGGGCAGCGGTGCCAACGAAGCGAGGGCGTCCTCGAATGATGCTCGGGCAGAGTCGAGATCGCCCATTGCGCCGTGCAGTCGGCCACGAGCGCAGGCAAGGCGTGCGTGTGCGGAGCGGTGACCACGATCGCGCACCCTGGCCTCGTGTGGAATCAGAAACTCGTCTGCCTCGTCGAGTCGGCCCTCGACTATCAATGCATTGGCGTACACATCCGGCCACGCCCAGAAGCCGGGTTCGGATACGTCGGCGTGAGCCCACTGCTCGGTCAAGGGGGCAAGAGCGCGGAGGACCCCGGCATAGTCCGCTTGTGCCTCCGCGATGGCCGCACGACCGAGAGCCGCTGGCACCCTCATGATCTCGTAGTCGCGGGCGCCGGAATCACCGCGGTGTGCGCTGGTTGCGGCGGCCACCCAGTCTCCGCGTAGTGCGTGGATCTGCGTCGCGGTCCACTGGAGCAGTGGAACGATCAATGCGGCACCGGAACGGTCGGCCAAGTCGGAGCCAGCTCCGACCAGCCGAAGCGCCGCATCCCACTCGCCGGTGACGAAATAGGTGCGCGCCAGCCAACCGTGAGCCCACAACGAGATTCGCGTCGAACCGCCGAGGAAGTCGGTCGGTGCTGCGGCTTCGAGTTCCGAGCGCGCGAGATCGATGTGGTCCGATGCGAAGTGGAGCCAGCCCGCACCCATCTGCACCCGTTGTCCGACGGCCCCGGTACTGGCGTGACCCCACAGGTCTCGGTAGCTGCTCAGTGCTTCTGCGACACGCCCTGTGCCCGCCAGCCCGAGGCCTCGAATGGACTGCGCCTCGACCGCGGTTGCGTGGTCGGCTCCGACGAGTTCGACTGCGCGATCGGCCCACAACACGAGGTTGGCACCGTCGCAGCGCGCCAGATTGTGCAGTACCTGCCGATGACAGATCACAGCGGCGACCTCGGGGTCGTGCCGCGTCCGTACGAGCTGCCACGCCCGGGTGAGTCGAGCTTCGGCTTCGTTGGGGCGGCCGCGCAGGATGGCCAGATAGCCGAGTACGGCATTACGCGTAGGGGTTTCACGGAGACTTTCGATCTCGGCGATGTAGTCCGAGGCCGTCCGCATGTCACCGGCACCGATGAGGGCGTCCACCGCGCGGACGAGCCGATCCTCGCGGGCATGCGGTTCCTGGGTCGACCGGCTCGACAGAAGGTACAGCCGTGCTGCCGTGGCCCATTCGCCGATTCCTGCACGTGTCGCTGCGAGCGCGTCCAGGCGGTCCGAGACCAGTGGATCGGGCAGTGGCGACGCGTGGACCAGGTGCGCGAGCTGATCGGCCGGGTCGGCCTCGGCTGCGGCAGCGGCTCGATGCACCTGCGCGCGCTCGACTCTGCTCATCGTCGCGAGCACCGCGGCGCGGACCGTGGGATCGTGGATCTCGAGGATGGTCGCCGCGGAGCTGCGTCGGACGGTCACCAGTGCGAATCGTTCTGCGAGATCGACAGCAGGCCAGGGATCGTCGATGCCGGCGACCTCGCATACCGTGGTCAACGGTCGGCCATCCTCGAGAACGGTGACGGCCGAGACCAGACGCCGAGCGTCGTCCGTGCACAGCGCGAGAGTGGTCCGAACGTCTGCCTCCACGAAGGCGGGCGCAGGCAGGTCGGGGCGAACACCCTTCCAGGTCTCGCGTGGCACCTCGTCCAGCAGCGCCAAGGCGTGTCGAGGACGCCCACCGGTGTGACGCGTCAGGTGAGCAGCCGAGGACGGTGACAGGATGATCCCCTGCAGGGCAGCGATTTCGGCAACGGCCGACACCGTCAGCGCAGGTACTGCCACGGACAGGTCGGCTGCGCGATCGAGAACCCGGTGCGACTCGATGAAGCCGTCGGGCAACGGCTTTCGAGTACAGACGACCGCGAGTCTCGCGGATCGGTGGTGCCTGACGGCGGAGGCGAGTGCACGGAGCGAGTCCGCGTCGCAGTCGTGCGCGTCGTCGATCAGCAGGATCGTCACGGCGTCCGCCGCCAACGCGTCGGCGATGCGGTGTCCCCATTCGACCGGGTCCGTCCCTTCGATCCCGACGCCCGGGACGAGTTGCGTGACGAGTCCGAACGGCACGTGCGTTTCCCACGGCACCGCACCTGCGCGGCGCACCACCGTGCTCTGCCCCTCGCTCCCGACCGTCCGTTCGACTTCACGCAGAATCGACGATGCGCCGATGCCCGCCGGGCCGGTCAGCACCACAAAGGTCGACGTCGTCGCGGAGCCGTCGAGCGCCCGAATCAGGACGTCCAGCAGTTCACCGCGGCCGATCAACGGTGAAGGGGACATGACGTCACCGTATCCGCGGCGTACGAGTGCGTCCGGCGATCGAACCAACACGGTCATGACTCAGCCCGGGTCGCCGCCGGCGACCGGGAGCACGGTACCGGTGATGTACGACGCCTCGTCGGAGGCGAGGAAGCAGATCGCCGCGGCTTGCTCGTCGAGTGTTCCGTAGCGTTTGAGCAACGAGGAGTCCACGGTCTGGTCGACGATGGCCTGGTACCAGTTCTTCTCCTGCTCAGTCGAGGGTGCGGGTCCACGAGCGACGCGTCGCGGTGGTGCGTCGGTACCGCCGGGGGCCGTGGCAACCACCCGAACGCCGTGCGGTGCTGCCTCGAGGGCCAGAGTTGCCGTGATGGCGTTGACGCCCCCCTTCGCAGCTGCGTAGGGAACCCGGTGGATGCCGCGGGTTGCGACCGAGGAGACGTTGACGATGGTGCCGCCGCCGCGTTCGATCATGTGCGGGATCACGGCGCGGCAGGACCACAGCGTCGGGAACAGCGACCGGGAGATTTCCTTCTCGATCTGCTCGGGCGGGTACTCGGCGTACGGCTTGGCCCAGATGGTGCCGCCGACGACGTGAATGGACACGTCGACGCGTCCGTGTGCAGTGAGTGCGGCGTCCACCACCGATGAAGCGCCCTTCCAGGTTTCGAGGTCGGCGATCACAGGGGTGGCCTCGACACCGTCTTGCCGAAATTCCTCGGTGAGGGATTCGACCAACTCGGACCGGTCGGCCAGAATCAGTGCTCCGCCTTCGGCACCGATCCGCCGGGCCACGAATTCTCCGATGCCCTGGGCCGCGCCGGTGATCAGCACGACCTTGCCTGCGAATCGACCTGGGCTGACGAACTTGGGCGTTTTGTTCGCCCGGGATTCGTTCATGGCGCGTTTCATCGTCGCCTTCGAACGGTCGGCGTGATCGGCGATCAATGCCCGTGCGCGCTCACGGTCTCCGGCCTCGAACGCGTCGACTATGTCGAGGTGATCCTGGGCGCAGAGCGGATCGCACCACGTCGCGTTGCGCAGCACGTCCTCCATTGCGGCCTTGACGCCGAGAGCCCGATAGGCCTGCAGCAGATGCTCGTTGCCTGTTTGGGTGAAGAGGTAGTCGTGAAAAGCGGCATTGGTCTCGGTGTACGCGGCGGCATCGACGAATCGGTCGCCGGCGACGTAGCGAGTGGTGGTCTCGGCCAACAGTCGGTATCCGGAGATCTGCTGAGAGGACAGCCGGCCGATCACGAGTTCGAGGGCACCGAGTTCGAGGGCGCGCCTGGCCTCGAACACGGCGTCCGACTCGTGTACCGATGGATGCTCCTCGCCGATCTCGTACCCCGAACTCGAGGCCGGGGCAGGTTCGGGACTGCGCGTGACGAGCGGCTGGATATCCCGCGAAGGCCAGATATGTTGTGCTGCAACGGATTGTGCCTCCGGAGTGAGGAGCAGATCGGAGCTGTCGTCCAACCCGGTCCGGTCGGCGGCCGAGCCGGCGACAGTAACGCGCTGACCCGCGATCGCGCGCATGGTGTCTGCTTCCTCGGAGTCCGAGAAGCTCATGCCGTGCGAGTACAGAGGCTCCGCAACACGACTGCCGAACACGGCTCGACCGAAGATGTTCCTGCCGTCCAGGGCGGGCTCGACGTCATCGTCTGTGGGGTTCTTCGCGGGTGCGTCAGCTGCTTCGATCGTCGCTTCCGCCTGTTCGTCGACCGGCGTCGGCTCGTCGTCCACCGGAGCCGCTGCAACCGAATCGTTTTCGTCGCCGATGCTTTCCTTCGCAGCTGCCGAGGACGGCGCGAACTTCTCGTAGTAGAAGCCCGTCGGTTCGATGCCGGCCTCGCTGAAATGCGTTCGGACGGCCTCCACCATGGGAGGCGGACCACACAGGTAGACCGCGACATCGCCGCCGTTGAGATGTGCGTCGGTCAACAGGGCAGTGACGTACCCCTTGTTCGCAGCGGTGGTCGAGGGGTCCGAAACACAGTGATCCCACGTGAATCCATCCAATGTCGAGGCCAGGCCGGCGAGCTCGTCCAGCTGGACGACGTCGTCGTCGGTACTGGCGCCGTACACGAGATGCACGGGACGAGTGCTGGATTCGCCGGCCATGGTGCGCAGGATCGAGAGGATCGGAGCCAATCCGGTTCCGCCCGCCAGTAGTAGCGCAGGTCGCTGAGCCTCGCGCAGAAAGAAACTGCCATGTGGGCCGGTGAACGAGATCTTGTCGCCCACGGCCGCCGTGTCGCTCAGGTAGGTGGACATCAACCCGCCCGGGGTGAGCTTGACCAGGAATTCCAACTCGTCAGATCCGGAGACGCAGCTGAAGGAGTACGACCGGGTTTCGTCGGAGCCGGGGACAGTGATGTTGACGTACTGGCCGGGGAGAAAGGCGAGCGTGCCACCCGCCGGTGCCTCGACGGCGAGCCTGACCGTGGTGGGGGAGAGTTTCTCCACGGCAGTCACGACCGTGTCGTGTTTCGCCGCTTGGGTTTTCGCGACCGCCGACGTGCTCGCGATCTGCAGCACCAGATCGGAGGTGGGCTTCATGCTGCAGGGCAGACAGTAGCCCTCGTCCGATTCCGACTGCGACAGAGCGTCGTCGAGGTAGGTACCGCCGTCGTACTCACCCGATTCGCACAGAGCCTTGCAGGTTCCGCACGCGCCGTCTCGGCAATCGAGAGGGATGTTGATCCGCGAGCGGTACGCGGCGTCGGCGACGGTCTGGTCGTCCTCGCAGGTGATGAAGCGGGTGACGCCGTCCTCGAAGGACAGTGCGACGGAATGGCTCACGATGGAACTCCTCGGGATGACGGCAGGTCGATCAGAAGTGATAGATGTCGACGACGTGGTGGATGTAGTCGTTCTTCAGCACCACGGTCTTACGCCGGATGAGTGGCGAGTCGCCGGAGAAGTCGATCGTGTAGAACGAGGTTCCGTAATACGGATCGATGGTCTTGTACCGGAAATACATGGTGTGCCAGTTGAATCGGACGTCGACGATATCTCCCCGACGTTCGATGACCTCGACGTTGCTGATGTTGTGACTGGTCCGCGGTTCGGGTATCGACGTGGCACTGGACCGTTCGGTCCTGATGCGGAACACACGATCCTCGAGCCCACCCTTGTTCTCGTAGTAGATCAGTGAGATATCGGTCTGGGGATCCTCGGTGAGCAGGTCGTTGTCGTCCCAGCAGGGCATCCAGTACTCGACGTCGTCCGCGTAGCACGTGAGCCACTTCTCGAACTCGCGATCGTCGAGGTAGCGCGCTTCGCGGTAGAGGAACTGCTCGATGGATGACTGGGTGATCAGGCGCGACGGGGCGGTCTGCCGGCTATCGGTATTGTCGACGGTGGCAGTCATGTCAGACCTCCTGTGCTGCAGCGGGTACGGAGTCGGCTGCGCGCTGCTTGTCGAGGGCAGCGAGCAGTGTCTTGCGCCAGTAGCCGTGTTGGACGGGGAACAGGCCCTCGTCTTCGTTCTTGACACCCGCCGAGATGACACCGGGCATGTCGAGTGCCTCGGCCACCGGATCCGGTCCGGTGAGCCAGTGCTCCGCGCCGCGGCTCATGTCGTTCCACGGCGCATTGGTCGCCTGGAACGTCAGCTGGCACGAGCGGAACTCCTCCAGGTCGTCGGGTGTCGCCATGCCGGAGGCGTTGAAGAAGTCCTCGTACTGCCGGATCCTATGTGCGCGAGCCTCTTTGCTCTCGCCCTTGGGTGCGATGCAGTAGATGGTGACCTCGGTCTTGTTGGGCGCGATCGGCCGGAAGTGCCGGATCTGCGTGCTGAACTGATCCATCAGGTAGACGTTCGGGTACAGGCACAGGTTGCGTGAACCCTTCACCATGAATTCGCCCTTGGCGTCGCCGAACTTCTCCTTCAGCGAGTCCATCTGGTCCCACAGTGGGCGATCCTGGGGGTTGGCCGCCCAGGTCCACAGGCAGAGATGGCCGTTGGGGTAGGACCAGTAGCCGCCGCCGGACTTGCCCCAGCCGCCGGCGTCGAGCGCCTTGGTGGTGTTCTTGGATTCGCCGTTGTTGCGGCGTGAGGTGGTCGCGGCGTAGTTCCAGTGCACGGCGCTGACGTGATAGCCGTCGGCCCCGTTCTCCGCCTGCACTTTCCAGTTTCCGTCGAAGGTGTACGACGAGGATCCGCGTAGAACTTCGAGGCCCTTGGGAGACTGGTCGACGAGCATGTCGATGACCTTCGTCGTGTCACCGAGATGCTCGGCGAGGGTCGAGACGTCGTCGTTCAGGCTCGCGAAGAGGAAACCGCGGTAGCTCTCGAATCGGGGGACCTTGGTGAGGTTGTGCGATCCGTCGACGTCGAATGTGTCGGGGTAGCCGGCGCCGTCGGGATCTTTGACCTTGAGCAGCGTGCCGTCGTTACGGAACGTCCAGCCGTGGAAGGGGCAGGTGAGCGTGGTGCGGTTGTCCGTCTTGCGTCGGCACAGCATCGCACCGCGGTGCGCGCACGCGTTGATGAGGCAATGCAGCTCGCCGTCCTTGTCGCGGGTGATGACAACGGGCTGCCGACCCATGTGCACCGTGAAGTAATCGCCGTTGTTCGGGAGCTGACTTTCGTGGGCGAGATAGATCCAATTGCCCTCGAAGATGTGCTTCATCTCGAGCTCGAAGACCTCCTCGTCGGTGAAGATGCTGCGGTTGGCGCGGTAGATGCCCGCCGCGACATCGTCGATCACCGCTCCGTCGATCGTGTTCTGTACGTGATCCAGCATGTCGGTCATATCGGGTTCCTCCAGGCGCTTCGAGTTCGATTACAAGCGACTGTGTCAGGGAGTGGCCGCCGTCACACCAGGGCTTTGCCTAGGCCCGACCTGGGTGGACATTGATCGCTGACACTTATCAATCGACGCAAAATAGGTCTTTGTCAACGATGGATTACTTCCCTACTGTGGTCAGGGTCACCCCACCACGTACAGAGAGGCTCGTTCATGGAACTTCGGCACCTCTACCACTTCGTGGCCGTGGCCGAGACTCGGCACTTCGGGCAGGCCGCTACGCGGCTGCACCTGGCTCAGCCGGCGTTGTCGCAATCGGTTCGCCAGTTGGAGGCCGAGCTGGGTGTGACGCTGCTGGCCAGGACGACCCGTCAGGTGAGCCTGACTCCGGCGGGGGAGTTCTTCTATCGAGAGACGCTGCGCAATCTGGACAACCTCGAGCAGAGTGCGCGGGGAGTACGAAGGATCGCCGACGGCCGATACGGACTGGTACGCATCGGCTTCACCGGTACTGCGGCCTTCGATCAACTGCCGCCGATCGCGCGTGCGATCAAGCAGCGTCTGCCCGGTATCGCGTTGGAGATCCACGGGGACCTGCTCACCCCTGCCCAGGTGGACGGTCTGCGCTCGGAACATCTGGACGTTGCGGTGCTGCGGCCCCCTGTTGCCGGTGACGATCTGGTGTTGCGGACGATCACCACGGAATCGTTGGTGCTCGCATTGCCCGTCGATCATCGTTTCTCCACCGAACCGGCGCTCGACGTCGCCGATCTCGCGTACGAGGACTTCGTCATGTACGCCGACACGCATTCGGTGGTCAACGAAGCCGTCGTGACGAGCTGTCGCGCCGCGGGCTTCAGCCCCAGGCGCGAACACGAGGCTCCGGACACCTCGGTGTTGCTCGCGCTCGTCGCAGCCGGGTTGGGCGTTGCGTTGGTTCCCGAATCCGTCCGAGCGCTGCAGTTGAACGGCGTCGTGTTCCGCGACATCGCCGGCGCGAGCACCATCGATCTGGCGTTGGCCTGGTGCCGAGACCGGCCGTCGGCCCTCGTCGATGCCCTTGTCGGCGCTCTGGAGGACGCGGGAGTGCTCCCTCGACTCGAATCATCCGTACCGTCTGCACAGCCGAAGGGCATGTCATGAAAATCGTTGCAGTCGAGGCGATCCCGTACTCGATCCCGTACCGCAAGCCGCTGAAGTTCGCCAGCGGTGAGGTCTCTGCGGCCGAGCACGTACTCGTTCGGGTACATACCGACGACGGCGTCGTCGGTATCGCCGACGCTCCTCCCCGGCCGTTCACCTACGGCGAGACGCAGCGGGGAGTGGCTGCGGTGATCGAGACCATCTTCGCTCCGGCGATCGTCGGCCTCACCCTCGTCGAGCGCGAGGTGGTACATGCGAAACTGGCTCGTACCGTGGGCAATCCGGTGGCCAAGTCGGCAGTGGACATGGCGATCTGGGATGCCCTCGGTCAGACCCTCGACCTTCCCGTCACCGAATTGCTCGGCGGATACACCGACCGGATGCGTGTGAGCCACATGCTCGGGTTCGACACCCCGGCTGCGATGGTCGACGAAGCCACCAGGATGCGGGAGACGTACGGAATCGAGGTCTTCAAGGTCAAGGTGGGCCGTCGGCCCGTCGACCTCGACACGGCTGTCGTACGCGCTCTCCGAGAAGGACTGGGCGAGGGCGTCGAACTCTACGTGGACGGCAATCGAGGCTGGACCGCCGCCGAATCTGCGCGTGCCATGAAAGAGATGTCGGATCTGGGTCTTACTCTCGCCGAGGAACTGTGCCCGGCCGACGACGTCCTCGGCCGCCGCTGGCTGGTTCGGCAACTCGACATCCCCTTCGTGGCAGACGAATCCGCGACCACCCCGGCCGAGGTCACCCGTGAGATTCTCGGTGGTTCCGCGACTGCGGTGAGCATCAAGACTGCGCGCACCGGGTTCACGACGTCGCAGCGGACCCACCATCTGTGTGAGGGCCTCGGCATCGACGTGGTGATGGGGAACCAGATCGACGGACAGCTCGGCACGGCCTGCACCGTTGCCTTCGGCGCGGCGTTCGACCTGACGTCGCGTCGCGCAGGTGAGCTGTCCAACTTCCTCGACATGAGCGACGACCTGCTGACCGAAAAGCTCGAGATTCGGGACGGCACGCTCAGCGTCCTGCCCGGCTCGGGACTCGGTGTTCGCATCGATCCGGACAAGCTCGCGAAATACCGCACCGACCAATGATTTTCAGTTCAGTAATCCAACTTCACCGCAAGGAGTAGACATGAGTGTCGACCACGTAGAGACGAACCACCTGTCGGGCGAGGTGGCAACAGCTGCCGCGACCGGCGCGAACGCTACCGAGCGTTTCACCTCCGACAAGCAGGCGGCGGCGAACACCCCGCCCGAGCGAGTCAGTCTGCTCGCCCGCCAGGTGCTGTCTGCTGTCCACGACACCATCCGTGAGCACAAGGTCACCTACGACGAGTACAACGCCCTCAAGGCCTGGCTCATCAACGTGGGACAGACCGGCGAGTGGCCGCTGTTCCTCGACGTCTGGGTGGAGCACGTCGTCGAAGAAGTCGCCGGCGAATCCCGCGAGGGCAGCAAGGGCACCATCGAAGGCCCCTTCTATGTCCCCGATGCCCCCGAGCTCGGATCGGCTGCGATCGTACCGACGCGAGACGGCGAGCAGGGCACCCCGCTGCTGTTCCAGGGCCAGGTGAAAGCTGTGGACGGCACCCCTCTACCGCACGCCGTCATCGAGATCTGGCACGCCGACTCCGACGGCTTCTACTCCCAGTTCGCGCCCGGAATTCCGGAGTGGAATCTGCGCGGCACGGTGACCACCGACGATCAGGGCCAGTTCTGGATTCACACCATGAAGCCTGCGCCGTATCAGATCCCGACCGACGGGGCATGCGGCAATCTCATCTCCGCCGCCGGCTGGCACCCGTGGCGTCCGGCGCACCTGCACCTCAAGATTGCAGCCGACGGCTACCAACAGGTCACCACTCAGCTCTACTTCCCCGGAGATGCGCACAACGACGACGACGTTGCCAACGCCGTCAAGCCGGAGCTGATCCTGGACCCGAAGGACGTCGACGGTGGCCAAGAAGTGACGTACGACTTCGTCCTCGACAAGGCCTGAGACGCATGCTCTTTGCCGTGAAGATGGATGTCGCGCTGCCGCAGGATCTCGACGCGGACGTACGAACCGACACTCTCGCACGAGAGAAGGCGTACTCGCAGCAGCTGCAGCGCGACGGTGAATGGGTGAGTATCTGGCGCATCGTCGGCCAGTACTCCAACCTCAGCATCTTCGACGTGCGCGACAACGAGCGGCTCCACGAGATCCTGTGGAATCTACCGCTGTTCCCGTACATGAGCATCGACGTGAGCCCGCTGGCCCAGCACCCGTCGGACATTTCTGCGGTGTGAGATGACCCGGGAGATCGAGCAGTGGCGAGACGAACACTGGCGTGACGAGCTCGGCGAGGCGTTCGCGGGGTTGGTGCCGGAGGGTGGCGACGATCGTCCGTTGACCGGATGGATAGAGGGCACCACCGTCGGTGAACTGGGCGCATTTCAGGTCGCCGGCTCGCCGCAGACGGTACGACGGACCCGCTCGGCTGTGCGCAGGAGACCCACTGATGCAGTGAAAGTCTGTGTGCAACTGCAGGGTCGGGCCGTCGTGCGGCAGGGTGATCACGAGCTGGTCATACATCCGGGCCAGCTCGGAATCTACGACACTCGGCGAGCCTACGATCTGCGGCTGGAGGGTGACTGGCGTTGTGCGGTGATGGTGTTTCCGCCCAACGCCCTTCGGCTGCCGCAGAAGTTGATCGAGGCCACCATGCAGCGTGCGCACGATATCGGCTCCGGTCCCGGTGCTGTGCTCGAATCCTTCGTACGGGCAGCGCTGGCGCAGACGGCCGACCCGGTCGATACCGGCTCGGCTCTGCGCTTCGCCGATGCCGGTCTCAGCCTCATCAGCAGTGCCCTCACCGCGGACTCACACATCGATCTCGACGAACCAGGGGAGCAGGCGAGGAAGCTGGCCGTCCTCACCTATATCGGTCGGCACCTCCTCGACCCCGATCTGTGTCACCACTCCGTAGCGGCTGCATTCGGCATGTCCGTACGCAGTCTCGACAGGTTGTTCGGTGACGAAACATCCACTGTGACAGCCACTATTCGCGAGATGAGGCTCGACGGTGCCCGACGCGATCTGCTCGCAGCCCGAGGGGTGAGGTCCACTGTCGGCGCTGTTGCCGGGCGTTGGTGCTTCTCCGACGCGGCGCACTTCAGTCGGCTGTACAAGAGCAGGTTCGGAAGCAGTCCGTCGGCGGAACGTGCCGCACTGCGCTGACCTCGGCTCTGCGAACACATCTGTCCAACAACGGTTCCGGCAATACTCGGCGGAAATCGGCAAGAACTGCGTCGGAAATCGTCAATCGCGACGCCGGCTCGCTGCGCACACTGAAGTCCTACCGGTGTGGGGCCGGTCACTTCGAAGGGATTGAAGACGATGGACGAAGCATTCGACTACGTGATCGTAGGTGGCGGATCCGCCGGCTGTGTACTCGCATCACGACTGAGCGAGAACCCCGATGTCACTGTGTTGCTGCTGGAGAGCGGTGGTCGTGACGATCACCCGGACCTGGCTGTACCTCCGGCCTGGCCGTCGCTCTGGGGTAGCAACGTCGACTACGCGTACAACACGGTTCCGCAGAAAGCGGCAGGCGGCGGTGCCCACAATTGGCCGCGGGGCCATACCCTCGGCGGCAGCAGCTCGATCAATGCGATGGTCCACCTGCGAGGACACCGAAACGACTTCGACACCTGGGCAGAGGTTGCGGGCGAATCGTGGTCGTACGACGCGGTACTGCCGTACTTCATGAAGTCCGAGACTGTGGTCGGCAAGGACGCGAAGGTCCGCGGCGACAAGGGTCCGTTGCGGCCGGCCCCGTCGTCCTCGCCGAATCCGGTATCGCAGACCTTTCTCGATGCGGCAGCGGAGGCCGGACATCCGATCACGGACGACTTCAACGGTACCGAGCAGGAAGGTGCAGGCTGGCACGATCTGGCCATTTCCGACGGTGCCCGCCTCAGCGTGGCGTCGGCCTATCTCGCTCCAGTCGAGGCACATCGATCCAACCTGACGGTGTCGACCGGTTCACGGGTGCAGTCCGTGGTGGTCGAGAACGGCCGCTGCGTTGCAGTGAGGTATCGACGCAACGGGCAACCGGTGTCGGTGTCCGCTCGGCACGAAGTGATTCTGAGCGCCGGTGCCGTGGACTCGCCACGCCTGCTGCTGCTGTCCGGAATCGGCCCGGCCGAGGAACTGCGAGAGCTCGGCATCCCGGTAGTCCACGATCTTCCCGGCGTGGGACGCAACCTGCACGATCATCCCCTGTGCAGCGTGGTCTACGAAGCAGCGCAACCGATTCCACCCGCCGTCGACAATCATGCCGAAGTGTCGATGCTGTGGCGCAGCGACGACGAGCTCGACGGTCCGGACATGCAGTTGATGTTCATTCACGTGCCGTTCCATCAGCCGACACTGGTCGCGCCTCAGAACAGCATCACGTTCGGCGTCACCACCGTGCCCGACAGTCGCGGTAGCGTTCGCCTGGCGACGGCGGATCCGGACGATCCACCCCTGATCGATCCGGCCTATCTGACCGCAACCTCGGACGTGGACCGACTGGTCGACGCCATTGCGGTGGCACGCACCATCGCTGCGACGGACGCTTTCGCAGCATGGGGCCTGACCGAGGTTCTTCCGGGGACAGAGGCGGATTCCACTGCAGCACTGCGGGATTACGTTGCTCGCGGTACGGGAACCTACTACCACCCGGTGGGGACTTGTGCGATGGGAACCGGGCCCGATTCCGTCGTCGGGCCGGATCTTCGAGTGCACGGCATCGACGGCCTTCGCGTCGTGGATGCGTCCGTCATCCCGAGGGTCGTCTGCGTCAACACCAATGCCGCGACTGTGATGGTCGCGGAGAAGGCTGCCGATCTCATCGGTTGAGCCACAAACAATGTCGAGACCTTGAACTACCAGCGAGAAGAGAGAACAAGCGTGAGCAACACTCTGTTGGGAACCGACTGGCACGGCCGGATCTACAGTGGCGGTTGGCGTAATGGTGGTGGCGGCACCACGAGCACCGTCGAACCGGCCACCGGTACGAGCTTGGGTGAGATCGGTCTGGCGAACGCCGGAGACGTCGACGACGCCGTCGGCAGGGCTCGCGCCGCGCAGCCGGCGTGGGCGGCAACACCGGGACACGAGCGTGCGGCCGTGATCCGAGAGATCGCGAAGGTGCTCGAGGCCCATCGCGGCGAGTTCGAGGAATGGCTCATCCGGGAAGGCGGATCGGTACCGGGAAAGGCTTCGTTCGAGGTCGGTCTCGTGCTGAGTGAGCTGTGGGAAGCGGCGGCGCTGCCCACTCAGCCCTACGGCCATCTGCTGCCCACCAGTGAAGCCGGACGGTCCAGCATCGGCCGTCGGGTGCCGATCGGCGTCGTCGGAGTCATCAGTCCGTGGAATTTTCCGCAGATTCTGTCGATTCGCGCCGTTGCTCCTGCTCTGGCCCTCGGCAATGCTGTCGTCCTCAAGCCGGACGTGCAGACCGCGGTGTCCGGTGGGGTCTTGTTCGCGCGGCTCTTCGAGGAGGCCGGAGTTCCGGACGGCCTGTTCCACGTGCTGCCGGGTGACGCCGAGCCCGGGGCCGCGGTGGCCGAGCATCCGGGCATCGGCATGGTCTCGTTCACCGGATCCACGGCTGTCGGCCGGAAAGTCGGTGAGGCAGCAGGACGCACGCTCAAGCGCGTCTCCCTCGAACTCGGCGGCAACAACGCACTGATCGTCCTGGACGACGCCGATCTGGAGGCGGCCAGTTCCGCAGGCGCGTGGGGTTCGTTCCTGCACCAGGGGCAGGTGTGCATGACGGCAGGCCGACATATCGTGCTCGAGTCCGTCGCAGACGAGTATCTCGATCGCCTTGCCGCTCGGGCGAAGAACCTTCCGGTGGGTAACCCGTTCACCGAGCAGGTAGCACTCGGACCGCTGATCAACGAGACGCAGCTGAAGAACGTCGACCGCATCGTCTCCGAAACCGTGGCCGCCGGAGCCGAGGTTCGCGCCGGTGGCAACCATCGCGAATTGTTCTACGAGCCCACCGTTCTCGCGGGAGTGACGTCGTCGATGGCGGCTTTCCGGGAAGAGATCTTCGGGCCGGTGGCACCCGTCGTCGTCGTGCGCGACGAGGACGAGGCTGTTGCCGTCGCCAACGACACCGAGTACGGTCTCGTTGCCGCGATCCAGACCGGATCGGCTGATCGGGGCAGGCATCTGGCCGACCGCCTGACCACAGGAATCGTCCACGTCAACGATCAGACGCTCAACAACGACGCGTACGCGCCCTTCGGAGGAACCGGGGCCTCGGGCAACGGCGCTCGATTCGGAACTCAGAGCAGTTGGGACGAGTTCACGCAGTGGCAGTGGCTCACCGTCCGCGACCACGCTCATCCGTTCCCGTTCTGACCCCCTGACCTGACGAACTCGAAGTTATGGACGGAATCTGCTTGGAATCCATCCATAACTTCGAGTTCGGCGGCCACCGCGGCATCGACCCTGTCGTTCGTTACCCTTGAAGGACAGCGAGAGAACAGGGTAATTCACAGTGTCTGATATCGACGTCGCCTCGGCGCGCACGGCCGTGGCGGTGCGGGCGACCTATATCGCGTTCATCGGAGCCGGCTTCGCCTTCGCCAGTTGGGCTTCTCGGATCCCGCAGGTGCGCGATCGCCTCGAACTCACCTCATCTCAACTCGGAATCGTGTTGCTCGCCATCGCAGTCGGATCCCTGCTCGCGCTGCCGATGTCCGGAATCATCATCAACCGCTTCGGGTCTCGGCTCACGGTCACCGTGATGTCCCTCGTTCTCGCGGCCGGTCTGACGATCATCGCCACCGGCTATCTCGTGGGTGTAGTGCCGTTGCTGATCGGACTGTTCGTGCTCGGATTCGCCAACGGTGCATGGGATGTCGCCATGAACGTCCACGGTGCGGTGGCCGAACGTCGGCTCGGGCGCTCGATCATGCCGCGGTTCCACGCGGGTTTCAGCGCCGGCACTGTGGTGGGAGCCTTGATCGGCACTGCGATGGTGGCGCTGAACATCTCGGTCACGGTGCATCTGCTGACGGTCGCAGCCGTGATCGCCTGCACCATTCCGTGGGGAGTGCGCAGCTTCCTGAACGAATCCGATGGCGAACCCGAACAGCCGGCGGCCGACGCCTCGCGGCCGCACGCCCTCGCGCGGTGGAAGGAGCCACGCACCCTGCTGATCGGCGTCGTTGCGTTGTCGTTCGCGTTTGCCGAGGGCAGCGGAAACGATTGGCTCAACATCGCATTGATCGACGGCTACGATGCGTCGGCCGTGGCTGGAACCCTCGCGTTCACCACGTTTCTGGTTGCCATGACCGCTGTGCGGTGGTTCGGTAACGGACTGCTCGATCGCTACGGTCGAGTCGTCGTACTCCGAGGATTGGCAGCCGTCTCGGTGGTCGGAGTGCTGTTGTTCGTGCTCAGTCCGGTTGTGCCGCTGGCGTTTCTGGGCGCATTCCTGTGGGGATCGGGCGTCTCGCTCGGGTTCCCCGTTGCCATGAGCGCAGCCGCCGACGAGCCCGCTGCCGCAGCCGCGCGCGTGAGTGTGGTGGCCTCCATCGGATACTTCGCCTTCCTGGGCGGCCCGCCCCTGATCGGTTTCCTCGGCGGTCATGGTGATGTCCTCCACGCGTTGCTCGTCGTTGCGGGTCTTCTCGCATGTTCGCTGCTCGTGATGGGAGCGCTGCGACCACTTCCGGGGTCGAATTCCCGACACTGAATTCGCGGTCGTGGAGCAGGTGTTCTCGGTTACTGTGGCCGTTATGCGTATCGACGAGTATCGGAAGTACGACGGGCTCGGGCTGGCAGAGCTGGTGGCCAACGGCGAGGTCACGCCCCGTGAGCTACTCGATTGTGCATCGGCGCAAGCGAAGTCGGTGAACCCGGCTCTCAACGCGATCGTACGTCCGATGCGGAAGCAAGCCGACGAGCAGCTGACCGGAACGCTCGAAGGCCCGTTCGCAGGAGTGCCGTTTCTGATCAAGGATCTCTCGCAGGACTACGCCGGGTTACCTACTGCGAGTGGTTCCCGTTCGTTGACGGACCTGCCGATGCCCGAGCATTCCACGGTGGTGCAGCGCTGGCTCGATGCCGGCCTCGTCATCTTCGGAAAGACGAACACCCCGGAATTCGGTGCCAAGGGGATCACCGAGCCGACGGTGTTCGGCCCCACTCGGAACCCGTGGGACCACAGCAGAACTCCCGGTGGTTCCTCGGGTGGATCCGCTGCGGCGGTCGCGGCGGGGATCGTCCCGGTGGCGGGAGCGAACGACGGCGGCGGTTCGATTCGCATTCCTGCGGCGTGCTGCGGACTGGTCGGACTCAAGCCGGGCCGCGGACTGGTGCCGTCGGGCCCCACGTTCGGTGAGGCGATGCACGGGGCAGCAGTACAGGGTGTGGTCTCGCGGTCGGTACGAGACACGGCAGCGATGCTCGACGTACTGGCGGGCGGCGAGGCGACGTCCGGCTACTCGCCTGCCCGGCCGGATGGCACGTTTCTGTCTCGAACGGTCAAGGACCCCAAGCCTTTACGCATCGGAATGTATGCGGCCACGTCGGTGAATCCAGCGCCGGACGCGCAGGCTGTCGCCGCGATGGAACAGGCGGCGAAGATTCTGACCGACCTCGGCCACACCGTCGAACTTCTCGATGCCTCGCCGTACGACGACACGAGCCTCAACCGCGAATTTCTGCTGGCCTGGTTCACCTACATGGCCTGGGAGATGGACGAAGTCAAGCGCAGAACCGGTTGCGGCGACGACAAATTCGAGCGTGATACCCGAATCATGGCTGCGCTGGGCAGATCCGCCAGCGGTGTCGACTACCTCGAGGCGGTGGAAGGCCGGCACAAGCACGTGCGCGCGCTGGCAACGTACTTCGATACGTACGATCTGTTGCTGACGCCCACCCTTGCCGAGCTACCCCCGAAGATCGGCGCGTTCGAGCTCGCGAAGCCGCTGCAGCTGGCGTCGGAGTTGTTGTTGCGCAGCAGAACTGCTGGGGTCCTGCGATACACGGGCATCGTCGATCAGATGATCGACGACAACATCTCGTGGATTCCGTACACCCAGTTGGCGAACGTCACCGGACGTCCGGCGCTGTCGCTTCCCGTGCACTGGACACCGGACGGTCTCCCGATGGGCGCACACTTCACCGCACCTCTGGGTGGAGAAGCGCTGCTCGTCCAACTCGCCGGCCAGATCGAACGAGCAGCACCCTGGGCGCATCGTTACGAGGCCCTCGACTAGCGGGTCGCTCCCAATTGGGCCTTGCCCAAAATTCCCGACGGCCGTTGCCGCACCTGCCCATCGACGATGTCGACGACGCCACCGGCCCAATCGGGATCGGTGTCGGCGGCAGCCTGGGGATCGGCGTGAGCGTCGGTACCCTCGTCGGCCACCACGGTGATGGAACGCTGCAAGGCTTCTCGGACTTTCATCGGCGTCGTATCCGGATCGGCGAACACCTCCGTAGCGGCGTTGCCCCGACGTACCACCATGTCGTGAGTGAGGCTGTCCACCAACGAGATCACCGTGCCCGGGGGCATGCCGGTGATGATCGCGACGGCGCGGCCCACCAATCCGGTCGGCAGCAACGGAACCGGAATCTGGGCGCGACGCAGGCCGGCGACGCTGCCGTACGCCTGCAGCAGTTCCGGGTAGCTCATCGTTTCGGTGCCCCCGATGTCGAAGGAACCGGGACGGGCGGTGTCGCCGAGGGCGCGAGCGATGATGGCAACCACATCGCCGACGGCAATGGGCTGGACCTGCCTGCGCATCCACGTCGGTATCGGAGTGAGCGGCAGCCGCTCGGTCATACGTCGAACCAACTCGAAGGACGTCGATCCGGAGCCGAGGATGATGGCTGCGCGCAGCACGGTGGCATCGACGGAGCTGTCGAGGAACGTTTCCTCGACCTGTAGTCGTGAGCGCAGATGATCCGACAACGGCGTGTCGTCGTCGGGGATGAGACCGGAGAGGTAGACGATCCGTTGTAGGCCGTTGCGTTCGGCTGCGGCGGCCATGGACTGTGCCGCGTGGCGATCTTTCTCGACGAAGTCTCCCTCGTCCATCGAGTGCACGAGGTAGACGACAGCGTCGACATCTGACGTCGCGGTGTCGAAGGTCTCGTGCTCGTCGAGGTCGAAATGCACGGCGGTGACCTGGGCACCCCATGCGAAGCGCGACTTCTTCGCGGGGTCACGCATCGCTGCGTGGACCTCGTGGCCCTGCTCGAGAAGCACGGGGATCAGCCGAGACCCGATGTATCCGGTTGCGCCGGTGACCAGTACTCGCATGATGAATCTCGTTTCTGTAGGTACATGCGATACCCGGTCGGAGCAGTCTCACTCCCCGCTGTCGGCGACAGATGACAGACTGTGCGGGTGAACGCACGTACCAGGAACAACGTCAGAGTCGTCGGAGCCCCCGACGGTCCCGTGCTGATGCTGGCGCACGGTGTCGGTTGCGACCAGACACTGTGGCGCTCTTTGACGACAATTCTGGCCGCAGACTTCCGTATCGTGCTCTTCGACCATGTCGGGGCCGGTGCTTCGGATCCGTCGGCCTGGAATGCCGATGACTACTCCACACTCGACGCCTATGCTCGCGATATCGCCGCCATTGCCGACGAACTCGAACTCGACGACATCACGTTCGTCGGTCACTCCGTGTCGGCGATGATGGGTGTGCTTGCGGCCGATGCAGCCCCCGAACGCTTTTCCAAGTTGGTGATGCTGGTGCCGTCTCCTCGGTACATCGACGACGGGGACTACCGCGGCGGATTCAGCCGCGAGGACATCGACGAATTGCTCGACTCCCTGGACAGCAACTACCTCGGCTGGTCCGCGTCGATGGCACCGGTCGTCGTCAATGCGCCGGATAGGCCCGAACTCGAAGCGGAATGGATCGATAGTTTCTGCCGGACCGATCCGGCTCGCGTCCGGCTGTTCGCCCGCACCACCTTCCTGTCCGACAATCGCGCCGATCTGGCGACGGTGACCGTTCCCACGCTGATCGTCGACTGCGCGCGGGATTCGCTGGCCCCGCCTCAGGTCGGTAGGTACGTCAACGAACACATTGCCGGCAGCACCCTGACGACGCTCGACGCCAGCGGGCACTGCCCCCACGTCACCGTGCCGGAGCAGACCGCCGAGGCGATTGCGACCTTCGTGAGATCGTCGTGATCAACGACCTCGACATTGAGGATCTCTACGAAAACGCCCCGTGCGGCTACCTCTCCGTTTATCCCGACATGCGAATCGGGAGGCTGAACGCTACGTTGGCGGGTTGGCTCGGCTTCGAGATCGATG
Organism: Rhodococcus sp. WWJCD1; assembly: GCF_002258735.1. Classification (NCBI taxonomy): domain Bacteria; kingdom Bacillati; phylum Actinomycetota; class Actinomycetes; order Mycobacteriales; family Nocardiaceae; genus Rhodococcus; species Rhodococcus sp. WWJCD1. The sequence continues at coordinate 25,006 of NZ_NOXY01000015.1, forward strand.
CGTTGATCGGCAAGGATTTCACCGAGCTGCTCACCGCTGGTGGACGCATTCACTACGAGACGCACTTCGGCCCCATTCTGCGGATGACCGGCAAGCTCGACGGTATCGCGCTCGATTTGGTGACCGCCGATCGTCGACGTCTACCGGTGTTCATGACCGCGAACGTCAAGACCGACGAGGCCGGCACGCCAGTGCTGATCCGAATCACTGCGCTCGATGCCCGGGATCGGCGTACCTACGAGCGTGAACTGCTCGAGTCCCGGACGCGAGCAGAGCTGCTCGCGAAAACACTGCAGCGGTCACTGTTGCCGCCGAGTCTGCTACCGCCGTCGGGAATGACCGCGGCTGCTCATTACCACGCGGCATCGAGCGACGAGGTGGGCGGCGATTTCTACGATCTGTTTCCGCTCTCCGACGACCGGTGGGGATTCTTCCTCGGCGACGTGTGCGGAAAAGGCGCGTCGGCCGCAGCCGTCACATCGCTGACGCGGTACACGTTGCGCGCGGCCGCGGTATACGACCACGATCCGGTGGCAGTTCTGCACAACCTCGATTCGGTTCTGCGTCAAGAATTTCGCGAGAACAACGCGCAGTTCTGTACGGCTGTGTTCGGTGTTCTCAGCCGTTCGGCAGACGGATTCGAGGTGTGCATGGCCAGTGGTGGCCATCCGCCGCCGCTCGTGATTCGGGCCGATGGCAGCGCGCACTACGTACTCATGACCGGCGGGCAGCTGGTGGGAATACTGCGCAACGCACGGTTCGTCTCGGCCACGGTGACGCTGGATGCCGGCGACACCCTGATGCTCTACACGGACGGCCTCACCGAGGCTCGGGTGGGCACAGGCCGTTACGACGACGACGGCGCACTGCTGGATTTCGCAACCGAGCATGCTCCCGCAGCGCCGGCCGTCCTGATCGACCATTTGCGGAAACTGCTGAACAGCTTCGGCGACGGTCTGGTCGACGACGCGGCCGTCATGGCATTGGGAGTCTCGTCAGTCGAGAGCAGCGCGCGCTGACGCCAGGTCGGCATGCAGTGCGAATTCCTGGTCCAGGCCCATCAGCTTGATCGGACGGCTGGTGGTCGGTCCGTCGGCGACGACCGAGAATGCCACCGCGTCTCCGTGATCTTTCTGCGTTGTTGCCAGCACGGTCATCGCGGCCGAGGCCAGGAACGAGACGGCGGACAGATCGATGATCAAGGCCGAGGGCGTGGACTCGATCTGCGCTTGGATGGCGGTCGAGAGAGCCGGTGCGGTGGTGATATCGAGTTCGCCGGACACCGCAATGACGGCTACTCGGCCATCGTTGCTGGACTGAATCGAGAACCCGGCGTTCGTATCGGCAGACATATGTACTCCTGAATCGTTACCCGCCGCGCTCGTCGACGGGGTTGCGCACCATTCAATCAGTAGGGACTACTGGAAGGTGACCTGCGTTCCTCTGAGGGCGGGAGCTCCGACCGTCGTCGTCCAGGACGGCACTGCGTCGGGCTCGATTCCGGTGGCCCCGCCGTAGATGACCGCCAAGGTCTGCTGCTCGGTGACCGAGCCGGCGTACGAGGCGGGTACGGGGGAGAGCTGTGGTGCCGGGAGGACGGGAACGTTCTGTTCCCCGGGGTTCCTCGTCGGCACCTGGTACGAGCCGTCGTTCGGTGAACCGCCCGGATACTGGGGGAAGTACTCGCCGGCATAGCGATCGAGGGACGAATAGCAGCTCGGGCCTCGGGTCTGCTCGAACAGCCTCGGTTCGTCCTGGTTGGGCAGGTAACGCCCCTTCGGATTGACCAAGGGCATCGAAACGTTGATGCCGGGATACTCGTCACCGTCGCCGAGCAGGACCTTGCCGCGCCTGGCGCCTTCGGCGAACTGTGAAACGGTGCAGCCGAGAGCAGGTGAGAACTCGGCGAACACCTCGAGCGCCTCGCGCGAATTCGCGGCCAGTCCGATGACGTCGGCGGAGTTGGCGTCGAGGAAATCTGCGGTCGTGCCCGCGGCCGAGGTGACCGAGGCGTAGAGCGTCTCGAGGGCCGGGCGCTTCTCGACGACGGTGTTGCCGGTGGTCCGCAGATTGTCCAGAGCATTGATCAACTCGGGAGCCGCATCGGAGTAGGTCTGCGAGAAGTCCGCCAGGCCACGCAGGTCCTGCTGGATCGCGGGAAGTTCGGTGTTGAGCCCGGCGAAGATGTTCTCCAGGCGGTCGATGGTGAGGCCGAGTTCCTCGCCGCGACCGCTCAGACCCTGCGCCAACGCCCCGAGCGTGTTCGACAGGTCCTGCGGCGGCACGGCTTGGAGCAACGGCAACAGGCCGTCGAGCAGCTGTCCCACCTCGATGGCATTGCCGCTGCGATCCTGCTTCAGGACAGTGCCCTCACCGATCGGCGAGGCCGGTGCGCCGTCCGGGAGTATCAGCGATACGTAGCGTTCGCCGAACAGCGTCTTCGGGAGAAGCCGTGCGGTGGCGTTCGACGGAATCATCTCGGCCATGTCCGGCTGGATCGCCAACTCGGAGGTCACGACGCCATCGGTCGTCGTCGCCGATCGGACTTCGCCGACGATCATGCCGCGCACCTTGACATCGGCATTGCGGGGGAGCGCGTTGCCGACGCTGTCGGTCTCGAGGGAGACGGTCACGACGTCCTCGAATGTCTTGTTGTACGACGTGACGCTCCACCCGACGAACACCACGATGAGTACCACGAGGGCAATTCCGAGAAGCCGGTTCTGCAGCGGCGAGGGGGTGCCGGTCACGGGAAGCACGGATCGAGAGCGTCAACCATGCCGCGAACATTAGTGGTACATGACGTCACACTTACTACTGCACGACTGCTTGTGAGATGCACATATCACCGTCGGGAATATGAGATGCAGCTCACTCTCCGGTGGCGGACCGAGCCCAATCGATGAACTGGCGGGTTGCGGGGGATTGCTCGCCGGTCCTGTGCATCAAGGTGATGGAGTACGTCAGCGGCGGCGTCAGATCGATCGGCCGCAGATGGGCAAACGTGTCGAGTGGCATCGAACTCGGTACGAGTGCAGCACCCACGCCGGCATCCACCAGGCTCGGTATCGTCAGAACCGGCGTACCGGTCAGCACCGTGTGTGGTCGAGCGCCCGAGCGTCGAAGTCGTTCCAGCGCATGTGCACTGGTGGTCTCGACGACACCGGCGATGAAGGGGAACTCGCCCAGCCAGTCGAGTCCGTGCCGATCGGTGATCCGGGCATTCGACTGCGTCCACGCCGCAGGGACGATCAGTGTCAACTCCTGGCGTCCGACGTGGATGCCGAGCAGATCGGGCGGAGTGGGAAGACGCGGAATCAACGCCAGCTCGGCAGCACCGGATCGCAGAGATTCCATTGCTGCCGTGGCGGTCTCGACGCGTGCGATGTGCACATTCAGACGCGGTCGCCCTCGCGTCACCGACGCGATCATGGTCGGCAGAACGGGCCCGGTGTCGTCGGCAGGAGTCGCCACCACTACTGCCCCCACTCGACCGAGGGCGGCGTCGACGGCAAGGGCGGAGAACAGGTCCAGATCATCGACCACGCGCCGGGCAGCGCGCACGATTTCCCGTCCCGCATCGGTCGGCACGAGTCGCATACCGCGCCGCTCGAAAACGGTTACGTGGGTCTGCTCCTCGAATCGGGCGAGAGCGCGCGAGACAGTGGACGGACTGAGTCCGAGTTCGATTGCCGCACCGCTCATCGAACCAGCGTCTGCGACCGCAACGCACTGCCGCAGTTGTCGTGAAGAAAGTTCCATCGCGTCCCGTCGATCGATGACACCGGAAGGAACCCGACGTACCCCCGTGATGCTGCAGCTCCACCGAAGTGTTCACACTGATGCCGTGAACGTCACCACTTCGATGCTCGAGTGCTTCGTGGCCATCGTCGACGAGCATGGACTCGGTAACGCGGCTCGTGCACTCGGGGTAAGCCAACCGACGGTGTCCGGCACCGTGCGAAGTCTCGAGACCGAACTGGGTGTCGAGTTGTTTCGCCGTGAGGCCAATACGTTGGTTCTGAGCCCCGAAGGTGCTGCCCTACTACCGCTTGCGCGTCGAACTGTACTCGACCATCGAGCGGCCGAGCGAGTGGTCGACGAACTCCGGACGACGAATCCTGGCGGCGCGGCACCGACTGTACGCATCGCACTGTCGGACCGTTCGACGACGCCGGAACTGATCGCGGCATTCGTCGCTGCACGACCCGGATCGAGAATCGACGTCGTGACGGTCGCCGATCCTGCAGAAGCGCTGGCGCAGGTTCGGACGGGGCAGATCGACTGCGCGGTGGTTCCCGATTCCGACGCGCCCAGCGACCTCGTTAACGAATACTTGCCCGATGACGTTCTCGTGCTTGCACTTCCGCCCGGATCAGGACATGTCGGCACCCTCGACCAACTCGACGCGGCGGTTCCGTTGGCGGTGCTCGCGCCGACGCATCGTGTAGGCGTGGGGGTCGTCGACGCTCTGGCAGGGTTCGGCATCGTGGCGACAGTGGTGCTGAGCGGGGTGCCGCAGCAGGCACTGCCGGGACTCGTCGCCCACGGTATCGGCGCGGCGGTCATGAGTGAGTCGATGGCGCGTCCGGTAGCTGCCGCGGGCGGTTCGGTCGTCCCCTGGCCGGTGCCGCCGTCGGAGCGCACGAGGATTGTCTATTCTCCCAATTGGGTAGCACCGCTTATTAATTCGTCAATCGATCAACTTGATCGTGGCCAGTCGGTAGGTACAAAAACGAACCATTCGTGACCGTTTGTGCGTTTTGGCTATGGCTTTGCGTCATTCGGTTGCCTCGGCTGGCTGTCGGTGCCCTGTGTCACTTAATGTGGCGCGCAGCAGGATCAGGGGGCGATCGGCGGGGGAGTATTCATGGACGGAAAATTCCGGAGACAGGTGTGTTTCGATACGTACACACGTCTGATATCTCTATCGAAAATGTTGCCTGACAACGCTCTACGTTCGAGTGGTGTTGTCGATGGTTGCTGATGCCATGGGTCTGGAATGGGCGTCTCCGGCCAAGTCGGATGTCATCGTCATCTCGGCGCAACTGCGCGACGTCGACACCGCGATGAACCGTATTCTCCAGCCACACAGCACGTTTCGCTCGATCTATGATCATGTTCTCTCGATACCGGGAAAGCGTGTGCGTGCCGGGATGGTACTTGCGTGTGCGCAGCTCGCGCCGGGCGCTCATGCGGTGCCGCTGCACGACGCCGTCGACATCGCGGCGGCGGTCGAGATGCTGCACGAATCCTCTCTGATACACGACGACATCTGTGACGGGTCGGTACTTCGCCGCGACAACGATTCCATTGCAGCCGCATTCGGTGTTCGAGTGGCGGCGTACGCGGGCTTCCATCTGGCCGGAACCGCGCTGCGGGAAGTCGCGAGAGTGCTCGACGCCAACCCTTCGGTGTTCGCCCGAATCGGGCACGCCGTCGGTGTGACGTATCTCGATGAGCTGTCGGAGCTCTCGTACGGTCAGTTGATCGAGACCTTGCCGCCGGATCTCGACGACGATGCGCTCAGGAGGCACTACCGCTCGGTCGCGGGAGCCAAGACCGGGACGCTGTTCAGAGTCGCCTGCGCCTATGGCGGTACAGCAGGCGGAGTCGACGACGACGGACTGCGCAGTCTGATGAACTACGCAGATCATCTGGCATTGGCATTCCAGATCATGGACGACGTCCGCGACATCGAGGGCGGGCCGAACCTGGGTAAGGATGCCTGCGGAGATCTCGAACGCAGAGTGCCCACCTGGCCCGTGATCGAATGGCTGTGCACCGATGCCGAAGCGCGGACGATGTGGCTCGACGAATCGGTGTCCAGCCGTGACCTGCAGGCCGCATTGACGCACAGCGGAGCGATGGCCAGTGCCCGTGAGTTCGCCGATTCCGCGACGCGGCAGGCCTGCATCGCGACCGAGTGTTTCGTCGATTCGCCTGCGCGAGAGCACTTGCGCGCACTGGCCCGACGAGTCGTGCTCCGGTGAAGGCCAGCCGTCTGCTGATACTGGCCCGCGGTGTTCGGGATCTTCGACGTGCAGTCGATCCGGCCGCGCTCGTGCGCGCAGGTTCGCCGGAAGAACTCGCCGAATCGGCCTTGATACCCGCCGCCCGAAATCTGGCCGTGGCAATCAACCTGTTGCCGGAGCTGCAGCGCGCCGAATCGACTGCGGCCGTGCTGGCCTGCCGAGTACTCGACGCCTACGAGGATCTCTACTCCGGTTCCGAGGGCGCGGCGACGACGGTGCTCTGGGCGGCCCGCTATCTGGTGGGCGAGAACCCGGTTCCGCCACCCCCGTTGCGCGCACGGATCCTGCGTGCGAGCGACGCGGTGGATTCGATTCTCGCCGAACGGATCACCGACGTGCGGGCGTTGGTCGGTCGGCTACCGGCCGCCGGACGTACGCGGGTGCGGGAGTTGCTGATCGACGTTGCCACTGCGATGGCAGACAATCTCGACGTGCCGATGTCGCGGGTGACGTACGGCGAGAGAGTGCTCGGACGTGTCGTGGTCCATGCGTGCGCGGTGATCTGCGAGAACGATCAGGACGTCGGCAACGAGGACGTTGCCGAGCTGGCCCACTGTGTGGGAGCCGCGGCGCAACTGGCGAACGATCTCCGCGATCAGGAACTCGAGCTCTACCGAGTGGGTACCGGTGCCGAGTTGACGCACGAGATCGTATTGCGTTTGCTGACACCGGCACTCGGGGCGTTCGCTCTGTTGTCGCATCTCGGTCGGCGAATCCGGAGCAAGGGTGCTCGGGCGGCCGTCGCCTATATGTCGATCACCACGACCGCCTTCTTCTGCGGCGCGGTGGGAGTGCGAAGTCCGTATTCCAGGAGGCTGCGTCTGGTCGGCGCCCTGGTCGCGGCCACCGGTACCGGCCGATGGGAGGCCATGCTCGATCGCTTGCGGGAGTCGGTGGACACAACGGTCGAGTTCCTGCTCGACTCGTCGCCCCACGGAAGTCGAGAGTCGCCGGACAACCTGTTTCCGCGCGTCGATGCGCACTCCCATGGCACCTCGATGGGGGCGATCGTCGTGGACTCGGCAATGGCGCTCGTCGACGGGCTGCCGACCGGAGCGATGCGCGGCGAGCTGCCTGACGATCAGATCCGCCGGATGATGATCGCCGACCACCTCGCGTTCGGATCGCTGGAGCGAATGCACCCCGGCGACAGCAACGCCATGCACCTTCTCGGCACTCGGTTTCAGACGGCTGCGATGTCCCGGATCGCACCGCATCTCCCACTCGATTCTGAAAGGCAACCATGACTGCGGTGACACCCCGGAACGAGACCGGTACGACCGGCGAGCCGAAAGATCCGATCAGCAGACGCATCTTCCGTCTGGAGAATCCGGCGAATGTGGGCCCGCTCTTCCACATCGCGCTGTGGCTCGGGCTTCTTGCCTTCGGGCTGTTCGCGCCGATCGCCCAGCGCTGGTACATCGCGATGCCTCTCGTGCTCGTCCTGACCCTGCTGAGCTTCTCCTTGACCATCGGGGTGATGCACATGCACACCCACCGCCCGCTGTTCGTCTCGCGCCGGGCCAATCGAGTGGTGGACATCCTGTGTTCCCTCCCTGCCTCCTTGACGGCGGCCGAGATGCGCGAGGTGCACGTGCTCAATCATCACCGATACAACGACGGCCCGGGAGACGTGACGTCCACCGAGGGTCGGGAGCACGGTCTGGGTGCCGTCGGATACTGGATCCGGTACGGCTCGATCGTCAAGATGCACACGGTCCGTGAGTTGTTCGCCACCGGGGTGTCGGACGGCAGACGTAAACGACGGCGTCAGTTCGTGTTCGATTGCGCTGTTGCACTGACCTTCATCGTCGGTACCTGGTACCTCGCCGGGACGGGTCCGTTCGTGGTGTTCTACTGGATCCCGTTCCTGATCACGCAGGTCAATTCCGGGTACTTCGCGTGGCTCACCCATGCCCCTGCCCGAGGCTTCGAGGACGACCCGAGCAAGTCGCTGAACACGGCCGGGAACTGGCTCAACTTCTTCATCTTCAATCAGGGGTATCACAGTGTGCACCATCGCTATCCCGGTGTGCACTGGAGTGTCATTCCGGACAAGCTCGTGTTCATGCGCGACGTGGAGCCGGAAGTCATCGTTCCGTACTGGATGACGATCCAGTCCGCATGGCGACTGGCAATCCCGGGCGCGTTCCTCGATGCGAAGTACGGTGAGCGTTGGAAAGCCAAGCTGGAGAGCAGGATAGAAGCAGGGACCGTACGGCCGCGAGTTCTGCGCTGGTTTGCATGGATCTGACTACCGGGCAGCAGGTCCGCGCGACGCTGAGCGATCGAGCTCGGCTGCTGCCCTTCCTCGTTGCCCTGACCGGGTACGTGATCGCCGGAATCACGGTTCCGTTGCTGTTGCTCTTCTCCGGCGGTCGGCTGCTACCCAAAACGGTCGACGACGGACCGCATCTGTCGCCGTGGGTTGCAATCCCCATCGATCTGGCGCTCATCGCGCTGTTCGGCCTGCAGCACTCGGGGATGGCCCGACCGTCGTTCAAGGCGTGGCTCACCCGGCGGGTACCCGAGGCGCTCGAACGCACCGTCTACATCTTCATGGTGAGCGCGGTGGTCTGGGTTCTCGTCCTGGCCTGGCAGCCCATCCCGTACCGGATCTGGTCGGTCGACGGTACTGCCGGTCGTGTTCTCGACTCCGCCTTCTGGCTGGGCGTGTGTCTGGTCTACGCGGCAACCCTGTTGCTCGACCACTTTCACCTGCTGGGCCTGCGACAGGCGTACCGCGAGTACGTGATCCGAATTCCCGACGCCACCGCGGATCGATTGCAGGTCCACGGGCCGTATCGGTTGGTGCGTCACCCGTTGATGACCGGACTGCTGCTGACCTTCTGGGCTGCGAGCGAGATGACGGCCGGCCATTTGCTGTGGGCCGCTGGTCTCACCGGCTACATCCTGCTGGGGACTGCGCTCGAGGAACGGGACTTGCTGGCGAGGTTCGGCAGTTCGTACCGTGCCTACGCCGCTCGGGTACCGGCGTTCTTTCCGTCTCCGATGCGCGCGCTACGCCGAACGGCACCACGTGCCGCGACCGGGCGATCCGAAGACACCATTCGACGCACTACCGAAAGTGACTCCACACCATGGTCGTCCACGACACCGCAGTAACTGGTCCGCACCTGTCCGATTCTGCGCCGACCCCTGTGCGAGAGGTCGAGGTTGCGGTGATCGGCGGAGGTGTGGGCGGGATCGGGCTCGCAGTGGCACTGCGCAGGCGCGGTATCGAGGACTTCGTCGTGCTCGAGCGCGGCAACGACTTCGGTGGAACCTGGCGCGACAACACGTATCCGGGTGCCGCGTGCGATGTTCCCTCGCATCTGTATTCGTTCTCGTTCGATCACAACCCGGACTGGTCGCAATCGTTCTCGACACAGCCGGAGATCCAGGACTACATTCTCGGCGTCGCCGAGCGGCACGACATTCGAGAGAAGTTCTCCTTCGATCACGAACTGATCGCAGCCGATTGGGACGAATCGACGTCGCGCTGGATGCTGGCCACAACCCGCGGACCGATCAGTGCGAAGGTAGTCGTCTCGGCCATGGGTGCACTGTGCGAGCCGAACATGCCCGACATCGAGGGGCTCGACCGTTTCGACGGCCCCGTCTTCCACTCGGCGCAGTGGGACCACACCATCGACCTCGCACAGAAGCGGGTGGCGGTGATCGGTACCGGAGCGTCGGCCATTCAGATCGTTCCCGCAATTGCGAGCACGGTCGCTCATCTCGACGTATTTCAGCGGACGGCACCGTGGATCTTCCCGAGGCTGCTCCGAAAGTACAGCACGGTCGAGAGGTTTGCCTTTCGTCGAGTTCCCGGTCTCACCAGTGCCTTTCGGTCGATTCTCTATCTGCTGCGAGAGATCTACGCGATCGTACTCATCAAGTTTCCCCCGGCGACCGTCGGCCTCGGACTGATCGCGGCGGTCAAGATGAGGATCGAGGTTCGAGACCGCGCCCTGCGAGCTCGGGTCACTCCCGAATATCGCGTCGGATGCCAGCGGATGTTGTCCTCGAACGAATATTATCCGGCCCTCGGTCGCGAGAACGTCGATGTCGTCACCTCCGGAATTGCCGGCGTGCAGAAGGATTCGATCGTGACGGCCGACGGCACTGTGCGTCTGGCCGATGCGATCGTGGTCGCCACCGGCTTTCGCATCACCGACTCGCCGGCGTTCGATCTCTTTCGGGGCCGGGCCGGTCGAACGTTGGCCGAGTTGTATGCGGAACGGGGAGTTTCGGCGTACAAGGGCACCGCCGTAGCCGGGTTCCCGAACATGTTCGTCATCCTCGGGCCGAATTCCGGGCTGGGCTACTCCTCGGCCATCTACATGATCGAGTCGCAGATCGAGTACATAGTCGACGCGGTAGCCGCTGTGCAGGATCAGCAGATTGCCAGCGTCGAGGTGCGTCCGGAGGTGCAGGAACGCTACAACAGCGATCTCCAGCGAAAGATGAGCAAAAGCGTCTGGGTGACCGGTGGATGTCGAAGTTGGTTCCTGGACAGCACCGGGCGAAACGTGGCGCTGTGGCCCGATTTCAGCTTTCGATTCCGAAGGCAGCTACGCACATTCGATATCGAGTCGTACGACGTCGTACAGCACGCCGAATCACTCACGGCCGGCGTGAGCGCAACACCAGGTTCGCTGCGCTGATGTCGTCGATCACCAGATCGGTGATCAGACCACCGCGCAGGGCCGCGGTCAGGGCGTCGAGTTTGGATTCCCCGGCCACGATCGCGACCCGCCGCGGAACGGCTTTGAGTCGGTCGAGGCTCGGCCCGCTGGATCTGTCGTTCAACGCGATACGGTCGTAACTGCCGTCGGAGCGTAGGAACACGGTGGCGATGTCTCCGACCACGCCGTCACGTCGGAGTTCGGCACCGTCCTCGGGTTCGAGGTAGCCGGCGCTGTACACGTGGCTCGGCACGGCTCCGCTCATGACGCCGATGCTGAACACTGCCAGGTTCATCCGATCCTGCAGCTCGAGTACTCGCTTGATGCTGCGTTCACGCCACAGATGTCGGCGGGTCTCGGGGTAATCGAAGAATGCCGGGACCGGAAAACCCTGTGCCACAGCGCCGTAGGCGTCGGCAAAAGTTCTGATGATGTCGGTTGCGTAGGAGACTCCGGTGGTGCGGGTGTTGGCCGCTCCGTTGAGCTGCACGACGGTCGAGTTGTGGGTTCTCTTGGGTGCCAGCTTGCGGCTGACGGCGCTGACGGTGGTTCCCCAGGCAACGCCCATCACCATGTCGGACTCGAAGAACGATGTCAGCAATCGACCGGCGAACGTCGCGACGCGATCGAGGCGCTGCAGTTCGTCCACCGTCTCCGAGACGGGGACGACGTGTGCACGGATGTCGTACAGATCGGCGAATGCGCGCTCGATCCGCGGTGCCTGCCCGAGCGGTGTGGAGATCTTGATTTCCACCAGTCCGGACGCCCGCGCGAAGGTGATCAGTCGTGAGACTGTCGAACGAGAGACTCCCAGCTCACGGCCGATTGCCGCCATCGTCATGTCCTGGAAGTAGTACAGCCGGGCGGCCTGGGTGGCGTGGCCGGTCCGCAGGTCTGATTCGGGAGTGATGCCGGGGTCCGTCACCGGCACCAGTGTACGACCGAATTGCACATATGTGCATCAGCTGTGCAACGCAGTGCAGGGCGTCTACCGTGGCAAACAGCACGCAATGTGGCGTGCATCACCAACTTTGCGGAGGCTACACAATGGCTCGTAAGGAACCGGAATGGGGACTGCCGGCGCACATGGCTGCCGAGTTCGCCGGAACCATGATTCTCATTCTGTTCGGCGTCGGCGTCGTCGCGCAGGTCGTCTCGGGGGGTGAATCGGGAAGTCTCGGAGACCACGACTCGATTGCCTGGGCGTGGGGGCTGGGCGTGATGTTCGGCATCTACGTTGCGGGTCGCATCACCGGCGCGCACCTCAACCCTGCGGTGACGATCACCTTCGCACTCTTCCGCGGATTCAGCTGGAAGATGGTTGCGCCGTACATCCTCGCGCAGACCGCAGGCGCCTTCGTGGCCGCGCTGCTGGTGCGCTGGAACTACAACGACATGATCAATGCGGTGGACCCGGGACACACCACGGCCACCCAGACGATCTTCTCGACCCTCCCCGGTAACGGCACTCTGCCGGTCAGCGTGTCCTCGGCGCTGATCGATCAGATCATCGGCACCGCGATCCTGCTGTTCCTCATCGTGGCCGTGACAGATTCGCTCGGCACCGCACCCATGGCCAACATGGCTCCACTGATCGTCGGTCTCATCGTCGTCGCCATCGGCTTCGCCTGGGCCACCAACGCTGGATACGCGATCAATCCGGCCCGAGATTTCGGACCTCGCCTGGCGTCGTACATCACCGGATACGGTGGAGCGTGGCGTGATCAATACGGCGGCCTGTACTTCTGGGTCCCGATCGTCGGACCTCTCGTAGGCGGACCGATAGGAGTGTTCCTGTACGACCTGCTGATCGGAAAGAACCTACGCAAGCAAGAAGGTTCGACGCCCGAGCCGCCATCACGACTCCCAGCCGACACCCAGACCACAGGAGAAAAGCCATGAGCGAGTTCGCAGGAAAGTACGTCGCCGCGATCGATCAGGGAACCACGTCCTCACGCTGCATGATCTTCGATCACGCGGGCACCGTCGTCGCCGTCGATCAGAAGGAACACAAGCAGATCTTTCCTCAGGCCGGCTGGGTCGAGCACGATGCGTCGGAAATTTGGGACAACGTGCGCGCCGTCGCGGCCGGTGCCATGGCCGCAGCGGACCTGACGCGCGAGGACATCGCCGCAGTCGGCATCACCAACCAGCGTGAGACGGCGCTGGTGTGGGAACGCGAGACGGGCAAGCCGATCTACAACGCCATCGTCTGGCAGGACACCCGCACCGATCGCATCGCCACCGCGCTCGGCGGCGGCGACGCCAACAAGTACACCGCCAAGACCGGACTGCCCTTGGCCACCTACTTCTCCGGCCCGAAGATCAAGTGGATCCTCGACAACGTCGACGGTGCACGGGCGAAAGCCGAAGCGGGAGAACTGTGTTTCGGCAACATGGACACCTGGGTGCTGTGGAACATGACCGGTGGCACCGACGGCGGATTGCACTACACCGATCCGACCAACGCCTCACGCACCCTGCTGATGGATCTCGACACCCTGCAGTGGGACGAGAGCATCTGCGCGGACATGGACATCCCGATGTCGATGATGCCCGAGATCCGCTCGAGCTCCGAGGTGTACGGCACCGGCCGCGAGCGCGGACCGTTCCGTGGAGTGCCGATCGCAGGCATTCTGGGCGATCAGCAGGCGGCGACGTTCGGGCAGGCCTGCCTGTCTCCCGGTGAGGCCAAGAACACTTACGGCACAGGAAATTTCGTGCTGCTCAACACCGGTACCGAAAAGGTCATGAGCAAGAACGGACTGCTGACCACGGTCTGCTACAAGATCGGCGACCAGCCGACGGTGTACGCGCTCGAAGGTTCCATCGCCGTGACGGGCTCGCTCGTGCAGTGGCTGCGTGACAACCTCGGCATGATCTCCTCCGCCGCGGACATCGAGACCGATGCACGCTCGGTGGACGACAACGGCGGCGCGTACTTCGTGCCCGCGTTCTCCGGACTCTTCGCTCCGCACTGGCGCGCGGATGCCCGCGGTGCCATCGTGGGATTGACGCGGTTCGTCAACAAGGGGCATCTGGCCCGCGCCGTACTCGAAGCCACCGCATATCAGACACGTGAGGTGATCGAGGCGATGAACGCCGACTCCGGTGTCGATCTCGAGGTACTCAAGGTCGACGGCGGAATGGTCGTCAACGAACTGCTGATGCAGTTCCAGTCCGACATCTTGAACGTGGATGTGGTGCGTCCCGTCGTGGCCGAAACCACTGCTCTCGGAGCGGCATACGCGGCCGGCCTCGCCGTCGGGTACTGGGAGAGCGAAGACGACATCCGCCAGAACTGGGCCGAGGACAAGACATGGACCCCGTCCATGGACGAAGACCAGCGGGCGAAGTTGTACGCCGGCTGGAAGAAGGCAGTAACACGTACTCTCGATTGGGTTGATGAAGAATGAGTTCCACCACAACGGCTTTGAGTCCGCAGTCGCGCACGGATGCGCTGGCGAGGATGGAGTCGGAAGAGCTCGACATCCTGGTGATCGGCGGCGGCGTCGTCGGCGCGGGAACAGCATTGGACGCGGTGACCCGCGGATTGAAGGTGGGCCTGCTCGAAGCGCGGGACTACGCGGCCGGCACGTCCAGCCGCTCCAGCAAGCTGTTCCACGGCGGTCTGCGCTACCTCGAGCAGTTCAACTTCGCGTTGGTGTTCGAGGCGCTGAAGGAGCGTTCGCTGGTACTGAACAAGCTCTGCCCGCACCTCGCCCGCCCGGTTCCGTTCATCTATCCGCTGGAGAAGGTGATCGACCGTCCGTACGTCGGGCTCGGCATCGGCGTCTACGACGTCATGGGTGCCGGACGCGGCGTGCCGAGTCATCACAAGCACCTCGGCAAGAAGAAGACGCTCGAGTCCTTCCCGTCCGGTAAGCGTTCGGCTATCCGCGGTGCGGTGAAGTTCTACGAGGGCCAGGTCGACGACGCGCGGCACACGATGATGCTTGCCCGTACCGCAGCGGCCTACGGCGCGTTGTGCGCCAACAGCACTCGCGTCACCGGCTTCCTTCGGGAGGACGACAAGGTTGTCGGCGTCGTGGCCAGCGACCTCGAAACGGGCCGCTCCTTCGAGGTACGGGCCAAGCAGGTCATCAACGCGGCGGGTGTCTGGACCGACGAGGTGCAGCAGATGGTCGGTGGGCGTGGACAATTCCAGGTTCGCGCATCCAAGGGTGTGCACCTGGTGGTGCCGCGCAATCGCATCAACAGTGCCACCGGCATCATCACGCGAACCGAGAAGAGTCTGCTGTTCGTCATCCCGTGGGGCAGTCACTGGATCATCGGGACAACCGATACCGACTGGAAGCTCGATCTGGCTCACCCGGCCGCGAGCCAGAGCGACATCGACTACATCCTCGGCCATGTGAACAAGTTGCTGGCGGATCCGCTGGACCGGACCGACGTCGTCGGGGTCTACGCGGGACTGCGTCCGTTGCTGTTCGGCGAATCCGATTCCACCAGCACCCTTTCCCGGGAACACGCGGTGTCCAGTCCGGTACGCGGGCTGACGGTCATCGCGGGTGGCAAGTACACCACCTATCGAGTGATGGCCAAGGATGCAGTCGATTCCGCGGTACACGGACTCGAGCGCACAGTGCCGAAGTGCGTCACCGAGGACATCCCGTTGGTCGGTGCCGACGGCTACCTCGGGGCGTTCAACTCTCGTGCTCTCACGGCCGAACGCACCGGGATGCGCGTCTCACGCGTCGAGCATCTGCTGGGTCGGTACGGCACTCTGATGGGTGAGTTGTTGGATCTCATCGACGCCGATCCCGAGCTCGGCAAGCCTCTCGAAAGTGCGCCGGAGTACCTCAAGGTCGAGGCCGTCTATGCCGCGAGTCATGAAGGCGCGCGGCACCTCGAAGATATTCTGACGCGTCGTACTCGCATCTCCATCGAGGTTCCCGATCGTGGTGAAGCGGCCGCCGACGAGGTGGCCCGGCTGGTGGCACCCATCCTGGGATGGGACGATCAGCACGTCGCCGAGGAGATCGAGCACTATCGGCTTCGTGTTCTGGCAGAACGGGATTCGCAGCAGCAGCCCGATGACGACACTGCCGATGCAGCCCGACTCGGGGCACCGGACGTGCGCGCCGGGGTGAGCTGACCTTATCGGTCGAGTGGTTCGGTGAGGTAGCGCCGCAGCGTCGGCCCTACCCACCGGACCAACTGCTCGTGGCTCATCCCTGCCAGTGGCGACACCTGGAGGATGTAGCGAGCGAATACCAGGCCGAGTACCTGGGTTCCGACGAGCGCAGCGCGTTCTGCGTGCCGGTCGACCGTGACGGCGGCCAGGGCAGGCGCTACCTGCGTGGCGAACACCTGTTGCATGGCCGCGGCGGCGGCGGCGTTGGTGGCGGCCGCGCGCATCAAGGCAAGGAATGTGCCGTCCTCCTCCCAGATCTGAAAGAACCTGGGCATCAACACTTCTGCAATTCTCTCGGGTGCGATGTCGGTCAGATCCGGAATGTCGAGTACGAATGTGGCGGCTTCGGCGAACAGCGCTTCCTTGGTTCCGAAATACCGGACGACCATGGCCGCGTCGACGCCTGCAGTGCCGGCGACGGACCGCATGGTGGTGCGGTCGTAGCCGTCGGCCGCGAATTGTGCGCGGGCTGCGTCGAGAATGCGAGCCCGGGTGGCGGTCGCGGATCGAGGTCGTCGTTCGGTCATCTCCGTAGCCTAAGTCAACGACCGTTGACCACTGCGCTCGACGGGTCTATCGTCGGAAGTCAACAAGCGTTGACCGAGAATTCGCTGACCCAGGAATTCGCTGACCACAGTGGAGTACGTCATGAACCATTCGGACGTGATCGTCGTCGGTGCAGGTCCGGCGGGCTGCATGCTGGCGGGGGAACTCGCGCGTGCCGGCCGCTCTGTGACGGTGCTCGAGAAACACGATGCACCGTCACCGCTGTCGCGAGCTTTCGGAGTGCACGCCCGCACGCTGGAGGTTCTCGACAGTCGTGGTCTGGCCGAGGACCTGCTCTCCACCGGAGCGCACGCGTCGGGACTGAAACTCTGGAACGGGCTGTCCCTCGACCTCGGCGTACTACCGTCGCAGTTTCCGTATCTGCTGGTCACGCCACAGACCAACGTGGACTCTCGACTCGAGGAGTACGCGCGGGCATCCGGTGCGCGGATTCTGCGCGGGGTGACGGTCACCGGCCTCGAACAGGACGCCGACGGAGTCGTGGTGCGTGGGAGGGCGGCCGACGGCAGCGCGCAGGAATGGACGGCGTCGTATGCGGCCGGCACCGACGGGGTGCACAGTATCGTCCGCACGTCGATAGGTCTCGACTTCCCGGGCAAGGAATTGCTGCGGTCGATCATGCTCGCGGATGTCCGGTTGACCGATCCGCCCAACGGTCTGATCAACATCGGCGCAGGCAAGGACTGCTTTGCGTTCGTGGCGCCCTTCGGCGACGGGTGGTTCCGAGTGATCGCCTGCGACCGTACCGACACGGCAGATGTAGCTGCATCGGTCGACGAGACGCGGCTTCGCGACGTGGTGCGCCGTGCGATCGGAACCGACTACGGCTGGACCGACGTGCGATGGAGTTCGCGCTTCTCCTGCGACGAGAGGCAAGTCCGGAGCTACCGAGTGGGCCGGGTATTCCTGGCCGGCGATGCTGCGCACGTACATTCGCCTGCCGGGGGACAGGGCATGAACACCGGAATCCAGGACGCGATGAACCTCGGCTGGAAGCTGGCTGCCGTCCTCGGAGGTGCCGACCAGAAGATCCTAAACACCTATCACGACGAGCGGCATCCCGTGGGAAAGCTGGTGCTGCGCAGTAGCGGCGCGACGATCCGCATGTTGCTGCTGCGCTCGGTGGTGGCGCAGAAGCTACGCAACATCGTGTCCGCACGGGTGCTTCGTAGGCAACGTGCGGTCGGCAAGATCGCGGGGATGTTCTCGGGGGTGGGGATTTCGTACGCGCGCACCCGAGGTGAACATGCCCTGGTGGGGACCCGAGCCGTACGGATCCCGCTGAACCAGGGCACGGTCACCGACCGGCTTCGTGCGCACGACTTTCTGCTGATCGGTGAGAGCGACTGCAGGAGAGCAGGTATCGCTCGTCGCACCGATGGGGGCCCAGCCGTCCTCGTCCGGCCCGACGGCTACATCGCGTGGGCCGGACGCTCGGAATCGGAGGAGTGGCAACAGGTTCTCGAACGATGGACCGGTCAGCCCTGCAGCAACGTGAACGAGTGCTCACGAATCAGGATCGACGGACCGCCCGCCTCGTACGCCTGATCGGGGTCGCTCGAGGTCGACTGAGCCCACTTCCCTTCCGGCAGAGTGAATTCGACGGGTGACGGAGAAGCATTCACCATCCAGGCGAACGACGCATCTCCCTCGCCGCCGCGCATGAGAACCAGAATGCTGTGCGCGTTGCCGTCGGTCCAGTCGTCGTCGGAGAGCTTTTCGCCGTCCGCGCGGTAGAAGTCGACGGTGTCGGGTCCGGCCCCCTCCTCGTCGGAATCGCTGTCGTGACGGAACCACGTGGGACGCAGAGCCGGGTGCTCGTCACGTAGCGCGATCAGATGCGTCGTGAAGTCGATGAGCTCCTGATCGGCTGCGCTCCAGTCGAACCAGGAGACCTCGTTGTCCTGGCAGTAGGCATTGTTGTTGCCGTTCTGCGTCCGGCCCAGCTCGTCGCCACCGAGGATCATCGGCACTCCGGCCGACAGCAGCAGCGTCGCCAAGTGGTTGCGCTGCTGACGAGCGCGCAGTGCATTGACACCCTCGTCGTCGGTGGGTCCCTCGGCACCGCAACCCCACGAGCGGTTGTCGGACTCGCCGTCCTGACTGTCCTCGCCGTTCTCCTCGTTGTGCTTGTCGTCGTAGGAGTTCAGGTCCGCCAACGTGAAGCCGTCGTGTGCGGTGATGAAGTTGACGCTCGCCAACGTGGGGCGCCGGGTGCTCTCGTAGACGTCGGGGCTGCCGGTGACGCGTTGCGCCAGTGCCGGGAGCGCGCCGCTTTCACCGCGCCAGAAGTCTCGAACGTCGTCACGGAACTTGCCGTTCCACTCCGACCAGCGAGCCGGGAAGCCGCCGACCTGGTAGCCCTGGGTGTCCCACGGCTCGGCGATGAGTTTGACCGGAGCGAGCGTCGGGTCCTGATGCACGAGGCTCAGGAAAGCGCTGTGCACGTCCAGATCCGAGTCCTGACGGGTCAGTGTGCTCGCAAGGTCGAACCGGAAGCCGTCGACGTGCATTTCCGTCACCCAGTACCGCAGCGAGTCCAGGATCAGCGCCAGCGCAGCGGGGTGACCGACGTTGAGGCTGTTGCCGGTGCCGGTGGTGTCGTAGTAAGCACTCCGGTCGTCGTCGACCAATCGGTAGTGCGAGCCGTTGTCGATTCCCTTGAGCGAGAGGGTCGGTCCGAGATGGTTGCCCTCTGCGGTGTGGTTGTAGACGACGTCGAGAATGACCTCGATGTCGTTGTCGTGCATGGCTTTGACCAGTGCCTTGAACTCGTCCACCTGGCCGCCGGTGTCGCCGCTGCTGCTGTACTCGTTGTGCGGTGCGAAGAAGCCGATGGAGTTGTATCCCCAGTAGTTGCGTCGCCCCTCTTCGAGCAGATGCGAATCCTGGACGAACTGGTGAATCGGCAGCAGCTCCACTGCCGTGACCCCGATACGCTTCAAGTGCGCAATAGCGGCGGGGTGGGCCAAACCGGCGTAGGTGCCCCGAATATCCTCGGGCACATCTGGATTGGTTGCGGTGAAACCCTTGACGTGTACCTCGTAGACCACCGTCTTGTCCAACGGTGTGCGCGGCGACTCGTCACCGGACCAATCGAAATTCGACTGCACCGCAACGGAATACGGCATGTACGGAGCCGAGTCCTCGTCGTTGCGGGTCTCCGGCTCGGCGTGCAGGTGGCTGAACACCGATTCGTTCCAGTCGACCTGACCGGTGATAGCGGTGGCATACGGATCGAGCAGCAGCTTCGCCGCATTGTGCCGCAGGCCCGAGGCGGGATCCCACGGGCCGTCGACCCTCAGTCCGTAGCGGGCCCCCGGCGTCACATCGGGAACGAGGTCGTGGAAGACATGACCGGTGCGAAGCGTCAACGGCGTTGTACTGCGCTCTGTTCCGTCGTCGTTCAGGACGACCACGGACACCGAGTCCGCGGTTTCGGAGTAGACGGCAAGGTTGGCACCGTCGTTCGACAGACGCGAGACGCCCAAGGGGTACGGGAGACTTGATGAGGAGGGCATGCACGGCCCAGTACCCCCGCGGCGGGTGCGCGAAACGCCTGCATACCGGTCGTTCGGCTACTATAGATGCCGAGATTGCGCCCGCCGGGTTCCAGCGGAACGCAGGTTACGAAGGACGAGGCGATGAATTCCCCACAACCCGATGGCAGTCCGGCCCAGCTGGAGGAGCTGTTCCCGGGTGACAACGCCACCGACGCGCGTTTTCGTGAGCTGGATTGGACGGCGACCGATCTGGGGCCGGTGGAGAGTTGGCCGCAGGAGTTGGTGACGGCCGTGCGCACCGTCCTGCCGTCGACGATTCCGATGCTGATCTGGTGGGGTCCCCACCTGGTGCAGATCTTCAACCACTCCTACACGAACTTTCTCGGCGACAAGTTTCCGCAGGCCGCAGGTCAGCGGGCCAGCGAAAGCTGGTCCGAGATGTGGGACTACGTCGGGGGACTGTGTGCGCAGGTGGTGGACGGCCGCGAGCCCGTGCACGGTGTTCGCCAGCTGTTCGTCATGGAGCGGTACGGCTACCCCGAAGAGACGTACTGGACCTTCTCGTACAGCCCGATCTTCGGACCGGGCGGCACGGTGCTGGGTGTGTTCGTTGCCACGACGGAGGTGACGATGCAGGTGCTCGGCGAGCGGCGCATGCATGCGCTCCTCGCCCTCGGGTCGCTGACCGGCGACGATACCGGTGGCCCCGTCGGTATCTGCCGCGCCGCAGTCGAGGCGCTGGGTAACGAAGCACGTGAGTTCCCTCTGGTGGCGGCGTACCTGCGTCGCGATCTTGCCGACGACGGAGAACTCGAGCACATCGCGACCGCGGGTGCACTCGGATGCGAGGCCGCTACCTGGGACCTCGCCGACGTCGTCGAGGTCTCGGACGGGCGGGTCACCCGCGCGACCGTCGACGTGGACGGAACGGTCGAGAATGCGGTGATCGTTCCGCTGACGCTGGCCGGACACGCTCGACCCATCGGTGCTTTGCTGGTCGGAGTCGATGCATTTCGGGCCCGCGACGATTCTGCAACCTCGTTCTTCGTCGCAGTGGCCGAGCGCGTGTCCACGGCTTTGACCGCTTCGCACGCTTTCGAGATGGAACGGCGTCGCGTCGCGGCGCTGGCCGAGGCCGACGAGGCCAAGACTCGACTGCTCGAGAACGTGGGACACGAGTTCAGGACTCCGCTCACGCTCTTGGCCGGCCCGCTGGACGCCGTGCGCGAGAGCACCACGTCGATCCTGACCGACTCCGACCGCGACTCCCTCGACGTCGTCCACCGTGCGTCGACTCGGCTCCGCCGTCTCGTCGACGATCTGCTGGACGTCGTCAGCGCCGACGCCGGCCGGCTGCGCGCCCGTCTCGAGCCCACCGACCTGGCCGCGGTGACGCGTGACTGTGCGTCGATGTTCGCGGCGGTCGTGTCGAAGCAGGGCCTCGAGCTCGTGGTCGACGCGGCCGAGGACGTGGTTGTTCTCACCGACGGAGAGATGTGGGCGAAGGTCGTCTTCAACCTGGTCGCCAACGCCGTCAAGTACACCCCGTCCGGCCGCATCTCCGTTCGCCTCGGTGCCGACCCGGACGCGATTCGCTTGGTGGTCGCAGACACCGGCCTCGGCATTCCCGAAGACGATCTGCCCCGAATATTCGATCGGTTCCACCGTGTCGAACGGTCCGGTGCTCACAGCATCGAGGGGTCCGGGATCGGACTCGCGCTCGTGTCGGATCTGGTCACGGTCCTGGACGGACGGATCGACGTCGACAGCCGGGTGGGCGTCGGTAGTACCTTCACCGTGGTGGTACCTCGACTGCCCGTCGAGTCGATCGCGGGCGTCGAGAGACCGATCCTGGCCGTGGATTCGGTGTCCGCGATCTTCGCACCGCACGAACCGGCAACGGTCACCACCGACCGTGCAGACGTTCTGCTCGTCGAAGACAACATCGACATGCGCAACTATCTCGTCCGGCTGCTCACCGACGAAGGATGGACCATCACCACCGCAGGTGATGTCGAGACCGCGCTCGATCGCGCGCGTTCGACGACACCGGGACTGGTGCTCACCGACGTCATGCTGCCCGGACGCAGCGGACTGGATCTGGTGGACGACATCCGCCGCGACGACGCCCTGCGGCGAGTACCGGTGATCCTGCTGACTGCACGGGCGGGAACCGACTTCGTGCTCGGCGGCCTCGGGCGCGGTGCCGACGACTACGTCGTCAAACCGTTCCACGACCGCGAGCTCGTGGCCCGAGTTCGGGTGCACCTCGAACTGTCCCGCATGCGCGAGCAATTGCTCGAAGAAAGCGACAACCAGGCCGCGACACTACGCAGCGCCCTCGACACCCGCGCGGCCATCGGCCGTGCCGTCGGAATCCTGATGTCGGTGTACCGCATCGACGCCGACGCGGCCTTCGCGCAACTGACCGAACTGTCGCAGAACACCAACCGCAAAACCCGTGACCTGGCAACCATGATCGCCGACGACTTCACCGCTGGGCTCAGCCGCGAGGGTCAGTGATTGCGGCGGTAGTTCTCGCGCTCGCGTTGCATTTCGGCCATTTTCTTCTCACTCTTCAAATCTGCCGGTAGCCCATGGATTTCGAGGCGACGGGCGCGGTTCTGGTCCATGTAGGCGGCGGTGTAGAACAGTGCGAGCAGCAGACTGAGCAACACCATCGACCCGCGTAGCCAGATCGCTCCGGGGAAGAAGACGAAGAATCCGAGGAAGATCGGCAGGAACGGAATCATCGACCGCAGGATGTGACGCGGCGTCGCACCCGGCCCGACGAGGTCGCGTCGAACCCAATCCTGCAGGGAGTCGGGTAGTTTGCGGCCGAGGACGGCGTAGCCCAGCCATTGGCCGAAGGACGGTCGGTTCCGGTTCGTGTTCATGACAGTGCTCCTGCTGCGATGGCCGCGTCGTTGACACGGGTGAGGACGCGTCGAAGATCGTCCAGTTCGGCCAGTGACGCGCCTAGCTTCTGTACGACGGCGGGCGGGATCTTCTCTGCTCTCGTTCTCAGTGCGGTCCCAGCCGGGGTGAGCGCGACCAGCAGGACGCGTTCGTCCTCGGGGCTGCGCTTGCGGGACAGCAGCCCCATCGATTCCAGACGCTTGAGTAGCGGTGAAAGCGTGGGCGAGTCGAGCTGCAACGCCGATCCGATGGCTTTGACCGACATCGGCGACTCGCCCCACAGTGCCAGCATCACCAGATATTGGGGATGCGTCAGCCCCATCGGCTCGAGCAGTGGCCGATACACCGACAGCACAGCGCGGTTGGCGACGGCGAGCGCAAAACAGACTTGCCGATCGAGTGCGAGTGGATCGTCGGTGGTGGTCACAACGACCAGGCTAGCAGATCAGTTAGTGCACTAATTGTTCGTGCACTAATAAGTTCGCTCGAATCGAGTTGTGTGTCCGAAAAACGCTGCAAAACAGGGAAAGTGCTTTGATAGATGACCGGTGACAGAGTCTCGGTCGGTCCCGTTCGACCAACTTCGTCCTCGACGTACTATCCCGTCCGAACTTGTGCGATGCTCCGTGTCGATTCGCTGTTTCCCTCGAGATTTCCCGGAGGATCGCCATGCGTCGTCGACGCATCTTCACCCCGTTCATCGTCGTTGCAGCGATGTCGTTGTCCTCGATCGGCGTGGCTGTCGCCGCTCCGGCCGACTCCGCTGCTCGCATCGTCGACACCGCGATTGCGTCTGACACCCTGCGCACGCTGAGCGTGGACTCGCCTGCCATGGGCGGAATCGTCGAGGTGCAGGTGTTGACTCCGGCCGTGAAGACCGGATCGCGCCCGACGCTGTACATGCTCAGCGGCATCGGTGAAGAGGATCCGCACAACAGTATGTGGCTGCGCAAAGGTGGAGCCGCCGAATTCTTCGCAGACAAGAATGTCAACGTGGTCCTGCCGCTGGCAGGCCCCGGCAGCTTCTACACGGACTGGCAGCGCGACGATCCGAAGCTCGGCCGGTACCAATGGGAGACGTTCCTGACGAAGGAACTTCCGCCGTTGATCGACGCAGCCGTGGACGGCAACGGACGCAACGCGATCGCGGGGCTGTCGATGGGTGCTCAGTCGGCCATGATGCTGGCCGCACGTAACCCGGATGTCTACTCCGGGGTGGCGTCGTACAGCGGTTGCTTCGCGTCCTCGGAGCCGCTGGGCCAGGCGAGTATTCGGGCGATCGTCGGAGCCTTCGGTGGAAATGCCGACAACATGTGGGGCGGGCCCCTCGATCCTGCCTGGGCGGAGCACGATTCGGTCGTCAATGCAGAGAGTCTGCGCGGCACCGACGTATACGTGTCGGTGGGAACCGGAGCGCCGGGCCCGCACGAAAGTTTCGACAGCGCAGCAGCATTGGATGTCGTGGTGGTCGGCGGTCTCATCGAGGTGGGCGCGAACTACTGCACCCACCGACTTGCGGACCGACTCGGCCAGTTGAACATCCCGGCGACATTCGACTTCACCGAGACCGGAACTCACTCGTGGCCGTACTGGGTGGACCAGCTGCCCAAGAGTTGGCCGACGCTGGCAGGGTCGCTGGAGATCTGATGTCGCAGGGTTGCTCAGCGCAACGCGTAACCGCCGTCCGGGTACAGGGTGGATCCGGTGGTGTACGTCGAAGTCAGTAGGTAGACGACAGAATCGGCAATTTCGTGCTCGTGGCCGGGGCGACGTAACAGGGCATCGCGGCTGTACTGCTCGAAAGCTGCTGTACGAATGCTCTCTTCGCGCTGCAACCACAAGTGACCGTCGATGGTTCCCGGGGCAACCGCATTGACGCGAATCGGAGCCAGTTCGACGGCCAATCCGCGGGCGAGCCCCTCGATCGCTGCATTTGCTGCGACGTACGCGGGAGCCGGAGCGGGCGGGCGAACACTGGCAGCCCCCGACATCAGCACGATGGACGCATCAGCGGTCAGCAGTTCGAGGGCGGCCTTGACCACGCGGTACTGACCCCAGAACTTCGACTCGAACGGGGTGCTTGCATCGGTGATGCTGAGCTCCCGCATCGACCCGGTGCGGTAGCCGGCTGCTGTCGTGAAGATCCCGTCGACGGTGTCCACCGAGCGAAAGAACTGTTGGACAGACTCGTCTTCGGAGGTATCGACAGTCGCCCATCTCGTGTGTCCTCCCAGCCGGGAGGCAGCCAGTTCCAGGGTAGTGCTGGTACGGCCGCCCAGGACCACGCGGGCCCCGAGCCCGATCAGCTTCTCGGCGACGGCATAGCCGATTCCGGTTCCTCCGCCGATCAAAACGTAGGTGCGATTCGCGGTGGTGTTCACGCCGTCCAGCATTGCTTCACTCGGTGCGCGTCCGCCGCACAATGTGTGTGCGATCACAGAGAGTTTCTTTGAAGCACGGGAGTTATTTCGTGGCCGTACTGGGTGGGCGGCCCACGCCGGCAGGGTCATTGGGGATCCGGGCTCACCCGCGGTTGCTGTCGCGAAAGTCTTTGGGGGTGCAGCCGAAGCGCGCCCGGAAGGCGCGGCTGAAGTGGGCCGGGTCGGTGAACCCCCATGATGCAGCCAGGGCTCCGATGGTCGTGCGGGCATTCTGCGGTTCGCACAGAGCACGTTTGACGCCGTCGAGTCGCTGCATCCAGATCCACTCGCTGGCGGTACACGGCTCACCGGCAAAGGCGCGGTGCACCGTGCTCAGCGACAAGTGCAGGGAAGCAGCCACTTCCGTCACGGTCAGATCAGGATCTCGCAGCCGTGCGGTCATCGCGCGTTTGATCTCACCGAGTCTCTCGGACGCCGCATACGGTGCCGGTTTCTCGACCCCGGTGAGGCCGACCAGACCTGCGACCAGGATGTACTCGACGCTCTGCGACACTGCCTCGGCCGACGCGGCACTCATGTCGGCGTCGTCCATGATCGACGAGATCATGCTGACGAGCAGTTTTCCCGCGCCGTGTCGTCCGGACACCGCCCGCGCGGTCAGTGAACCCGTATCCCGGACGAGCGTCCTCAGCGTTGCTCCGGGGAGCATCAGGACGTACTGGGCGAACGGGTCGTCGAAGCGAAGACTGTATGGCCGGGTGGTGTCGTAGAGCGCGAAGTCTCCCGGTTGCAGGACTGCCGTTCGCTCGTCCTGGACGACGAAACCGGTGCCCGACGTCTGGACACTGACCAGGAAGTAGTCGTCACTGGTTCGGGAGATACCTGCAGGCGTCCGCAGCACGCTCTGAGCCGTCGCAGACACTCGCGACAATCCGAGAGTCGCAAGTCCGGTGGACTCGATATGCCCGGTGATCGCAGACGCGTCCTCGGGAATCGTGCACTCGAGATCGACGTACGTCCTACTCACCGCAGCGGTCCAGAAATCGACGCTGTCGGCTCGGTCGACGGAGTCGGTGCGCAGCGGATCGGCCATGTCAGGTACCTCCCGTCTCCTCACAGAGTAGAACGCTCCGCAGCGGTACGCAGTAGACCCGTGCGGTCGTGGCAGCCGAAGTACTCGAAGTACTGCTCGTCCGCCGCTGCCACGGTTACCTCGTGATAGAGCCTCAGCGACGCCGCGGGCCCCATCGTCGACAGATACTTCAGCGCAGCACCGAAGATCGCCACGTGCGTCGGATGCGACTCGGCCCATGCTTCCAGGTCGCTCAGGCTGCGCCACCAACTCATGCCGAACGACTTGTCGGTATCGGTGCCGTCGTCGGTCACGACGGTCATGTACCGGTTGGCGAAACAGCCGATGGCCAGTCCGTCGTCGCGGAGAAAGTCCATGCCGGCACGCAACACCGGTTCGACGTCTCGCAGGTACATCTCCCGCTCTGACCCGGCGGTATCGGCCCAATCCTGCCCGGATCGGATGAGGCAGAGGTTCTCCTGCGGCACGATCCTGACTCTGTCGCCGTCGCGTACGACCCGAGGCTCCCCGATGGGAGCGAGTGAGTCATTCTGCGACAACGGGATTCGATCGCGAACCCCGCCCCAGTAGGCATGCTCCTCGATGGTCCCACTGAGTGAATCAGTCAGTGTGGCAACACCTTCCATCCGTCCGGTGGAGGAGAACAGTGTCTCGTACCGGTCGACGGTCGGTCTGATGATTTCGACGAAGCGACCTCGGACGCTCGTCCAGTGGTGGCCGACGGTGTCGAACCACCGGTCGAACGTTGCCACGTCGTCCCAGTAGCCGATGAACACCGTCGTGTCGATACCCTCCTCGTCGGTGTAGCGCGCCCGGTCCGTCCGGGATGGGCCTTCGTCACCCCACGGGGAGGCGTCGGGCATGCCCTGTATTCCGAAGTAGCCCATCACGACTCGCTCGGTGGACACCGGAAAGCGGGCGACGTACGACGGGAAGGGCGGCTGGTAGTTCTCCGGTGTTCTGCGCGGACACGACCGTGGAACGACGAGATGGTCGGGTATCGCGGATTCGAGCTCAGACACGGGCAGCGTCCTCGTCGAGAGCGAGGTGCTCGAGACGTACCTCGGCGGCGACGTCCTCGGTGAAGTCGTACCGCGCGTTCGCGGCAGGCTGCGCACCCGACACGACGCGGTCGCCGGGAGTCTTGTCGAGCCACAGTCTCGTCACATCCGGACGCGAATAGTGGCCGGCCGGGTCGGCGGCGGCCTTGGCGATCGAGATCAGACTGGTGTCGATGTCGGCGTAGACGATGCCCTCCTCATCGTGTGCAAGCGGGTCGTGCATCAATTGGCCGTCGGGAGCGAAGATGCGGGCATGACCGCCGCCTGCGGTGAGCATCGCGCGCTTGGCGTCGTCGGTGCACATGATGTCGATCATCTCGGGCGAGACCGTCGCGCACGGGCTGATGACGAAACAGCCGCCTTCGACGGCGTAGATGCGGCTGGCGGCCGTGTTGACCTCGGGCCCGAGGGCATAGGCCGCCCCGGTGTACAGCGAGAAGCTGGGCCACGCTCCGATGTGAACCTGCTCGTTCTGGGCGTACATCGCGTACTTCGACAGCGGCTGCAGGTGCTCCCAGCAGCACAGTGCGCCGACGCGTCCGAGGTCGGTCTCGTACACCGACAGATCGGATCCGTCGCCCTCGCCGTAGACGGTGCGCTCGACGTGAGTCGGCTTGAGCTTGCGACGCATCGCGACGGTCTTGCCTTCCGCGTCGATGACCCACTGGGCGATGTAGAGGCTGGCCTTGTACCGCTCGCTCAGACCCATCACGACCATGATGTGGTTGTCCTTGGCGGCCTGCGCAATTCGAGCTGCCTGCGGTGTCCCGTACTCGAGTGAGTTGTCGAAATAGCGCTGCGTGAACTGGAATCCCCATGCCGGTGCGTCGAGCCAGATGTACCAGGGGTAGCCGGGCAGGTAGGTCTCGGGAAACGCGACGAGCTCGGCTCCGGCGCGAGCTGCGTCCTCGATCAGGCCGATCGCCTTGTCGATCGAGGCGTCGAGATCGAGAAAGATCGGCGCGGCTTGGACTGCTGCGGCGCGGAACTGATGGTGGTTCATGGAAGGGCCTTTCGTTGGGGAGTGCCCCAGTTTTGCCTGCTGAAAGACCGTTCGATGGCCTCGTCGTGTCGGAAAAATTGACTCTCCGTCGCATGCCCGGGCGGCGAAACACGGTGGTAACCGGGTCCCGGTGTCTCGACACGCGATCGTCACGCGCGGAGGTCGATCGGCGGTGCGCATCTACCGCACAATGTGTGCGCGATCACACAAGACCTTCGTGCCGCCGCGGGCGCAATCTGGGAACGGACACGCCACAGGTGCCGCGATCGGCACCCGAGAAGGAGCTTTGACATATGACCGCAGTACAGGAATCGGCCGCACCGTCGTTGCCGACCGGCACCGCCACCGAGCTCTACATCGCAGGGCAGTGGCGCGGTGCATCCGACGGAGGCACCTTCACCGATATCAACCCCACCACGGAGCAGCCTCTATCCGAGGTTGCTGCGGCCACCGCGTCGGACGTCGATGCCGCGGTGCGTGCGGCCCGCGCACAACTGGGTGGCGAGTGGGGAGCAACCCCCGGTGCGACTCGGGGGAAGTTGCTCAACCGGATCGCCGACCTCATCGAGCGGGACGGGGATCTGCTGGCGCGGCTCGAGGCTCTCGATGTCGGAAAGCCGGTGGGTCAGCCGGCCATGCTCGACATTCCCAATGCTGCAGCCACTTTCCGGCATTTTGCCGGCTGGGCCGACAAGATCACCGGAAGTTCCATCCCCACTGCAGGCTACTTCGGGCAGCCGACGCACTCCTACACCGTTCGCGAGCCCGTCGGCGTGATCGGCATGATCGTCCCGTGGAACACCCCGTTGATGATCGCCGGGTGGAAGCTCGCGCCTGCGCTGGCGGCGGGAAACACCGTGGTGATCAAGCCGCCGGAGGATGCACCGCTGTCCATCCTGCATCTGGCTCGTCTGATCGACGAGGCGGGCGTACCTGTCGGAGTGGTCAATGTTGTTCCGGGACTGGGTGAAGTGACGGGCGACGCGCTGGTCGGCCATCCGGACGTCGACAAGATCAGCTTCACCGGTAGCCCGCGGGTCGGCAAGCTCATTGCCAAGAAAGCCGCCGACACGTTCAAGCGGACCACACTCGAGCTCGGCGGTAAGTCGCCGCAGATCATCCTCGAGGACGCGGATCTCGAGGCGGCGATCAACGGAACCGCGATGGGACTGTTCTTCAACCAGGGCCAGGTGTGTGCTGCCGGAACCCGAGTGCTGGTTCATCGCTCGCTGTACTCGCAGGTGGTCGACGGCCTGGCCGCCGCGGCATCGGCTCAGGTTCTGGGCGATCCGTTCGATCCGTCGACGACGATGGGGGCGCTGGTCAACGCCACGCAGCGAGACACGGTTCTGGGGTACATCCAGGCCGGACGCGACGGCGGAGCTCGAGTGGCGGCCGGTGGCAGTCGACCCGACGGGGCAGGTTATTTCGTGGAGCCGACGATCTTCGCCGATGCCGACAATGGCATGAAGATCGCCCAGGAGGAGATCTTCGGACCCGTCGGCACGGTGATTCCCTTCGATACGGCCGACGAGGCGATCGCCATCGCCAACGACACCGTGTACGGGTTGGCCGCCTCGATCTGGACCCGCGACGTGTCGAGGGCGCACACCCTGGCCGCGCAGGTTCGTTCCGGCGCCGTGTGGGTGAACGGTTGGGCAGCAATCGATCCCGCGCTCCCGTGGGGCGGCATGAAGTCCAGTGGCACGGGCCGCGAACTCGGGTGGGCCGGTATCGAGGCCAACACCGAGGAGAAAGTCGTCACGATAGTTCTCTAGAGCTACGCAGGTGAGGAGAGCTGACGCAGGTGAACGGAACTTCGTAGCAGGGGTCGAGGTTCCGCTCACCTGGGGTAACGCGGTGTTTACCGAAGGAAACTCGATTCGTAACGAGCAGGTCGCAAGATTTAGTTCAACGGACGTAGAACAAAGTCCGAACGGATCGGAAGGCGATGATGACGATGCCCGAACCCTAGGTCCGCGCGGGGAGCCGCTACCGTAGGGCTGTGCCGAAGCTCGTGGATCACGACGAACGCCGCCGCGCGATCACCGCGGCAACCTGGCGTTTGATCGCTGCCAAGGGGATCGATGCCGCGAACATGCGGGATATCGCGACCGAGGCGGGATACACGAACGGCGCGCTGAGCCACTACTTTGCGGGCAAGGACGAGATTCTCCGAACCGCATTCGAGCACGTCTTCGAGGCGACCAACCGCCGTATCGACGAAGCCCTCGGCGACGCAACGGGATTCGATGCCCTTCGCATCTTCTGCCGAGAAGTGATGCCGACGACCGATGAGACTCTGCTCGAGGCGAGAATTGCAGTCTCGCTGTGGCAGCGCGCGATGTACGACGAGCACATGGACGAGACCAACCGTCGGTCCCTGGTGTCGTGGCGGACGCGGATGGCAGAGTTTCTCGAGCAGGCTCGCGCGGAAGGCGATGCCGGCGACTTCGATGTCGATCTCGCCGTCGAAACGTTGCTCAACATGATGATGGGTATGCAGATTCTCGGCGTGCTCACCCCTGATGACACCACCGCCGATCGGCAGTTCCAGATGCTCGATCGGTTCATAGCTCAGCTGTAACCACCCTGTGTGCGGGGACTCGCGCCTTGCCGCATGCCTTCGTTATTCAACATCTGTAGAACCAACATCCGACCTCGAGGAACACCCATGCCAACCCTTACGCCCCACGCAATCGACCACGCCTTGTCGTTGCCCACCGAAGACGAGATCGCACAGGTTCGAGACATCGTCGATGCCGCCGGATTCGTCACGGCCGCAACCCGGTTCGTCTACGTCGGACTCGACGAACCGGACAAGTCCGAGCTGTACGTCACCGAACCGACTACCCGACGCACCTATCGAGTGCTGCTGCACGACATCTCGACACCCGATGCCGTCGACCTTCTCGTCTCCCTCGACGACCGTCAGGTGATCGGCTCCACCCGGCTCGACGCGATCCGCGACGGTCAGATGCCGGTACTCGACGAGGAATTCGAGCTCGTCGAGAGCGTGCTGTCCACCGATCCCGCCTGGCTCGCTGCGCTGGCCGCCCGCGGACTGGACGTAGCCGATGTGCGAGTGGCACCCCTGTCTGCCGGGGTGTTCGACTACCCGGGGGAGCATGGCCGACGCATACTGCGCGGCTTGGCCTTTCGCCAGGACCACCCCGCGGATCACGCGTGGGCGCATCCGATCGACGGGTTGGTCGCGTTCGTCGACGTGATGAACCGGACGGTCGACAAGGTCGTCGATCTCGGCGCGGTCCCCATCCCCGAGGAATCGGGAAACTTCGATGATCTGTCCGTCACCGGTCCGCTCCGCACGACTCAGAAGCCGATCGAGATCACCCAACCCGAGGGGCCGAGTTTTACGGTTCGCGGCAATCGCGTCGACTGGGAGAAGTGGTCGTTCCGCGTCGGGTTCGACGTCCGCGAAGGTTTGGTATTGCACCAGATCGGCTTCGAGGACGGTGGTACCGTTCGCCCGATCATCCATCGCGCATCGATTGCCGAAATGGTTGTGCCCTATGGTGATCCATCGCCGGTGCGGTCGTGGCAGAATTACTTCGACACCGGGGAGTACCTGGTGGGACGGTATGCGAACTCCCTCGAACTCGGCTGCGACTGCGTCGGGGACATCACGTATTTCGATGCTGTGATCGCGGACGAATTCGGCAATCCGAAGACGCTGACCAATGCCGTGTGCATGCACGAGGAGGACTTCGGGGTGCTGTGGAAGCACACCGATCTGTGGTCGGGTTCGCACGAGACCCGCCGCCAGCGCCGACTCGTGATCTCCTTCTTCACCACCATCGGCAACTACGACTACGGCTTCTTCTGGTACCTGTACCTCGACGGCACCATCGAATTCGAGGTCAAGGCAACCGGAATCGTCTTCACCTCCGGGCATCCCGGTGGTGACTACCCCTACGCAACAGAGATCGCCCCTGGACTCGGAGCGCCGTGTCACCAGCACCTGTTCAGCGCGCGACTCGACATGATGGTCGACGGCATCGGCAACTCCGTCGAGGAGGTCGAGACCCGCCGGGTGTCGATGGGGCCGGACAACCTGCACGGCAACGCCTTTGCCCTGCAACACACACTGCTTGCGACCGAATCCGAGGCCCAACGCGTCGCCGACGGCACGGTCGGCCGCGTCTGGCACGTCACCAATCCCACCTCGCTGAGCCGGCTCGGAAAGCCCGTCGGATACACGCTGCACCCCGAGGGGCAGCCGCTGCTGCTGGCCGATGACAACTCGTCGATCGCGCGACGGGCCACGTTCGCCACCAAGCATCTCTGGGTGACGCAGTTCGACCAGAGCGAACGTTATGCCGCAGGCGATTTCGTCAATCAGCACCACGGGGGAGCGGGCCTGCCTGCATTCGTGGCATCGAACCGCAACCTCGTCGACGAGGACATCGTTCTGTGGCACACGTTCGGGCTCACCCATTTCCCGCGTCCTGAGGATTGGCCGATCATGCCGGTGGACTACACCGGGTTCAAACTGAAGCCAGCAGGATTCTTCGACCGCAACCCCACCCTCGACGTGCCGCGCTCGACGTCTGCACACTGTGCCGTCTCCAGTTGCGCAGGCGGTGAGCAGAATGTCTGAGACACAGTCGAGTTCGGCAGGCACACTGCGCGGTTCCATCGGCGTCGTCGGGATAGTG
Organism: Rhodococcus sp. WWJCD1; assembly: GCF_002258735.1. NCBI lineage: Bacteria > Bacillati > Actinomycetota > Actinomycetes > Mycobacteriales > Nocardiaceae > Rhodococcus > Rhodococcus sp. WWJCD1. The sequence continues at coordinate 58,096 of NZ_NOXY01000015.1, forward strand.
TTCCTGGTCATCGCCGCTGCGGCGCCGTTGACCGCGATCGGTGGTGCTCTGCCGGTCATGATTGCGACAGGCAACGGTGCAGGTGCTCCGCTCGCCTACATCGTCGCGGCGATCGTCCTGCTGATCTTCAGCGTCGGCTACGCGGCCATGAGCCGTCACATGGTGGACACCGGTGCGTTCTACGCCTACGTGGAGAAGGGGCTCGGGAGAACAATGGGCCTCGGCGCTGCGGGTCTGGCGCTGCTGACCTATACCGCCATTCAAGCGGGCATCTACGGCCTCGCTGCATCGACCGTCGACAGCCTGGTCGTGAAGTACGGCGGTCCCGATCTTCCGTGGTGGGTCTGGGCGCTCGGGCTCGTCGCGATCGTGGCGCTACTCGGCTACCGCAGCATCGATCTCGGTGCCAAGGTGCTCGGGGTCCTGCTGGTGCTCGAGATCGGCATCATCGTGATCCTGTCGATCGCGGTGTTCGCCAAGGGCGGTGCCGCCGGCATCGACGTCGAATCCTTCACGCCCTCGGCCCTCTTCAGCGGATCCCCGGGAATCGCACTGATGTTCGCCATTGCGTCGTTCATCGGTTTCGAGGCCACCGCGATCTACGGTGAGGAGGCACGTAACCCCACTCGGACCGTTCCGATCGCGACCTACGCCGCCGTCATCACCATCGGATTGGTGTATGCGGTGTCGAGTTGGGCCGTGGTACTCGCCTTCGGCAGTGCGTCCGTCGCGCAGGCCGCTGCCGACGACACGGCGGGATTGACGTTCACGGCTGCAGCCCAGTACTTGGGCCCGATGTCGGCGGACATCATGGAAATAATGTTGGTCACCAGTCTCTTCGCCGCCCTTCTCGCGTTCCACAACGCCATCGGCCGGTACGTCTTCGCGCTCGCTCGCAAAGGTGTCGCCCCGTCGATGCTGGCGCGCACGCACTCGCGGCACGGCTCCCCGCACATGGGGTCGCTGTTCCAAACAGCCTCGGCGACGGTGGTTCTCGTGGTCTTCGCGGCCGCAGGCGCAGATCCGGTGTTGGAGCTGTTCACCTGGATGTCGGGACTGGCCACCGTGAGCATCCTGGTCCTGATGATCCTGACAGGCGCAGCGATCATCGCGTTCTTTCGTCGATCGACCGTGGATAGACGCACCTGGCACACCCTGGTCGCCCCGGCGCTCGGAACCATGGGTCTGGTGGCGATCCGGTCTCGTGTTGGACAATTTCACGCTGTTGATCGGTGGTTCCGAAGTGCTCGCCGCCCTGTTGCTGATCGTCGTGGTGGCATTCTTCGTGGGAGGAACAGTGACGGCACGAGTGACTCGGAGTCGAACCCTCGAGACGACGGAGGTCTGACGCCGATGGTCATGACGGTGCTGATGGCGCTCGGTGCAGTGGGTGCCGTTCTTCCGCTGCTCGGACGCGGCAACCACACGGGGCGGGTCCGGTCGGCTCACCTGTGCATGGGCACCGTCATGGCCGCCATGGTGGTGTTCGGCACCGACCCGTCCATGGCGCTGATCTCGATACTCGCTCTTGTTGCGGCTGCCGTACACGTCACCGCAGATCGGCCGAACAGAACACGGTCGATCCCGTGCGCTGTGGACCTGACCTGCATGGCCGTGCTGCTGATGATGCTGCCGCCGATGCACTCCCACGCGGAACCGCAGTCGTCGATGCGGCACCAGCATGGAGTCGAGGCAGATCCGAGGATCATCGCCGCGCTGCTCCTGGTCGGGTGGATGGCCGTGACGATCCACCTGCTGCGTACCAACCCGCCCGGGAGACGAGTGACAGCAGGTTCCGCGCTGATGGTCCTGGGAATGGCCCCGATGGCCTTCTGACCGAGCTCGCTCGTGGTGGTGCGCATCTGACCCACAATGTGTGCGCGCAGTCACAAGTATGTGCGCGCGGACTCGGCCACTGTTGTGTCGACGGTCACAACAGAAAGAGGCAGCACATGTCGACGGACTACATCGTAGTGGGAGCAGGATCAGCAGGAAGCGTCATCGCCCGGCGGTTGCTCGATGCCGGGCACACCGTGCACGTGATCGAGGCCGGGCCTGTGGATACAGATCCGGCGATCCAGTCACCGCAGGGCTGGCCCACGCTGTTGGGTGGCTCGCAGGACTGGGGACTGTTCACCACTCCGCAGAAGCACGCCAACGATCGCCGGATCTTCTGGCCGCGCGGACGCGTACTCGGCGGCAGCTCGTCCCTCAACGGAATGATCTACGTGCGAGGGCATTCCAGCGATTACGACGGGTGGGCGTCCGCAACCGGCGATGACGGGTGGGCTTGGGAGAACGTGCTGCCACTGTTCAAGCGTTCGGAGTCACACGAGCTCGGTGCCAACGAGTTCCACGGCGGCGACGGGCCACTGCCGGTGTCCATCATGGGTACCCCGCATCCGCTGGCGGCTGCCTTCGTCGATGCGGCAGTCGAACACGGGCACAAGCTGATCGACGACTTCAACGCCGACGAGATGGTGGGTGCCGGCTACAACCACACCACCACCCGCGATGGTGAACGAATGAGCGCGTGGAAGAGCTTCGTCGGCCCGGTGCTGGACAACCCCGATCTGACCGTCACCACCGGGGCCCTCGTGCACAAGGTGGTGCTCGAGAACGGCCGCGCGGTGGGAATCGAGTACAGCCTCGGTGGTTCCGAGCTGGAGCGATCGTTCGCCGATCACGAGGTGATCCTGTGTGGCGGAGCTCTCGGATCACCGAAGGCGTTGATGCTCAGTGGAATCGGGCCGTCCGGGCACTTGGCTGAACTAGGAATCGACACCGTCGTCGACCTGCCGGGGGTCGGCGAGAATCTGCACGACCACCTGCTGCTCAGCAACATCTACGAGTCCCTCGAGCCGCTCGCCGCCGGTACGAACAATCTGCTCGAGGCGCAGCTGTACGCCCGCAGCAATGGATGGGCCGGTGCCGCACCGGATCTGCAGCCGCTGTTCATGCACATTCCCTACCCGGCAGACGGATACCCGGTGCCCGAGAACGGCTACACGATCGCTCCGGGAATCGTCGCTCCCCGCTCGCGTGGCACGCTGCGGTTGGCGTCCTCGGATCCGAGTGAACTGCCACTGGCGGATCCGAACATTCTGGCCGATCCCTACGATCTCGAGGCCATGGTCGATGCGGTGGAGATCTGCCGCGAGATCGGTGCGTCCGACGCTTTCGCACCGTGGCGTAAGGCCGAGGTGGTTCCGGGACCGAGCGCGCGTACTCGTGACGACCTGCGAGCCTACGTTCGCCAAACCGCGGGCACGTACCACCACCAGGTCGGCACCTGCAAGATGGGTACCGAATCGGATGTCAATGCTGTTGTCGGAGGCGATCTTCGAGTGCGAGGCGTCGAAGGACTGCGAGTCGCGGATGCGTCGATCATGCCCACCGTGCCGTCGGGCAACACCAACGCGCCGTCGATCATGGTGGGTGAGCGGGCCTCGGATCTGATCCTGGGAAGCTAGGGAACGGACTGGGTTGTTGCACCCGCGAAACGTGGAGGTGACGTCACCGAAGTGCGGTGACGTCACCATGGATGGTGCATGCCTCGTGCGGAGGTCATCGGTATTCGAGCGGAGTCGACATGGTCGTGCACGATTTGTCCACCCACCGTCGAAACGATCGATTCGAGGTGTGGCGGGAGGTGATCTGCCGTGAATTCACTCCGCTCACACCCGAGACCGAGCCGACCGTCGACGGCGGTTTCGATGCCCGCGTCGAATTGAGGCCACTGGGTTCGACCAATCGCGCCGTGCTCGAATCGGTCGGGCAACGGATCGCGCACGGAGAGAAAGAAGTAGCGCACACCGGTGAAGGGGTGTTCTACGTGAACATTCAATTGGCCGGTACCTGTCGGGTCCGCACGGAATCTGCAGGTGTGACGAGTGTCGTCCCTGGTCAGTTCACCGTTGTGGACACCACTCGCCCGTTCTGGTTCGACTACGAGGGTCCTTGGCGCGTCATGTCCTACCAGGTGCCGCACAGCTGCCTGACGGAGTCCGACCTGTTGCATACCGCGGCGATCGGGCGATCGATGGATACGGGTTCGGGTACCGGTCTGGCAGTGGCGTCGGTCATGAAAGCGCTGTGGGAGCACAGTTCCGGCGAGTCGACGCCGTGGTCGTCAGGCGCTCATCTCGAGCGCGCCTTTCACGCCACGGTGGCGGCAGTTCTCGGCGACACGTGGGGGACTGCTGCAGATTCGTCGAGCTCGATCGCAGCGTCGGCAACCGAGTACATTCGCACCCATCTGAGTGACCCCGACTTGTCTGTTTCGGTCGTCGCGCGCGCGTTGTCCGTGTCGCCGCGGACCGTCCACTACGCATTTTCCAAGGGCGCGTCGTTCGCCACGGTGGTGCGTGAGCACCGACTGGCTGCGATTGCCGCTGTGCTGCGAGATCCGAACAACTCGGCCGGCATCTCACGTATTGCGTTGCGCCACGGCATGATCGACGCGAGCTCGTTCAGTAGAGCCTTCCGGCAGAAGTACTCCATGTCTGCACGTGACTATCGGGCACAGGCGCGCTGCTCGGCGTGAGGGCGCGGGGGCGTTGCGCACACGGCACAGAGTCTTGCGCTGCACAGCAAGACCATCGGTTCCCTCCGGCGGTGTGATGGGAGTCTGCAACCCGCCGACTGGAAGAGGACGCCCCATGCCCATCAGTTTCGATCTCACCGAACAGCAGGAAGCACTGAAGAAGGGCGCGCGTCAGTTCGCCGACACCTATCTCCACGACCTGTCCGCGCAGGTGCGATCCACGCCCGACCCACTCGAACGCGCCCTGTTGGCCCGACCGGTATTCGAAAAAGCGGTGGAGGCGGGATTCCTCAAAGGCTTGATTCCGGTACCCTTCGGTGGACTCGCCTCGAGTGGTGTGGACGCGGCGCTGTTCGTCGAGGAATTCGCATCTGCCAGTCCTGATTTCACGATCAGTCTGGCGGGGCCGTTGATAGCTCTCGCTCCGGTGTACGAGGCCGGGACCCCGGAGCAGATCGCTCGCTTCGTCGCACCGTTCCTGGTCGACGCCGGCAGCCCGGTCGCGGCCATGGCCTACAGCGAACCCGGTGGCAGTGCCAATTTCGACGCGCCGCCGCCTGCCGAAGGCACCCGGACGACCGCAATCCTCGACGGAGACCACTGGGTCCTCAACGGCGAAAAGATCTGGGCGTCACACCTGGGAGGGTGGGACGGGCTCGGACCGGACATCATGACGGTCGTCTGCCGGACTCCCGGCGGCGTGTCGATCATCGTCGTCGAGCGCGAACAGCTCTCGACCGGATTCTCGGTGGAAGAGGTGTACGACCTGCCCGGCCTCAAGGGCTGCCTGACCTCACGCGTCACATTCGACAACGTCCGCATCCCGAGGTCCAACCTGATCGGGGAAGAGGGACAGGGAGTGCAATTGACTCGCAATGCCTTCTTGGCGAGCGGTGCATCGATCGGAACGTTCTCCGTCGCTGCCATGCGCCAGGCCTTCGCTGCGGCATTTGCGTTCGCCACGTCGGAGAAGAGGGGCGGGACGGTGCCGATCATCGATCATCAAGCGGTTGCCGACGTACTCACCGATGCGAAAGGCAAGATCGAAGCGGTCCGACTGCTGTCGTGGCGTGCGCTCGACGCGGTGCTGTCGCAACATCCCAGCGCGCTCGAAATGGCCCTGCACGCCAAGATTTTCGGATCCGAGACGGCGGTCGCAGTGATCAACGACTTGGTCAAGATCGTCGGCGTCGAAGCATACAATCCGAGCTTTCCGATACTGCGATATCTCGCCGACGCCACTGCGTATCCGATCATCGAGGGAAGCAACACCGGTGTACGCCGTCGGCAGATGCACGAGTTGATGCGGACTGCGGGATGGGATCCACTCGCTGCGTCCGGAATGGCCTGAGCTCGTCGGCTCACCCGGTTCGATACTCCCGCGGCGACATGCCGTACGTCTCCTTGAACAGCTTCGAGAAGTTCGAGGAATCGATCAAACCGTTACGCGCACAGATGGTTCCGATGCTGTCCGCGGCGAAACGAGGGTCACGCAGATCGCGGTGGCATCGATCCAGTCGCCTGGATCTGATCCAGCCGGCGACCGTGCGACCGTCGGACTCGAAGAGCTTCTGTAGGTAGCGCGTCGAAATATGCAGACGCGCAGCGAGAGACGCCGTGGACAGCGAGGGATCGGACAGGTGCGATTCGACGAGAGCCTTGGCCTCGATCAGCAGAGTCGAACCTGGAGCCTCGTGCGGCGCTGCGTCGTCGAGAGCGGCACCGAGAAGGTCGAGTACAGCGTGCTCGAGCATCGGTGTGGTGGGCAGAGTGCCATCGAGAGCGTTGCGGCGCAGCGTATGCAGAAACGGTGACACCAACGCACCCACTCCCCGGGCACCCTCGATGCGCCGTGCAGCCACGGTCGTCAACTCCCGGGCGTCGATGCGCAGTTCTCGACGCGGGAACATCACGACGAACATCTCGAAATTGCCGGAGAAATGCAGCTCGTACGGTGCGCTGGTGTCGTACACCGCGAAGTCGCCCGGACGCAGCACGGCCTCGCGCTCGTTCTGGACGATCGTGCCGCACCCCGTCAGTTGCAGACCCACCTTGATCAATCCGGGGTCGGACCGCCGGATGGTTGCGCGCGTGCGCCTGACGTCGACTTCTCGGCCGGTGACCTCACTCAGTTGCAAGGCCCCCAGCGTCGACGAGACCAGCGTGCCTTCGAACGACGACGGCCCAGTGGACACAGCGTCGAGCGGCACGAACGCCGTCGAGACGTTCTCGCGCCATTGCTCGAAACTCTGTGCCACCGGGCTCATGTCATACGGCTGGGCGGTTGTCGATCAGACGGCGGGCTTTACCGATGGAACGCTCGAGAGCCGCGGGTGCAACGACATCGACCGCAACGCTCACGCCGATGCGGTCCTTGACGAGCTTCTTCAGTGTCGCCGCTGCTGGTGCATGCGAGTCGAGTGCGGCGTCGGGGCGGGCCTCGACGAGAACAGTCAACGAGTCCATGCGGCCTGCCCTCTCGAGCACGCACTGGAACTGTGGTGCCAGCGCGGGAACCGTCAGGATCAGCTCTTCGATCTGCGTAGGGAAGAGATTGACGCCGCGCAGAATGATCATGTCGTCGGTGCGGCCGGTGACCTTCTGCATCCGGCGCATCGTGCGGGCAGTGCCGGGCAACAGACGAGTCAGGTCGCGGGTGCGGTACCGGATGATCGGCATGGCTTCCTTGGACAAGGACGTGAACACCAACTCACCCTCCTCACCGTCGGGCAGGACTTCGCCGGTCACCGGGTCGATGACCTCCGGGTAGAAATGATCCTCCCAGATGTGGAGTCCGTCCTTGGTTTCGACGCATTCCATCGCGACGCCCGGCCCCATCACCTCGGACAGGCCGTAGATGTCGACGGCGTCCATGTCGAGGGTCTTCTCGATCTCCTTGCGCATCTCCTCGGTCCACGGCTCCGCGCCGAAGACACCGGTTTTCAGCGAGGTCTTGGCCGGATCTATGCCCTTCTTGACCATCGCGTCCACGATGGTGAGCATGTAGGACGGCGTCACCATGATCGCGTCGGGCTCGAAGTCCTCGATGAGCTGGATCTGACGATCGGTCATACCACCCGACATCGGAATGACGGTGCAGCCCAGTCGTTCTGCGCCGTAGTGCGCGCCGAGACCGCCGGTGAAAAGTCCGTATCCGTAGGCCACGTGCACCTTGTCGGACGGCTTCACCCCGCCGGCGCGAAGGCTACGGGCGATGAGGTCCGCCCAATTGCTGATGTCGTTCGCGGTGTATCCGACGACGGTCGGTCGGCCGGTGGTGCCCGAGGACGCATGAATGCGCGAGACCTGGTTCTGCGGGACGGCGAACATGCCGAAGGGGTAGTTCTCGCGCAGATCCTTCTTCGCGGTGAACGGGAACTTCGCCAGATCCGACAGGTCCTTCAGATCGGTCGGATGCACACCGGCGTCGTCGAAGGCCTTCCTGTAATGCGCAACGTTGTCGTAGGCGTGCTGCAGTGACCACTGCAGGCGCTCCAACTGGAGAGTGGAGATTCGATCCCGGGACGCGAATTCGATGTCGGGGGTGTCTGTGGGGGCGGACAGCACACTGGTCATGATTGCTCTCTCGTGGTCTCAGGCGTCGAAGTCGACGGTGACGGTGTCGCTGAGTGGGTAGGTCTGGCAGGTGAGCACGAAGCCGGCATCGACTTCGTTGTCTTCCAATGCGTAGTTGCGCCGCATATCCGTCTCGCCGAATGTGATCTTCGCGCGGCAGGTGCCGCACACCCCGCCCTTGCACGCGAAGGGAAGATCGGAGCGCAGTTGCTCGGCGGAGTCGAGGATCGACTCGTCCTGCGGCAGTGCACCTGTCACCTCACGGCCGTCGAGGATGATCGTGACCTCGCTGCTCGGGCCGGTGATGCCCGGTTCGCGATGCTTCTCCTGCGGTGGGGGCACGTCGTCGACATAGAACAGCTCGGCGTGGATGCTGGTCTTCGCCACACCGAGGTCTCCGAGAACCTGTTGGGCATCGGTGACCATCCCGAACGGGCCACACAACCAGAAATGATCGATTTCCGGTGTGGCGACGACGGTGTCGAGTATCTCGCGCAGTCGTTCGGCGTCGAGTCTTCCGCTGAACAGTTCGACCTCGCGCGGCTCCCTGGACAGGACGTGAATGACGTCGAACCGGCTGCCGTACTGGTCCTTCAGGTCCGCGATCTCCTCGGCGAACATCACCGTTCGGGTCCGCCGGTTACCGTACAGCAAAACCACTTCGGCGTCGGGGTTGGTCAGGACCGAGGCGGCGATCGACAGCATCGGGGTGATGCCCGAGCCGGCCGCGATGAGAACATGCCTGCCCGCCTCGGCCGGATCGGCGTGGAAGGTGCCGGTGGGCCCCTGAACGTCGATTCGATCGCCTGCCTTGACGTCGTGGACCAACCACGAGGAGAACAGGCCGTCGCTCACCTCCCGCACACCGACGCGGGGACGCGCGCCCACCGGTGCGCAGATCGAGTAGGAGCGACGGTGCTCGACGCCGTCCACCGTGCGGCTGAGCATCAGGGATTGCCCTGGGCGAAAGTCGAATTCGTCCGTGAGGTGTTCGGGCACGTCGAACGTGACGGCCACGGCGTCGTCGCACAGTGACTCGACATCCGCGACGGTCAACGTGTGAAAAGGCTTGTTCCGCAGATTCTTCTGTTCGGGTTCAGCGGTGACGGTCATCAAATTTCCTTCACGTGGTCGAAGGGCTCGAGGCAGTCGTCACACCGGTACTGGGCTTTGCAGAGGGTGGCACCGAACTCGGAGGTGAGGCGGGTATTCGTGGAAGTGCACTGGGGGCAGGCGATCTGCCGCGGTTTCACTGTCAGGGTCAACGGGACCGGACCACCCGTCCGAGTCGGGGCGGGGCCGGGCACGGAGTAGCCGGCTTCGCGAAGCTTGCGCAGGCCCTCCTCGGAGATCCAGTCGGTGCTCCACGCGGGGGAGAGGCTGGTGACGATCTCGACGTCGGAGTAGCCGTGGTCGGTGAGCTTGTGCGCGATGTCGTCGCGCATCGTCGCCATCGCCGGGCATCCGGAGTACGTCGGAGTGATCGTCACGAGCACACTGCCGTTCTCGCGTACCACGACGTCACGGAGGACGCCGAGGTCGTCGAGAGTGAGCAGCGGCATCTCGGGATCCATGACGGTGGCGGCGATCTCGCGTGCCGTTCGTTCGAGAGTGGTCACCAGACTCCCTCCGGATGCGCTCTCGCGACGACCTGCATCTCGGCGATCAACGGCCCGAACGCCTCGGTGTGAATGCCGCGACGACCACCGCGGCCGCCGATGGTGCCCACGGACTTGCCCTCGGGTGCCTCCAACTCGGCTGCGTGCAGCACCTGCGCGAGAACGGAATCGAACTCCTCGCGAACGTCGCGTGGGTCGACGCCGACACCGACCTTCGCGAGTGCGATCTCCTCGTCCGTCGGCACGAACAGTTCGGAGACGTACGGCCAGATCCGAGTCACGGCGTCGCGGACGCGTCGCTTCGATTCCTCCGTGCCGCAGCCCAGAGTGACGACCCAGCGTGCCGAGTAGTCGCGGTGGTACGTCAGCTCTTTGACGCCCTTGTTCGCAACCGCGGCGAGAACGGGATCGCGGGAATCCTGCAGCCGAGTGAAGAGTGCGAGACGCCACGTCGAGAACACCAGAAGGCGCACCTGAGATTTGGCGAAATCACCGTTGTCGAGCTCGGTGAGTCGTACGTTCCGGAAGTCGGCCTCGTCGCGGAAGAACGTGAGCGCGTCCTCGGCCGGCGCGGGGGAGGTGTCCGAGATGAACGGCACGACCGTCGGGTCGGCTTTGGCGGCGCGGGCCAGCAGTAGCCGGGCCTGGCCGAGGAGATCGAGGCCGACGTTGGCCAGTGCCACTTCCTCTTCGAGTTCCGGTGCGCGGGTGCTCCACTCGGCCAGGCGCTGTGAGCTGATCAGCGCATCGTCGCCGAGCATGAGGCAGTACGCGGCAAGGGCTTTCAGGTCGACGTCGTCGGGCACGGTGGTATCGACTCCGGCGAGCGGGTCGTCGAAGCTCGTCCCGAATGCCCACTGCCCGTGCGAATCCTCGTCGACGAGGCCCTCGTAGGCGCTGTCGTGATCAGTCATGAGTGCTTGTCCTCTTGAAGTGTGGGTCTCACATGTGGGGAACGTTGTCGGGGATCTCGTAGAACGTCGGGTGGCGGTACACCTTGTCGCCACTCGGAGCGAAGAACGGATCCTTCTCCGACGGCGACGACGCGACGATCGAGTTGGACGGAACCACCCAGATGCTGACGCCTTCGTTGCGGCGGGTGTAGACGTCGCGAGCATGCCGCAGCGCCATGTGGTCGTCGGCGGCGTGGAGTGATCCGACGTGGACGTGGTTCAGGCCGCGCTTGCCTCTGAGGAATACCTCGTACAACGGCCAATCGGCCTTGACCGCTTCTCTTTTCGGCTCGACCGGAACACCCTCGGTAGGCACTGCTCCGTGGCCGCCCTCTGCGGTGAACTCGCTCATGATGCTGCGTTCCTTTCGGCAAATGCGGTTGCGGCCTCGCGGACCCAGGCTCCGCCGTCGTGGGCTGCGCGCCGGTTCGCGATGCGCTCGACGTTGGAGGCTCCGTTGCCCTTGATGACCTGCATGAACTCGGACCAGTCGGGCTCGCCGAAATCGTGCGACTTGCGCTCCTCGTTCCACTTCAGATCCGGGTCCGGGAACGTGACGCCCAGTGCTTTCGCCTGCGGGATGGACATGTCGACGAAGCGTTGGCGCAGTTCGTCGTTGGTGTGGCGCTTGATGCCCCACTTCATCGACTGCTCGGTGTTGGGGGACTCGTCGTCCGGCGGGCCGAACATCATCAGAGCCGGCCACCACCAGCGGTTGACTGATTCCTGAACCATGGCGCGCTGTTCGTCGGTGCCGCGCATCATCGTGGCGAGCAGTTCGTAGCCCTGTCGCTGATGGAACGACTCCTCTTTGCAGACGCGGATCATCGCGCGTGCGTACGGGCCGAAGCTGCTGCGGCACAAGGGAACCTGGTTGCAGATCGCTGCACCGTCGACGAGCCAGCCGATGGTGCCCACGTCGGCGTACGTCAGGGTGGGGTAGTTGAAGATCGAGGAGTACTTCTGCTTGCCCTCGATGAGCTTGACCGTCAGATCGGCGCGGTCTGCACCGAGCGTCTCTGCGGCGGAGTACAGGTAGAGGCCGTGGCCGGCTTCGTCCTGCACCTTGGCCATCAGGATCGCTTTGCGGCGCAGTGACGGCGCACGGGTGAGCCAGTTGCCCTCCGGCTGCATACCGATGATCTCGGAGTGCGCATGCTGGGCGATCTGGCGGATGAGCGACTTGCGGTAGCCGTCGGGCATCCAGTCGCGGGGCTCGACGCGCTGTTCGCGGGCAACGGTGTCGTCGAACCCGTCCTGCAGCGTCTCGGCGGACAAGGTGTTTGACGTGGTCATAAGTCCTACTTTCATTACCGAATGATCGGTTGGTAACCAGTATGCCTCGAAGTGACCCCTGGCACAAGAGCGGCTTCGCCGCAGGTGCGCGAAACCTCGTAGCAGGGGTCGAGTTTCCGCTCACATGCCGACGAAGGAGGCTCTCTTTTTGTTCAGGAACGCGTCGACGGCGGCCTTGTGGTCCTGCGTCTGGCCCAGGGCGGTCTGCGCCTGCGCCTCGCGGTCCAGTGCGTCGGACAGTCCGGATCGAGCGATCAGTGCCTTGACCTGTTTGTAGGCCTGGGTCGGTCCGGATGCGAGTGACGCGGCCAGCGTGCGCGCTGTCTCGAGAACATCCGCATCGTCGACGACGCGATGCACAAGGCCCCAGTCGAGGGCCTGTGCGGCGGTGACCTTGTCGCCGAGCAGCATCAGACCCGCGGCCAGGCTCGATCCCAGTGCCTGGACCAACGTGTAGCTCAATCCCGAGTCACTGGCCAGGGCGATGCCGGTGAATGCCGTCGCGAACGACGACTTGGTGCCGGCCACTCGGATGTCTCCGGCCAGAGCGATCCCGAGACCTGCGCCGACGCATGCGCCGGGGATGGCGACGACGATCGGCACCTCGAGCGCAGCGAACCCTCGGATGACCGGGTTGTAGTGCTCACCGACGGTATCCATCGCCGTGGCCGGATCGGCCTCGAGCGCGGTGACGTGCTCACCCAGATCCTGGCCGACGCAGAAGTTCTTGCCCTCGGCGGTGATCAATACGGCACGCACCTCGGGTGCGGCGGCGTTCTGAACGGCCTCCGCCAACGCGAGCTTCGTCGCGACGTCGAGGGCATTGTGTGCCTCGGGGCGCGCGAGGGTGATGGTCGCCAGGCCGTCTTTGATGTCGAACCGTACCGTCATGCGTTCGTCCAATCGTGAAAGCCGCGACCGGACTTGCGTCCGATGTCGCCGCGAGCAACCATGTCTCGCAACAACTGCGGGGGAGTGAACCTGTCGCCGAGGGTCGACGCCAGGTGTTCTGCGATCGCGAGCCGGACGTCCAACCCCACGAGGTCGGTCGACCGTAGCGGACCCATCGGGTGCTTGTAGCCGAGTTCCATGGCGCGATCGATGGATTCGGCGTCGGCGACGCCCTCCTCCAGCATCCGAATGGCTTCGAGTCCGAGGCAGACGCCGAGCCGTGACGTCGCAAAGCCGGGGGAGTCGTTGACAAGCACTTCGGTCTTGCCCAGGAGCGACACCCACTGCTGTACTCGCTCCACCACGTCCGCGGAGGTGGCAGGCGCGCGCACGATCTCGACGAGAGTCGACGCCGGAACCGGGTTGAAGAAGTGCATCCCGATGAAGCGGCTCGGATCACCCAGTGCTGCGCCGAGTTCGGCGATGGAGATCGAGCTCGTGTTCGACGCGATGACGGTCTGGGGCCCGGCGATCTTGTCGACGAGAGCAAGCACCTCGACCTTGAGTGACGGGATCTCGGGAACGGCTTCGACAATCAGGTCGAGTTCGGCCGGGAGATCCGCGGGCCCGGCGACGGTGGAGACCCGGGCGAGAATCGCATTGGGATCCTCGCTGAGTTTGCCGCGCTCGTGCGCCCGGTCGAGTCCGGTGGAGACTCGTCCGAGGGCGGCCTGCTGGTCGGCGGCTTCGGCGATGACGACGTTCGAGCCGAGAGCCGCGAACACCTGGGCAATACCGGCGCCCATGCGTCCACCACCGACGACGGCCACGTTAGAGGGAACTGTCATTTCTTCTTCTCCAGAAATGCCGTCATTCGGCGTTGTTTGTCTTCGGTCTCGAACAGCACGGCCTGCGCGATGTCGTCGGCCCACGGGTGCGAACCGGGCGCATCGAGAATCTTCTTGGTCAGCTTCAGTGCCAACGGTGCTTGCTTGGCGATGCGATCCGCGAGGGAATGCGCTGCGGCCAAGGGCTCGTCGACGACGTCCAGCACCAGGCCGGAGCGGAGTGCCACCTCGGCGTCGAGCGTCCGGCCACCGAGGAGAACCTGCTTCGCGACGGACACTCCCACCAGTGTCGGTAACCGGTAGCTGGCCCCGGCGGCAGCCATGATGCCCAGGCCCGGTTCGGGATTGCCGAACACGGCCGTCGGCGACGCGATGCGGATGTCGCAGGCGTAGGACAACTCTGCTCCACCGCCGAGCGCGTAACCGCGCACTGCTGCGATCGTCGGCAGGGGCAGTGCGGCGAAGCGGTCGAACAGGTTTCGGTTGATGCCGCGCAATGCGTCGTCGCGGGTGCGGGCCCGCAGCTGATTGATGTCGGCACCCCCGGCGAAGTGCTCGCCCGCGCCGGTCAGGATGACGATTCTCGGATCCTGCTCCACGAGCGCGCACACCTCGTGCAACTCGCCGATCATCTCGGAATCAATTGCGTTGCGTTGCTTCTCGCGACTCAGAGTGACGACAACGCGGTCCGTCAGCTCCTCGACGACGAGCGTGTTCACGGTGCCTCGATCAACATCGACACGCCTTGCCCGACGCCGACGCAGAGCGTCGCGAGTCCGCGGGACGCTTTCTCACGTTCCATCCGGCCCAACAGCGTCAACAGAATTCGAGCACCCGACGAGCCGAGAGGGTGTCCGAGGGCGATGGCACCGCCGTCGGCATTGACGATGTTCTCGTCGAGCTTCAGCTGGCGGATGACGCCGAGGGACTGTGCCGCGAAGGCCTCGTTGAGTTCGACGGCACCGAGATCCTCGACCGACCATCCTGCGCGGGTGAGCGCCTTCTGTGTGGAGGGCACCGGCCCGAGCCCCATGATGTGCGGCGCGATACCGGCACTCGCGCTGGTGACGATGCGTCCGCGCACCTCGAGGCCGTACTTGTTCACGGCCTCTTCCGATGCCACCACCAATGCCGACGCACCGTCGGTGAACGGCGAGGACGTTCCGGCGGTGACGATGCCGTCCTTGCGGAAGACGGTCTTCAGGGTGCCGAGCTTCTCCACTGTGGTTCCGCGTCGCGGCGTCTCGTCCTCGGTGACCTCGCCGCTCTTGGTCGTGACGGGCACGATCTCGTCGGCGAAGCGTCCGGCGTCCTGGGCGGCGACGGCACGCTGCTGACTGCGGAACGCGAAGGCGTCGGACTCCTCGCGGGTGATGCCCTCGCTGAGCGCCACTTCTTCGGCGGTTTCGCCCATCGACAGGGTGATCTTGGGATCGGTTCCTGCGTCGTGGGAGGCGAAGGTCGGATTGGTGAATCGCCAGCCGAGGGAGGTGTCGAAGATTTCTCCGGGTTTGGCCCACGCGGTTCCCGGCTTGGCCACGACCCACGGCGCGCGGGTCATGGACTCGACGCCACCGGCGACGATGATGTCGGCCTCACCGCTGCGAATGGTGCTGGCGGCATTCGCAACCGCAGTCAGTCCGCTCGCGCACAGGCGGTTGACGGTATATCCCGGCACCGTGTGCGGAAGACCTGCGAGCAGAACCGCCATTCTCGCTACGTCTCGATTGTCCTCGCCTGCCTGGTTCGCGGCGCCCAGAATCACCTCGTCGATCCGGTCGACGGGCACACCCGCGCGCCGGACCGCCTCGGCGACGACCAGCCCGGCCAGATCGTCGGGGCGCACCGACGCCAGTGCTCCGCCGTAGCGTCCGTGCGGCGTGCGTGCGCCGGCCACGAGAAATACTTCGCCCACTTGAAATCTCCTCCGTACGGTTGCGTCATTAATAACCGAACATTCGGTCGTTTGGCAAGGTTTGCTGCCCACGGTGCTGTGGAATCGGGCGCCGACTGAGAAGATGTGGCAATGACAACCGCACGCGCGCCGCGCAAGACCGGACAGCCAGGGCGGCCGGGATACGACCTGGACTCGCTCTTGGCAGTGGCGGTCAAGGTCTTCAACGACCGTGGATACGACGGCACCAGCATGGAAGTTCTGGCGAAGCGGCTCGGCATCACCAAGTCCTCGATCTATCACCATGTGTCCGGCAAGTCCGAGTTGCTCGAACTCGCGTTGTCGCGGGCTCTCAATGCGCTGTTCGCCGTGACGACCGAGGATCGGGCCACGACCGGGCGATACATCGACCGCCTCGAATACCTGGTGCGTCGCAGCGTGGACATCCTGTGTGCGGAGCTGCCCTACGTGACGCTTCTGCTGCGAGTCCGCGGCAACACCGACGTCGAGCGCCGGGCCCTCGCCCGTCGACGCGAGTTCGATTCTTTCGTTACCGGGCTCGTGGTGGCCGCCGCCGAGGAGGGCGACCTGCGTCCAGGGGTGGATCCGGCACTGGCGTCCAAGCTCGTGTTCGGCACGGTCAACTCGCTCATCGAGTGGTACCGCCCGCGCACCGGCGGATCCGTCGAGGAATTGGCCGACGCCGTCGTGGCCCTGACCTTCGACGGCCTGCGCCGCACGTAGGGCGACAAGTCTTGACATCTCGGCGTTCGACGGCGATGGTAATTACCGACCGAACGTACGGTGAGATGGAGGCGTTGTGAGCAGACTTCTGGAAAGCTATGCCCAGGGCACGTGGTATTCCGCAACCGATGAGGGCGCGCCGCTGCTGAGCGCCGTCGACGGCAGCGAGATCGCCCGGGTGTCATCCAGTGGACTCGATGTTGCGGGCATGATCGACTACGCCCGTACCGTCGGAGGGCCCGCGCTCGCAGCCCTGACGTTCCACGAGCGTGCAGCTCTGCTCAAGCAACTGGGCCTGACGCTGATGGCAGGCAAGGAGGAGTTCTACCAACTCTCCCGGCACACCGGCGCCACCACCCGCGATTCCGGTGTCGACATCGACGGCGGATTCGGAACCGTGCTGAGCTACGCGAGCAAGGCCCGACGCGAACTCCCCAACGAGACGGTCTATCTCGATGGCGCGATCGAGCAGCTCGGTAAGAAGGGCACCTTCCTCGGTCAGCACATCTACACCTCGAGGCGCGGCGTCGCCGTCCAGATCAATGCGTTCAATTTCCCAGCCTGGGGCTTCCTCGAGAAGCTGGCCCCCGCGTTCATCGCGGGCGTGCCGTCGATCGTCAAGCCTGCCAGCCAAACTGCGTACCTCACCGAGCTGGTGTTCCGCCGGATCATCGAGTCAGGGTTGCTGCCCGAGGGTTCGGTGCAGTTGCTGTGCGGCAGTGCCCGCGGTGTGCTCGACCACCTCGGCGGCCAGGACTCGGTTGCCTTCACCGGATCCGCCGATACCGCTGCGACCCTGCGTTCTCATCCCAACGTCGTAGGCGAGGGACTGCACTTCACGGCCGAGGCGGATTCCCTCAATGCTTCGATACTGGCATCCGATGTGGCACAGGACGATCCAGAGTTCGATCTCTTCGTCAAGGGTGTCTTCACCGAGATGACGTCCAAGGCCGGGCAGAAGTGCACAGCCATTCGCCGGGTGCTGGTTCCGCAGGACTCTGTCGAGCTCGTCATCGAGGCACTGAAGACCAAGCTGGAGAAGGTCGTCGTCGGTGATCCGGCCGACGAGGGGGTCACCATGGGTGCCCTCGCCAGCATCGATCAGCGAGACGAAGTCCTCAAATCCATTCGTGGACTGACCAAGTCCGCATCGGTGGTCTTCGGCGATCCCGACGCGGTGGATCAGCGAGCAGGCGCGTTCATGGCACCGGTGCTGCTGAAGGCCGGCGACAAGGCCGCGCCCGAACCGCACGAGATCGAGGCGTTCGGGCCGGTATCGACCGTCATCGGCTACGACGGCACCGCAGACCTGCTCGATCTCGTAGCCCGCGGAAAGGGCTCTCTGGTTGCATCTCTCGTGACCAAGGATTCTGCGATCGCGCGTGAGATCGTCCTGGGCAGCGCGCCGTACCACGGCCGCATCCTGGTCCTGAACTCCGAGGACGCCAAGGAATCGACCGGCCACGGATCGCCTCTGCCCGTACTGGTGCACGGCGGACCCGGTCGCGCAGGCGGCGGTGAAGAACTCGGCGGTATCCGCGGCGTCCTGCACCACATGCAGCGCACTGCAATTCAGGGAACACCGGACGTCCTGACGGCCATCGGCAACAAGTGGGTCGCCGGGGCGAAGCAGACGACCGGCGACGTCCACCCGTTCCGTAAGAACCTCGGCGAGCTGAAACTGGGCGACACCATCATCGGTGGACCACGGCAGGTCACCCGCGCTGATATCGATCATTTCGCCGAGTTCACCGGGGATACGTTCTACGCTCATACCGATCCTGAAGCGGCAGCCGCCAATCCGCTGTTCGGTGGAATCGTGGCCCACGGCTACCTGGTGGTCTCCATGGCCGCCGGGCTGTTCGTCGACCCGGCCCCGGGCCCCGTCCTGGCCAACTTCGGCGTCGACAGCCTTCGCTTCCTGACGCCGGTCAAGGCCGAGGATTCGTTGACGGTCACGTTGACGGCCAAGCTCATCACACCGCGTCAGAGTGCCGATTACGGCGAGGTGCGTTGGGATGCAGTGGTTGTCAACCAGGACGGTGACCCCGTCGCGACCTACGACGTGCTGACCCTGGTCGCGAAGCCCGAGGCCGCATCATGAGCGTACGAGTAGCCGTCTGTTACGGGATGCCCGAGGACACTGCCGCATTCGATCGTCACTACGCCGAGGTGCACGTGCCCCTCGCGCGGGCTGTCCCCGGTTTGGTCGACTTCACCTGGGGCACGCTCGACTCGCTCGACGATTCACCGCCGCCGTACTACGCGATCGCCAGCCTGTACTTCGCGGACGAGACATCGCTGAAGGCAGGATTGGCCTCGCCCGAGATGAAGGCCGCGGGCAAGGACTTGCGCAACTTCGCAACCGGTGGCGTCACGATGTTCACCCAGAACGAGCAGTCGGTGTTGCAGCCGTGACGGATTCGATGATCGCGCGAGAGATGTTCGAGGTCGACGCCGCGTCCCGCAAGCTCGGCATCGAATTGATCGAGCTGTCACCTGGACACGCGAGGATGTCGATGGTCGTGACCGAGGACATGGTCAACGGCTATGCCATCACCCACGGCGGCTACGTCTTCCTGCTGGCGGACACAACGTTCGCAATGGCTTGTAATTCGCACGACGATTCGGCCGTCGCGGCACGTTGCGACATCCGATACCTCCGTCCGACGAAGGCCGGGGACGTGCTGGTTGCAGATGCCGTCGAACGTGCCCGGTTCGGCCGGAACGGCCTCTACGACGTGTCGGTGACGTGTCGAGACGAGCTGGTCGCCGAATTCCGAGGTGACAGTCGCACCGTGGCCAGGTAGTCGGATCTGCTCGGAAGTACGGTGAGTCGATGACCACTGCCGATCTGTCTGCCTTGGCCGACGCCACGGCGGCTGCTGTGGGCGGCGCGGTATCGGTGATGGACCCGGCCGGCTACGTCGTGGCCTACTCGTCGCTGCCCGGGCAACCGATCGACGACGTGCGGCGCGACGGGATTCTCGGCAAGCAGGTTCCGTCCGAGTACATGGCGCACCATACCGACGAGGAGTTCCGGCGCAGTTCCATTGTGCGGATCGTCGCCGTAGCCGGGGTGCTACCTCGCCTGGCCGTGCCGGTAACCAGTGGCGGCGAATATCTCGGTTCGATCTGGTGCATTGTCCCCACCGCGGCGGTATCGCGGCCCGAGCCGGCCGCGATGGCTGCACTGCTACGGGCAGCAGCCGAAGCAATACCGTTGCTGAGTCAGCGACCGCAGGCTGTGGGTGTCGAAAAACCCAGGGCACGTGAACTACTGACCGATCCAGCAGCCGTCACACCCGATGGGCAGCTGTACACGGTGCTGGCGACCCGGGTGCAGTCGGACAGGCCGGAAGCCACCGCGTCGCGACTGCGGGGGATGCTCGACCTGACCTTCGGGCAACAGCTCGACTCGGGTGCTGTCGTGATCGACGGCGCTGCCTTCCTCGTGATGCGTTCCGAAATCCCAATCACCGTAGACGAATTCGAGCACCTTCGACGCAGGGCTGTATCTGCCCTCGGAATTCCGGTGACGTTCGCGCTCGGTGGGCCGGACGAACGCCCGATGACTGCTCGAGTGCATGCGCAGTGGGCGCTCGACGCCTGCGAGGACGGTTCTCCGACCATCATGTTCGAGGACGTCCGAGTCCAAGCCACGCTGCGCAGGGCAGGGGCAGCTCTGTCGGAGGTGTCGTTGGCGTTGCCTGCCGTCGAACGGATGCTTTCCTGCGATGCTTCGGAAGGTACCGAGTACGCCGCGACGGTGCTGGCGTTGTTGGCGCACGAGTCCAACGTTGCCGCCGCAGCTGCATCGCTGTACCTGCACCCCAACACCTTCCGCTACCGACTCCGGCGTACCAAGGAGTTGTTCGGTCTCGATCTCGACGACGCGGACACCCGGTTGCTGGTCTGGATGTCGCTACGGCTCAGGGCCGGGCGGTGAGGACCTTCCCGGGGTTGAGCAGGTAGTGCGGGTCGAGGAATTCTTTGATGCCGCGCTGCAGTTCCGCTGCAACCGAGTCGAGTTCGGTCTCGAGAAGGTCCCGCTTGAGCAGTCCCACCCCGTGCTCGCCGGTGATGGTTCCACCGAGTGAGAGGGCGAATGCCGCAATCTCGTCGAACGCGCTGTGCGCCTTCGTCAACGATGAGGGGTCGAGGGGGTCGACGATGACCGTCGGATGGATGTTCCCGTCACCGGCGTGGCCGACGACTCCGATGACGATACCCAGCCGGTCTGCGACCCGACCCACCTCGTCGATCATCGTGGCGAGTTGTGAAATGGGAACGGACACATCGTCGACCAACGGCGAGCCGAGACGCTCGAGTGCCGGGTACGCCAGTCGACGGGCCTGCACGAGCTGCTCCGATTCGACCTCGTCCTCGGCAACGGCCACATCGGTCGCACCGGCTGCGGTGCACAGTGCGGCGATAGCCTCGAGCTCCTCCACAGCGCCTGCGCCGATGTCGGATTGGGCGATCAGCACTGCGGCTGCGTCGGTGCCGAAGTCCATCCGGGCGTAGGCGTCGATCGCGGCGATAGTGGTGCGGTCCAACAGCTCGAACAGGCTCGGGGTGATACCTGCTGCACGAATCCTCGACACTGCCTCTCCTGCAGCGACAGTGGAGGGGAAGGTCGCAGCCGTCGTCAGCGGAGTTGAACTGGGAAAGTCGAGGCCGACGGTGGCCTCGGTGATGATGCCGAGCGTTCCCTCCGAGCCGACGAACAGTTCGGCCAGAGAGAGGCCTGCAACACCTTTGACGGTGCGTCGACCGACGAACGTCGCGCGGCCGTCGGCGAGTACGACGCGCAGCCCACGGACGAATCGTGCTGTAACACCGTATTTCACGCAGCACAGGCCGCCGGCGTTGGTGGCGATGTTGCCGCCGATCGTCGAGGCCTCCCAGCTGGATGGATCAGGGAGGTACGTCAGTCCCTGCTGCACGGCAGCATCTTTCAACTCTTTGTTGGTGACACCGGGTTGCACGACGGCGGTGCGGTTGACGACGTCCAGCTCGACGATCTTGTTCATGCGCCGGGTATTGAGGGCGATGGCTCCGACGCTGGCATTCGCGGCTCCGGCCAGGCCGGTCAATGCTCCCTGTGGCACAACAGGAATGCGGTGTGCCGACGCGATCTCCATGATGGCTTGCACGTCCGATTCCGTGGTCGGCAGTACCGCCACCAGAGGCAGGGTGGATTCGCACAACGCTGCGGCGTCGTGCCGGTAACCGGCGAGAATGTCCGGGTCGGTCACCACCGCGTCGGCACCGAGGGTGCGCATCAGTTCGTCGATGACGTGAGAGTGGTGAACGAGAGTCGACGTGGGTGCGGCCATGAGTTCGAGTATGACCGGCGTCACTGTGGACGTCTGCGTCGTTTCGGACGAAGCGACAGGCCCCGATCGGTAGATTCCGACGAAGTGCGTCCATCGCCTTGTTATGTACGCGACCACCTTGACAAACTACGGTGGCGCCGGTCACAGTAATTACCGACCGAATGGACGGTGAGTTTTATCCGATTCTGCGCTTGCACGTAGTCGCCGTCCTTCACCCATCGCAACCCGCCCCGCCCCACTCCGAACGGCCGCTCGATGCCCGAGCGCCGGAGCCCGATTGAAACGAGACAAGTCGATGTCAACTCAGGTCGAGACGCCCACCGGGGTGTCGCGTGAGCATCGCCGCGCCGCCATGGCCAGCATGGTCGGTACCACCGTCGAGTGGTACGACTTCTTCATCTACGCGCAGGCGGCGTCGCTCATCTTCGCCCAACTGTTCTTTGCGCCCATGGGCTCGTCCGGACAGCTGGTCGCCTACGTGACCATCGGTATCAGCTTCGTCTTCCGTCCTCTAGGGGCCATCGTCGCCGGCTACTTCGGCGACAAGATCGGTCGCAAGAAGGTCCTCATCGCGACCCTCACCCTGATGGGTGCTGCCACGGTCGGTATGGGACTGCTGCCGACCTACGCGACCATCGGCATCTGGGCTCCGATCATTCTGATCGTGCTGCGCATTCTGCAGGGGTTCTCCACCGGCGGCGAGTGGGGCGGCGCAGCGCTGATGGCCGTCGAGCACGCCCCGAAGGGCAAGCGTGGAATCTACGGCGCAGCAACCCAGATGGGTGTTCCGCTCGGCATGCTCATTGCGGTGGGAACGTTGGCACTGTGCACCGGCTTGCTCAGCGAAGAGCAGTTCGAGGCCTGGGGCTGGCGCATTCCGTTCCTCATCAGCTTCGTGCTGATCCTCGTTGGCTTCTACATCCGACGTCGCGTCGAGGAGACTCCGGTGTTCAAGGAGCTCGCAGAACGTAAGGAGCGCAACCACACTCCAGTTCGTGCACTGTGGCGCACCAACAAGAAGCAGGTCATGCTGGCCGCGCTGTCGTTCATCGGCACCAACGGCAACGGCTACATCATCGTCGGCGGCTTCATAGTGGCTTACTCGACCAGAGAGCACGGTCTCGCTCGCGTGGACGTGTTGGTGGCCAGCCTGTTCGCGGCCATCGTGTGGGGAATTTTCACCCTCCTCGGCGCGTATCTGTCCGATCGCTACGCCCGGACCACCATCATGAACCTCGGAAACGCGGCAATGGTGCTGTGCGCCATCCCGTTCTTCCTGCTCGTCGACACCGGTGAACTGCACTGGATCTACGTGGCCCTCGGTCTCTTCGCCGTCGGACTCGGACTGTCGTACGGTCCGCAGCCGGCGCTGTACGCCGAGATGTTCCCTGCTGCAGTTCGATTCAGTGGTGCGTCCATCGGCTACGCCATTGGCACGGTGCTCGGTGGAGCATTCGTTCCCACGATCTCCGAGGCACTGTTCAAGGGAACCGGCACCTCGATGTCGATCTCGATCTACCTGATGATCCTGGCCGCCATCTCCTTCGTTGCGACCTCGCGAATCAAAAACCGTAGGGACGAGGATTTGAACGTCTGACACACGTAGGACGAAAGCCCCGGAACCACTGCGGTTTCGGGGCTTTTGTCGTCTGTTCTTCAGACTACTGCGGCACTGCTGCTCAGGGGCCATCCAGGCTTGGTTCTTCCGCCTCCATCAGTTCGACGTCCTCGGGCGACAGAATTTCGTTAGGGTCGTAATTCTTGGTCAGTTGACTATCTCCAGCCGAGTTCGGATCTGTGCCGAGGACAATCTGCAGGCCCAGTGCCAACGGTTCGGTCGAATCGGAAGGTCCGATGGTCTCGGCAAATGCCGCGCCGACCGCGTCCGCCGCGAGAATTTCCCCGAGGACCGACGAGGACAGGTCGACATCGTGCCCGGCGGCATCGGATGACGACGTGCACGACTGAAAGTAGATGGGGACTATGGATTGTGCCGTCTCCCACTGGCTCTCCAGACCGGCATCAACTGCGGCGGCACGCAGCTGCGCTCGTATTGCCGCTGCGTCCGATGCTCGCATCGGCGGTGCGTCGCGAACCGCCTCGACGTATTGTTCGTACCCGTCGCCGGCGAACTCTTCGACCACCTCGATGACGGATGACCAATTCGGTCCGAGCATCCGATTCAGACTCTGTTCGGTGACCTCGAACGTCGAGATGTGTTGCGCGTCTGCGGCGTAGTACTCCGCGGTGTCGCGAATGGGATCCAAGCCCGTATCCGGGCTGGGTGCTGCTATCCAGAGTGCTTCGGCGATGGACGCGTCGCCGGGTACGGTACTGGCACGGTCTGCGGCCTGACTGGACGTCAGCTGCCCATCGACTGCAAGGTCAGGCCCGGGCACGATGCCGTTGACGAGCAGAAGCTCCCCCGCAGTCCTGGACAGCTCCGTCAACCGACGAGCCGGGTCGACGTTCTCGTCGGCGGGACCATCAGGTGCGCAGGTGTTCCCGCGGAGATACGGATTGGCCACGGCTTCGACTGGGGGTTGTTCGTCTGCAGTGTCGCCAGTTCCGCACGCACCCACTGTTGCCAGAACCACAACCCCACAAGCGAGCGCAACGAGCCTGGAGCGACGAAAGACCATGAGCGAAGCCTAAGGCCAGTGCCGGACATCAACAACGGTGCACAGATGTTCGGTCTTCATGGTGCCGTCCGCGTGGTCCCATCACGTAAACGGCCTGGTCGCAGATCCAGCATTGGAGTCTCCTCGGTGCCCGGCGAAATCGTCAACGGCAACGGACCCCGAATGCGAGTAGCTTCGGCCGAGGCTCGAAACTCCTCGCGGGCAGTCGGATCTGGGCCGCTGACGGTTGCGTTACTTGGGCCCGCATCGACCAACTAGTGGGAAATCGTGAGTACGGCTTTTCCGCCGGGCAATTCGCGTCGTTTCATCAGTTCGATCACGTGGACGAGTTCCGACCAATCGACGGAGTGCCCCGGTGTCGGATCGATGCGGCCGTCGGCGGCCAAGCTCACGAGCAATTCGAGGTCCTCGCGTTCGGGGTACGCGACTGCATACGACATGTAGTTGGTGATCGTCGCGCCCTCGTGACCCATGAACGAGAAGACATCGAGCTCGGCCTTGGTGCCGGAACTGTTGCCGATCATTACCAGCGTGCCCTTGGGGGCCAGCACGGACAGTGCGGCTTCGAGTACTGCACCGCCGACGGATTCGATGATCAGATCGAAGGGACCGGATGCGTTCGATGGAGTGGCTGTGACCTCGGTTGCCCCGAGTTCGACCAGTTCACTGGCTTCGTTCTCGCCGGCTGTCGTGATCGCTGTGACCGACGCACCTGCGGCACTGGCCAATTGGATCTGAAACCGACCCACGCCGCCGTTGGCTCCGGTGATGAGAACCTTGCGTCCCAGCAGGTCGCCGCCCAAACGTACGGTGCGTAGCGCGGTCAGTCCCGCCATTGGCAGAGCGGCAGCGATGTTGGTGCCCAGTGTATCCGGGAGAACTGCCATTCGATCGGTGCGCACGGCCGCGAGTTCGGACCATCCGGCTCCGTCGACCATTCCGACAATCGGTGTGCCTGCTTGGGGTCCGCTCCCGTCTGCGGCCGCATCGATCACGACGCCACTGATGTCCTGGCCGGGTCGCCAGCCGTGGCCTCTCGCGGCCATGAGGGACAGTTCCCCGCGGTTGACAGAGAACGAATGGATCTGCACGAGAGCCTCATCGGCGGCCGGCTTCGGATCTTCGGCTTCGAGACGTTGGATGGGAGTATCAGAGTCGGGGGTGTTGATCGTCGTGTACATCGGCGTATCCGATCTCGTCGTGTGGTCACACCGAGAGGGTGTGAATCTGTACGACGACGAGTCAACGCCGATCCGTCGGTGTGAACCAGAAGCAATTCGTGCACTCAGCGTTCACGAAAAGCAATCGGAGGTCAGATGTGGGCGCACGCTTCGGCCAGGGCGTCGACGAGCGTGGTCCGTTCTCGTACCGCCAGCCACATCTGCACGACCATGCCGGGATCGGTCACGGGCCGGAAGGTGACGCGTTCGGTCGACATCGCTTGTGCTGAGCCCTCGTACATCGCTGTCCACGATGGTGGTCCCGAGCCGAGTTCGAGCACTGTTGTTTGTAGGTCTCGGAATGGAATTCCCGTGCCCGGCTCGAACCCGGAGTCCGCACAGGCACGGAGCACGGTGGCGGCGAAGGCGGGGTTCTGCTCGGACGGAATCAGGCGCAGCGGAAGGTCCGCCAGATCCGCTAGCGCTAGATCGGGTTTGGAAGCCAGCGGGTGGCGCGTGGGAATCGCGACGACGATCCGGTCGACCCAGGCCGGAATGAGGTTCAGGTCCTGGTCGTTTCTGGGCAGGCGAACCAGTGCGGCGTCGAGTGCACCCGAACGGACGGCGTCGAGTTGTTCCCATACCTGCCCGATTTCCAGTGTGACGAGCAGATCGGGAAAATGTGTTCCGAGGTGGTCCAGCAGTAGATCGACGCGTTTGCCTGACCCGCCTGCTATTCCCAATCGAAGATGCGGTGGTGCGTCGGACTCGTCGGAGCGAGATCGCACAGCCGCAGCGGCATGTGACACAGCATCGAGCACTGCTCGAGCTTCTGGGACCAGCCTGCACCCCGCGGCGGTCAGCGCTACTTGGCGTTTGGACCTGTCGAACAGCGGCTGACCCAGCTCGTGTTCGAGTCTTCGTATCTGTTGACTGACCACGGCCTGGACCACGTGTAATCGCTCCGCCGAACGGGCGAAATGCAGTTCTTCGGCGACCACTAGAAAGTACCTGAGCTGCTTGATCTCCATGTCGAGAACCGTCCCCTGCTCGGACTCCGCGTTCGTAGAACCTATCGGTCGGCATCCAGCGTGTACCGCAAGGGCGCACGAAGGAAAGCCGTCGTTCGTCAGTGCGGAGCGTGGTTCCCATCGCTGTACACGGTCGCTTGTGAGGCGAGTCACGCGCTGCTACCCTTCTTATCAGAAGACAGTAATCTAATTCTCATTTAATGAGAACCAGTAGGGGTTATCGAAAGAGCCTCTCCTTTCCCATCCGACAGTCCAGGCACGTGCGACAAGCGAAGCAGGAGAACAGTGACTCGATACGACATTGCCGTCATCCCCGGCGACGGAATCGGAACCGAAGTGGTGGATGCCGCCCTGACCGTCCTGAAAAAATGTGAAGCGCGCTACGGGTTGGAGATGGAATACGCATTCCATGACTTCAGTGCAGATCTGTACCGCCGCACGGGGCGCAGGATCACCGAGGCGGACATGGACGAGATAGGAAAGTCCGACGCCGTGTTGTTCGGCGCGATGGGCCTACCTGATGTCCGTGATCCCGAAGGGCTCGAGCTCGGCGCTCAGGTCGAAATGCGCGCGCACTACGGACTTTTCTCGAGTCTCCGGCCGGTTCGGCTGTTCCGAGGAGTCGATAGTGCTGTGAAGGCGGAACACATCGACATGCTCGTGATTCGCGAGACGACCGAGGGCATGTTCGCTGGATTGGCCGACGTGCACGAGCCCAGCGACGAGCAGGCGAGCGATCGGATGACGATCACCCGGGCCAATTGCGAGAGGCTCTTCGCAATGGCCTTCGGGCAGGCGCGGGAGCGCCGCAAGAGGGGAACGCCGGGGCACGTGACGTTGCTGCACAAGTCGAATGCCCTGCGCAGCAATGTCCTCATGGAGAAAGTCTTCGACGAGGTTGCGGCGAAGAACCCCGATATCGGGAGCGCAAAGCTCTACATCGATGCGGGATCCATGCTGATGGTCACCGACCCCGGGCGCTTCGACGTCGTGGTCACCGAGAACATTTTCGGCGATATCGTGTCCGAGATCGCAGCAGGTCTCGTCGGAGGTCTCGGTGTCGCGCCGTCGGCCGATGTCAGTTTGGAGCGCGGAGTGTTCCAGCCTTCGCACGGGAGCGCGCCCGATATCGCGGGCAAAGGCATAGCAAATCCGATCGCGATGATTCTCTCTGCCGCCATGATGCTGGAGTGGCTCGGCGAACGACGTGGAGACGATCGATGCATCGCCGCCGCACGGGGTATCCAGGATGCTGTCGAGTCCGCGCTGGAGTCGGGCCCGCGGTCGCGTGATCTGGGCGGATCGGCAAGTACCCAAGATGTAGTGGAAGCGGTCGTCGACGCTCTGCCGGCCTGATCCAGTGCGGCACCTCGCGTGCTGCGTAGAGATCGACGAGAACCGCGGATCGCGGTTCGACAACGAACACCGAAAGTGACGCCACGACAATGAAAATTTTGTTTGTCAATCCGTTGAAGGACTACATCGACCGAATCACCGAATCCGTTCCGGATGGATTCGAGGTCAAAATCATGTCTTTGGATTCCGACGTGTCCGAGATGTGCGAGGAAGCGGCCGATGCCGACTTCATCATCTCGGGCGTCGACGTTCCGGAGGACGTGTTCCGCGCAGCAAAGAACGTCAAGTTCATCCAGTACATGAGTTCCGGCTACGGGCAACTCTCGCTCCCCGTATTGAACGATCTGGGTGTGCCGGTTGCGCAAATGAAGACGCACTCGATTTCCGTCGCTGAACATGCGCTCACGTTGATGTTGACGTTGCTCAGGCGAATTCCGGCGTCGATGGAGCTGATGAGAGAAGGAAAGTGGCGCCAAGAGCTGGACGAGACCTCGTACTCGGAGCTCTACGGGAAGACCGTCGGAATCGTCGGTCTCGGAAATATCGGTCGCTGGGTGGGCAAGATAGTCCATCACGGGTTCGGAGCCAACGTCGTCTTCTACGACAACGCCGAAATACCCCTCACCGTTTCCGAACTCATCTCGGCTCGGCAGGTCTCACTGTCGGAACTGATGGCCGTATCAGATGTCGTCTGCCTCAGTGTCCCGTTGAACGAGGAATCCGATCGGATGATCGGCCGAGACGAACTGGCGATGATGAAACGCAGCGGGGTTCTCGTCAACGTCGGACGCGGCGAAGTCGTGGACGAGACCGCACTGATCGAATTCCTGCGTGATGGCCGCATCGCCGGTGCCGGCCTGGATGTCTACCAGAGCGAGCCGCTCGACCTATCGAGCGAATTGCTTCGGCTGGATCAGGTCGTGTGCACGCCGCATATGGCCGGAGTCGGCTGGGAGAATGTCCAGCGCAGAATCGAGACCGTGTGGCACAACTTCGATACGGTCCTTCGAGGTGGTATCCCCAGCGGAGTGATCACTACGGTCAAACGTGCGGCTGTCACCGTGGATGCGTGAAGTCCGACTCTGTACCTGACCGCCGACCAGCGGGTCGTAGTTGACAATGGTGTGTCCCCGGTTCAGTGGGGACACACCATTGTTGTCTGTCGACGCAGTCCGGTCGAGGCTCAGAAGTTTCCGCGTGCGGCCTGTTCACGTTCGATGGCCTCGAACAATGCTTTGAAGTTGCCGAGTCCGAAACCGAGCGAGCCGTGGCGTTCGATCAACTCGAAGAAGACCGTGGGTCGATCCACGATGGGCTTGGTGAAGATCTGCAGCAGGTAGCCGTCTTCGTCACGATCGACGAGAATTCCACGCTTCTGTAGTTCTTCGATGGGTGCTCGAACTTCGCCGATGCGCGCGCGGAGTTCCGGGTCCTCGTAGTAGCTGTCCGGGGTGGTGAGAAATTCGATTCCTTCGGCGCGGAGCTGGTCCACTGCGGTCAGAATGTCGTTCGTGGCCAATGCCAGGTGCTGTGCGCCGGGGCCCTGGTAGAAGTCGAGGTACTCGTCGATCTGGGATCGCTTCTTGGCGATCGCAGGCTCGTTGAGCGGGAACTTCACGCGATGGTTCCCGTTGGACACGACCTTGCTCATCAATGCCGAGTAGTCGGTGGCGATGTCCGCGCCGACGAACTCCGCCATGTTGGTGAAGCCCATGACCCGGTTGTAGAAGTCCACCCACTGGTCCATCTTGCCCAGCTCGACGTTTCCGACGACATGATCGAGTGCCTGAAAGATGCGCTTGGGTGCGCCGTCTCGTTTGACGTAAGCAGATGTTCGCTCGATGTATCCGGGCAGATAGGGGCCGTTGTACCGCGAACGGTCGACGAGAGTGTGCTGGGTGTCCCCGTAGGTGGCGATGGTTGCCGATCGGACGGTTCCGTTGTCGTCGGACGTATCGTGCGGTTCGACGAGGACGGTTGCTCCCTGCGGCCGGGCGTGGGCGATGCACTTGTCGACATCGGGGACTGCGAGCGAGATGTCGATAATTCCGTCACCGTGTTTGCGGTGATGTTCGATCAATGAGCTCTGCGGGTCCACGGCACCTTTGATCACGAATCGCACTGCGCCGCTTTTCAGTACGAAGGCATGATGGTCCCGGTTACCTGTCGACGGGCCGGAGTAGGCAACCAGTTCCATCCCGAATGCAGATTGGAAGAAGTGGGCGGTCTGCGTTGCATTACCGACGATCCACACCAGTCCGTCCCACCCGCTGACCGGGAAGGGGTCACGTGCGCCGTCGTATTCCACCAGCCCGACGAGCTGCTGGAGTTGCTCGAGGTCGAGGTCTGCGAGCTGCTCTTCGTTGGTGAGCGTTTGTTCGATGGACATTGATTGTGCTCCTATCGCTGGAAGGGCGGACTGCGCAAGAGTGGATGGCCAGCCGGCGGCAGGACCGTAGCTGTGAACTCAGCAAACCCAACGATGCGGCGCTAGTCAATCAACACATCTGATGCTAGGCAGTGTGTCTGGATCGACCGGCAAAGGGCGGTTGTTGCTATACGATGTGTCTAGAAAATGTGCGGAAGGGGATAGGCGATGGCGGGGCACGGTGCGGTGACTCTCGACGAGTTGGATTTCGCTTTGTTGACTGCGATGCATCATCACCCGCGCGCAGGGGCACTGGAACTTTCTAGACTCGTGAATGTCGCTCGCGCGACGGTGCATTCGAGACTCCGGAGGCTGGAGAATGCGGGTGTTCTGGCCGGATACGAACCCCGGATCGGCCTCTCGGCCGCGGGCTTCGGGGTGCAAGCCTTCGTGACTCTCGAAATAGTGCAGGGTGCGTTGGATTCGGTCACATCGGAATTGGAATCGATCCCGGGTGTGCTGGAGGCTTTTGCGACGACCGGGGCCGGAGACGTGTTGTGCCGTATCGCTGCGGCATCCCACGACGGCCTACAAGCCACACTGATCGCCCTGAACAAGTCCGGCGTGGTGTCGAGGTCGACCAGCGTGATCGCTCTGTCGGAGATCATCTCGTTGCGAACACTGCCTCTCATCGCAACACTGAACACCGAGAAAGCAAGCAAGGCACCTGCTTTCCGGAAGGGCGAACCGTGAGCGGGACACGACCCCTGACGGGCCACCGACATCGGACGTAAGTGCTGTGTCGGTGGCCACGTCGAGAAAGGCCCGCTGCCCCCGGATCAGCTGTGCGCGTGCAGTGGCCGACCCGACAGCACCATCATCGCTTCACCGAGTGCCTCGTTCTGGGTGGGGTGGGCATGGACGAAACTGCCGACCTCGGACGGTAGTGCTTCCCATGCGACTGCGAGTTGGGCTTCGCCGATCAATTCGCCTACTCGGTCGCCGACGAGGTGAACCCCGACGACAGGACCGTCGTCGCGTGCACGAATCACTTTGACACCGCCCGCTGTGGCCAGAATGCGGCTCTTGCCGTTGCCGCCGAGGTCGTAGACCACCGACGTCACCGTGCCGAACTTCTCCTCTGCGGCCTTCTCGGTGAGCCCCACCGACGCTACCTCGGGGTGCGAATACGTTACTCGCGGAACGACATCGCCGTCGATGCGCGCGGGCGCGAGGCCGGCGATGTGCTCGGCGACGAATATGCCGTGCTGGAAACCGCGGTGTGCCAACTGATATCCCGCCACGATGTCGCCGACGGCATAGGTGCCGTCCGTAGTGGTGAGCAGGTTGTCGTCGACTGTGACGAAACCGCGTTCGGTGGCGATGCCCTGCTCGGCCAGACCGAGACCGTCGGTGCGGGGTCCGCGGCCGACGGACACCAGCACCAGATCGGCCGTGAGGGTGTCCCCGGACGACAGGGCCACCGAGACGTCGTCGGATGATTCGGTGACGGTCTCGACCTTGGTACCGGTACGAATGTCGATGCCGCGCTTGCGTAGTGCCTTGGTGAGCTGTTTCGAGGACCATTCGTCCTCACCCGGAACGATGCGATCGAGTGCCTCGACGACTGTGACCTTCGTACCGAACGATGCCCAGATGCTGGCGAATTCGATGCCGATCACACCGCCGCCGAGCACGACGACCGACTCGGGCACCCGATCCAGCGACAGTGCGCTGTCGCTGGTGAGCACCCGCGGCCCCAGTTCGATTCCCGGAATGGTGCGCGAATACGACCCGGTGGCGAGAACCAGCGAGGCTCCGGTGATGCGTCGACCCTCCACCTCGACGGTGCGAGGACCGACGACCTGGCCACGGCCCGAGACGATCTCGATACCCGCCCGCTTCAGCAGTCCCTGCAGACCTCCGTACAGGCCGGCGACCACGCTGCGCTGGTAGTCCAGTGCCGCGGGCATGTCCACCCCGGTCAGCGATGCGGTGACGCCGACATGCGCCGAGCCTCGAACTGCATCGGCGACCTCGGCGGTGTGCAGCAGCGCCTTGGTGGGGATGCATCCGCGGTGCAGACAGGTGCCGCCGAGCTTGTCTTCCTCGACCAGCGCGACCGAGAGGCCGAGTTGGTCGGCACGCAGCGCGCAGGAGTAACCACCGGAGCCGCCGCCGAGGATCAGAACATCGACGTCATGAGCGCTCATCGGACGGATCCCAATGCCACGACCGGGTTTTCGACATAGTCCGCCACCGTGCGCAAGAACCCGCCGGCCACCCCGCCGTCGCACACGCGGTGATCGAACGCCAACGACAGCTGCGCCACCTTGCGCACGGCCAATTGGCCGTCGACGACCCACGGGCGGTCGATGATTCGTCCGATGCCGAGAATCGCAGCCTCGGGATGGTTGATGATCGCGGCCGAGCCGTCGACCCCGAACACGCCGTAGTTGTTCAGGGTGAACGTTCCTCCGCTCAGGCGAGCTGCGGGGAGGGAACCGGTCCGTGCGAGCTCGGTCAACTCGGCCAGCCGCTCGGCGAGTTCCTTCAGATCTGCCTTGTCGGCCTGCGGCACAACCGGAACCATCAGTCCGCGATCGGTCTGGGCAGCAATGCCGAGCCCGATGTTCTCGTAGCGCAGGATCTCACCCGCAGCGGTATCGACGGTGCTGTTGAGCTCCGGGAACTTCGCCAACGCGATCATCGTCAGCTTGGCGAGTACCGCCAGCAACGTCACCTTGACGCCGTCTATGGAGGCGTCGAGGTCGCGTCGGGCCTGCAGCAGAGCCGTCGCATCGACGTCGACCCAGACGGTGGCCTCGGGAATTTCCGAACGACTGCGAGAGAGCTTGTCTGCGATGGCTTTACGTATCCCGGTGATCGGGATTCGAGTGACTCCGTCGGTCGAGGACGCAACCGTAGGAACATTCGTCGACAAGGCGCGCTCGACGTCTGCACGAGTGATGACGCCGTGGCTGCCTCCTGTGTCGATACTGCCCAGATCGAGCCCGCCCTGCAGTGCCATGCTCCGGACGATGGGAGAGAGCACCTTCGGTGCATGTGAATGGAAAGTCGTAGCCTGGGTCGAGTTTCCGCTCACCTGCGGCGCAGCCGCTCTCCGTTTGCGACGGCCGGTGGGACCGTGCCCCGTGCCGTAGCCGATCAGCACATTTCCCGAGCCGGCTCGTTCCTCTTCGCGGTACTGCTCGTGGGCGGCGGGAACGTCGGCGACGGCACCGCCGGTGATGCTGATCAGCGGCGCGCCGACCGCGAGTGACGTGCCCTCGGCCGCATGCAGTTCGCCGACGACGCCCTCGAACGGGCAGGGCACCTCGACGGACGCTTTTGCGGTCTCCACTTCGACGACGACCTGGTCGATGGTGACGGTGTCGCCGGGCTTGACCTTCCACTCGACGATCTCGGCCTCGGTCAGTCCTTCACCGAGGTCGGGGAGCAGGAACACCTGCATGCTCATACTGTGACCGCCTTGCTGAGATCGGGTGCGTCGTTCCACTGCAGCCGGTCGATCGCGTCGAGTACGCGGTCTGCGGACGGCAGATGAAAGTGTTCGAGTTTCGGTGCAGGATAGGGGATGTCGAGTCCGGTCACTCGAAGTACTGGAGCGTGCAGGTGATGGAAGCAGCGCTCGGATACTCGTGAGGCGATCTCCGCGGCGACGCCGGAGAAGCCCTGCGCTTCCTGAATCACGATGCAGCGTCCGGTCTTGCGCACCGAGGCCGCAACGGTCTCGTCGTCGAACGGATTGAGCGATCGCAGATCGATCACCTCGACGCTCCGGCCGTCCTCCGCCGCGAACTCTGCGGCCTGCATGGCCACGGACACCGTCGGTCCGTAGGCGAGAAGCGTGACGTCGGTACCGGCACGGCGCACGACGGCCGTGCCGATCGGCTCGGTCTTGGTCAGCTCGATGTCGTCCTTGGAGAAGTACAGCCGCTTCGGTTCGAGAAAGATCACCGGATCGGGATCGGCGATGGCGTCGCGCATCAGCGAGTAGGCGTCGGCGACGGTGGACGGCGAGACGACCTTCAGGCCAGGAGTGTGCGCGTAGTAGGCCTCGGACGAGTCGCAGTGGTGCTCGACGCCGCCTATGCCGCCGGCAAATGGAATCCGAATGACCATCGGTGCGGTCAGCGAGCCACGAGTTCTGTTGCGCAGCTTGGCCACGTGGGAGACGATCTGCTCGAAAGCCGGGTAGGCGAACGCGTCGAACTGCATCTCTACGACGGGCTTGTAGCCCGACATCGCCATCCCGATCGCGAATCCGACGATGCCCGACTCGGCGAGCGGGGTGTCGAAGCAGCGGTCGTCGCCGAAGTCGCGGGTGAGGCCGTCGGTGACGCGGAAGACGCCGCCGAGGGTGCCGACATCCTCGCCGAACACGACGACCTTCTCGTCCTCGGTCAACGCATCGCGCAGGGCGGCGTTGAGGGCTCCGGCCATGGTCATCGTGGTCATGACAGTTCTCCTGCTGCGATCTCGGCGGCGATCTGATTGCGCTGTTCGATCAGACCGGGGGTGGGGGAGGAATAGACGAACCGGAAGAGGTCCTCGGGGTCGACATCCTGCTCTGCGTTCATTCCTGCCCGAAGCGCCGCGGCATCCGCGTCGGCGGAGACGGTCATCTGCTCGCGGAGTTCGTCGGTGAGAACCCCCTGGGCACGCAGGTAGGAATCCAGGCGCGAGAGGGGATCTCGGGCCAGCCAGCCCTCGACTTCGTCGGCCTTGCGGTAGCGGGTGGCGTCGTCGGCGTTGGTGTGGGCGTCCATGCGGTAGGTGTGCGCCTCGACGACCACCGGTCCCTTGCCTGCGCGGACGTATTTCACGGCCTCGTCCATCACCGCCATCATCGCGACGGGGTCGTTACCGTCGACCTGCTCGCTACCGATGCCGTAGCCCACGCCCTTGTGCGACAACGACGGCGCGGCGCTCTGGCGCGCCAGCGGAACGCTGATGGCGAATCCGTTGTTCTGGACCAGGAAGATGACCGGGGCGCGGAACACCGCGGCGAAGTTGAGAGCCTCGTGGAAGTCACCCTCGCTGGTGGCACCGTCTCCGCAGAACGCGAGGGCGACGGTGTCGCGTCCCTGCTTCGACTCGGCGTATGCGAAGCCGGTCGCGTGCAACAACTGTGTTGCCAGAGGCGTGCATTGGGGAGCGACCTTGTAGGCGGCCGGATCGTAGCCGCAGTGCCAGTAGCCGGCGAGCATGCCGAGCAGCTCCACCTGATCGACTCCACGCGCCGCGAGAGCCATCGAGTCGCGGTACGTAGGGAACATCCAATCCTGCTTGTCCAGGCACAATGCAGCCGCGATCTGGCAGGCCTCCTGTCCGCGGGCCGACGGGTAGACCGCGAGGCGGCCCTGCTTGGTCAATGCTGTTGCCTGCTGGTCGAATCGGCGGCCGTGCACCATCGAGCCATACATTTCCAACAGGCGTTCGTCGGACGGCCGCGCATAGCGTGCGGCGCTGTCGACGCCCGTCCCGTCCGGTGCGAGATATTGCACGGGACGGTCGGCGGGCATGAACTGTTGGTAGGACGTTGCCGGAACCTTCTCGACGGTCGTCATGGCGCACTCTCCTGAAATTGGCTTGTAGGGCGATTCTGGCCGATAGCGTCATGTGGAATACCTAACGGCGTAAAATTGCAGACATATGGCTGCCGACGATGGATCAGAGTTGAAATATGTCCGATCGGGGCGGTGAACTGACGCAGAGGAGCGGACGAATGGACGAGGTCTCGAAGCGAGTGGAACTGGACGACACCGATCGCCGCATTCTCACCGAACTCACCGCCGACGGTCGGATCTCCATGCGGGTACTGGCAGATCGACTGAATCTCTCTCGTGCACATACCTATACGCGAGTGGACAGGCTCAAGGATGCGGGCGTCATCGAGCGGTTCACCGTGCAGGTCGACCACGCGGCATCCGGACTCGGGACCTCTGCATTCATCGCGCTGTCGATCCGTCAGGATTCGTGGCGCAGCGTGTCCGAGGGGTTGCGATCGATGGAGTTCGTCGACCATTTCAGTTTGCTCGGAGGGGATTTCGACGTGCTGGTGCTCATCAGGACTCCCGACAACGAGAGTCTGCGGCAAGTGGTGCTGGAGGGGCTGCAATCGCTCGACGGCGTTCGGGCGACCCGCACGTGGTTGATCTTCGACGAGGACCGAGGCGGTCTTGGGCGCACGAGGCCGGCCACCGAACGCTGATCGCCCGATCCGGTCGAGTCACGCACTACCGCCGAGACGCCGAAAGCCCCTGCCTACCAACCCTCTACTGAGTGAGGGGTCGGTGAGCAGGGGCTGTGCGATCGGGTCAGATGACCGAGGGGGCGACCACCGTCAGCAGCCACACCGTCGGTGGGGCGATGAGAACGACGAGTGCGCAGTACCCCATCATCTTTCGCTGGAACCGGGCCTTGTCGTCCACTCGGGCTTCCGCCAGAACCATGACCCCGTTGGTGGAGAACGGGCTGACATCGACCACGGTCGCCGAGAAGGCAATGGCAGCAACGAATCCGATCGCTCCGAGTTCACCGGCGGCGAGCAGCGGTGCGGCGAGAGGAAGAGCGATGCCGATGGTTCCGATCGATGATCCGAATGCCGAGATGATCGCTACCGCGTAGCACAGGATGAGCGCCGTCAACAGGGGGGAACCGAGGGCCGATGCAGCGTCGCCGAGGAATCCGAGCGTGCCGTTCTGGGTCATGACCGCCATGTACGTCTGAACACCGCAGACCAGGACCACGGCGGGCCAGGCGATGTTGTCGACGACCTTGGGGTGAGTCTTGGGTGTCAGCAGCAGCAACACGACCGACACACAGATTGCGCTGACTCCGATGTCGAGCCCCAGGCTCACGGACAACACGACCAGGGCCGCGATGCCGAGCAGAGTGAGTACTCGGATTCGGTTGAGCGGTACGGTCTCATTGGGAACTGTTGTGATAGAGGAGGATTCGATGTGATCGACCTCGACCTGTACGGAAGTGCCGCCCCCGCTACCCTCGGGCAGTCCGGTGTAGCCCGGGCGCGGGCTCGACGGTACGGGCAGTCCGCCTTCGTTGTCGCGCAGGTCCTGGACATCGAACGCGCGGGTCCGATCACGAATGAGGTCACGGCCGAGTACGAGGAACAGCACGAGGGCGATGAGGGTGTTGAGCACGAACGGGATGAGGAACAGAGCCAGCGGATGTGAGCCCACGCCGGTGGAGTCCATCAAGCCGTTGACGAAGGCACCGTAGAGGTTGATCGGGGAGAAGCAGCACGCGAGAGCCCCATGGCTGACGACCATGCCCATCAGGAAGGGATTGATGTTGTTGCGCTTGGCCAGTGGCATCGCGATCGGTGCCAGCATGCCCACGGCAAGAACGGATCCGAGGGCCATCAGCAGACCGGACAGCAGGAACATCATCCACAGGATGGCCCAGCGCCGTCCGCCCACGAGTCGGAGAGATCGATCGATGACGACATCGATGGTGCCGTTGGCTTTGGCGATGGCGAACAGCAAGGTGATGCCGCCGACGATGATGAAAGTGCTTCCTGGGAAGGCATCGATCACATCCTCGACAGGGATGCCGGATATTGCGCCACCGACGACGAATGCGCCGGCGAAAGCGAGCAGACCCATGTTGATGGGTGTGATCGTGGCGACGGTGAAGATTGCGATCAAGGCAATGATCGAGATTGCGTAGACCATGGCTGGCCTTTCGGACGGGGGATGAGGTGAGCCGCGGGGAGCGCGGCGGGTGTGGGCTGGTTGCCCAACGAAATCAGTGTGTGGCGGTGGAAAGAGGTTGCGCTCTCGCGACGACATCGCGAGCCAGATCGGCCGCGGTGCCCAGAGATACAGGGTCGATTCCGGTGTCGATTCCGGCACGATGGAATGCTTCCACGAGCTGCTCAGTCGCAAGGTTCCCGTGTGCGCCGGGCGCGAAGGGGCAACCGCCGTAGCCGGCAAGTGCGCTGTCGAAGTGTTCGATCTCGAGGTCGAGTACGGCACGTACTGCTGTTTCGAGGGCCTGATCGTGAGCGTTGTGCAGATGGAGGCTGATTGTCAACTCGGGCAGGGCTGTTCGGACGGCGTCGACACCGGTCAGTACCTGATCGGTGGTGGCGATCCCCAAAGTATCCGCCAGACCGAGGCTCGATACGCCGGTGTCGGCCATTCGTTCACACACCTCGACGAGCCGCTCGGGCGTGATGACGCCGTCGAACGGACACACGAACGCGGTACTGACACCGCCGATGAACGAGCGGTCCGGATACGTCGAGACGGCGGAACTCAGGTCCCGTAGCGCGTCGTCGGGGGATCGGCCGGCGTTGGCGCGGCTGTGCCCCTCACTGGCCGACGTGACGATCTGGATCACGTCTATGTCCGTCTCTGCGGCGCGATGGACGCCTCGGCCGTTCAATGTCAGTGCACTGTAACGGGTTCCGTCTCGACGGGGCGCGCGTGAGATGACCTCCTCGGCGTCGGCCATCTGCGGCACTCTGGTGGCCGAGACGAACGACGCGATCTCGAGGGACGTAATTCCCGACGCAAGGGTGGCGTCGAGTACGGCGAGCTTGTCCTCTGTGGGGACGATGCACTTCTCGTCCTGCAAACCGTCGCGGAGATAGACGTCGGTGATGTGTACGCGTGGCATGTCAGATGACCTTCCGCGCGCGGAGGTCGTCGAGCTGTTCTTCGGTGAGACCGAGTGTGCGGCCGAGGACATCGTCGGTGTGCTCGCCCAGATCCGGGCCGGCCCACTTGACGGTCGTGGTGGTATCGCCGAAGCGCGGAACCACCCCGGGAAAGCGCACTTCCTCGGTGCTGCCCGGTTCGACGGAGACTTTCAGCGCCTGCACCATCCCGCGTGCGAGATAGTGCTCGTCCTCGGCGATCTGAGCGGCGTCGAACACCTCTCCGACGGGAACGCCTGCGGCACCTAGCTCGCCGACGACCACGCTCGTCGGGCGTGCGCCGGTCCATGCAGAAATGGCACCGTCGAGTTCGGTCTCACGCTCGAACCGCCCGACGCCGTCGGCCAGATCGGAGTCGTCGGCAAGGTCCGGCCGGTCCACGGCCGTCATGAGCCGTCCGAACACGCTGCTCGAATTGCCCGCGATCATGACGCTTCCGTCCGAGGTCGGATAGATCCCACTGGGGACCACGCCGGGCAGGTTGCCCGCGGTCCGCTGGCGAACGGCACCGTACGCGTCGTAGTCCGGAACCAGTGACTCCATCGCCATGAAGACGGCCTCGTACAGCGCGACGTCGGCCACCTTCGGCCGAGAGTGATCTCCGCTGCGTTCACGCGCCAACAACATCACCAGAGCTCCCACGGCTCCATGCAACCCGGCCAGGACGTCTCCGACGGGCGCAGCCGCCCGCACCGGCTCGCGATCGGCGTGTCCGGTGACGTGGCGCAGCCCGCCGAATGCCTCTGCGACCCCGCCGAACCCGGCTCGGTCGCGATGAGGCCCGGTTTGGCCGTACCCCGAGATCCGCACCAGAACCACGTCGGGATTGGCCTCGTGCAGGCGGTCGGGCCCGAGACCCCAACGCTCGAGAGTGCCGGGACGGAAGTTCTCCACGACGACATCGGCAGTCTCGACCAACTTCAGCGCAAGGTCGCGGCCCTCATCGGTACGTAGATCGACTGTGACCGAGTGCTTGTTGCGGGCTATCGTGCGAAACATCATCGACGTGTCTCCGCGGTTTCGGCGCCAGCCGCGAAGCTCGTCGCCGACGCCGGGGCGCTCGATCTTGATCACCTCGGCACCGAAGTCCGCAAAAAGGCGGCTGGCGAACGGTGCGGCGATGAAGTTGCCCAGTTCGATGACACGTATTCCGTGTAACGGGCCGTTCTGGTTGTCGGTGTGCACCTGACGTCACTCCTGAGGATGTGGAGGCTGGATCGCTGATTATCATTATTTGATAATTGCATTCGCTCCTGGTAGGAATGACCATAGTGCGGTGGATCACGTTCCGCAACCACTGTGATCCGAACTATCGCAAACCGACGCTCGGGTCGGCTGACACAATCGAAGGGTGAGAAAGGTGCATTCGATGGCGGAGGTCGAGCAGTGACGGCGAACAACACCGACACCACGGGCGTGCTGGCTCGCGCGGCCGCAATCCTCGACGCAGTCGAGGCAAGCCCGCAGACCACCAGTGACCTCGCAAATCGGCTCGGCCTGTCGGCATCCACGGTCTACCGCCTGGTGGGAGACATGGCGAAGCACTCGATGTTGCGCCGCGGGGACGGAGGTCTGTTGCATCCCGGCGACCGCTTCGGGACGTCCTCGCTCGTCGACCTCTCGGTACCGATTCTTCGTCGGGTGCGGGAAGACACCGGCGAGTCTGCACAGTTGTGGGTAGTGCGAGGCTCGAATCGGCTGTGTCTGGTGTCGGAGGATTCTCGGCAAGAGTTGCGAGCCTCGTTGCCTGCGGGCGCGTTACTTCCACTCGGTGCCGGTTCGGCCGGCCACGTACTGGCCGGGGACTTCGACGCCGACGAGGAGAGTCGGGAACGCGGCTGGTGGGAGTCGAGATCGGAGCGCACGCCGGGGCTGACGTCGGTGAGCGCCCCGGTCCGCCGGGACGGACGCATCGTCGCGGCCGTCTGTGTGGCAGGCCCGATCGAGCGGGTACCCACGACTGCAGGGCTTCTCTGGGGGCAAGCCGTGTGCGATGCCGCGTCGGAGATCGAGCAGTCCCTCGTGGTCCGGCCGGAGTGGTAGGGGGGGCGGGTCAGGCCGACACGATGCGGCCGCGGACCTCACCGAATCCGATACGGGC
This sequence comes from Rhodococcus sp. WWJCD1, assembly GCF_002258735.1. Classification (NCBI taxonomy): domain Bacteria; kingdom Bacillati; phylum Actinomycetota; class Actinomycetes; order Mycobacteriales; family Nocardiaceae; genus Rhodococcus; species Rhodococcus sp. WWJCD1. The sequence goes on from NZ_NOXY01000015.1 coordinate 99,176, forward strand.
ACCGTTCGCGCCTGGAGCACTCGCGGCGATGGCGACCTCGTCACCGTCTTCGAGGAAGGTTCGAGTCTCGCCGCCGAGTGACACCGGTTCTTTTCCGCCCCAGGTCAGTTCGATGAAAGCGCCGCGCTGATTCTTTTCCGGTCCCGAGATGGTGCCCGACGCGAACAGGTCACCGGTTCGCGATGTCGCGCCGTTGACGGTCTCGTGCGCGAGCATCTGAGCCGGCGACCAGTACATCGCACTGTACGGCGGGTGGGATACGACGTGGCCGTTCCACTCGACCGTCAGGTCGATATCCAAAGCCCAAGAACGAGATTCGCGAAGGTACTCGAGCGGCTCAGGATCCTGCACCGGTGTCGAGGTTCGCGCCTGCTCCAGAGCTAGCAGGGGTACAACCCAGGGTGAGATGGACGTCGCGAAACTCTTGCCGAGGTTCGGCCCGAGTGGCACGTACTCCCAGGCTTGGATGTCGCGAGCCGACCAGTCGTTGACGATGACGGCTCCGAACACGTGCTCGGAGAACTGATCCGGCGAGATGGGACCATCCGCCGGAACGCCGACGACGAAGCCCATCTCGGCTTCGATGTCCAGTCGTCGACTCGGACCGAACGTGGGCGACGGCTCGTCCGGTGCCTTTCGTTGGCCACGAGGCCGGGTGATGTCGGTACCGGAGACGACAACCGTGCCTGCCCGTCCGTGATAAGCAACGGGCAGGTGCTTCCAATTCGGTAGCAGCGGTTCGGCATCGGGCCGGAAGAGCCGGCCGAGATTGGACGCGTGATGCTCGGAGGCGTAGAAGTCGACGTAGTCGGCCACCTCGAACGGCAGGTGCATCGTGACATCGGAAACGGACATGATTGCTTCCTCGGGGGCGGTGCCATTGACGAGCATGTCGGTGACGGACGTGCGCACCTCCACCCATCGACTGCGTCCGCGGGCCATGAACGCGTTCAGACTTGGCGAGGAAAAATCTGGATCGCCAAGAGCTATGGATAGATCGATCACGTTGTCGCCGTAGCGGACTCCCACACGAGCGTCCGTGCCCGGAGTGCTGAAGATGCCGTAGGGCAGGTTGTCGACTCCGAATTCGGAATCGGCGGAAATATCGATGTGCGTCATGAACGGCACTCCTGATTCACGGGGGGGTGGGGCTCACTGAGGTGGGACGAGTCCGAGGCGGACGAGATCGTCCAGGGGTTCACGGATGCTGCAGGTGCCGAAAGATGCGAAGGCGCGTTGGCCCTCGATCCCGGCGACGATCCCGGCGAGGACATCTGCGTCTCGAATCGCCAGTATCTTCTCGAGCTCACCGACTCGTGCGCCGCTGTGTGCGGCCTGCGCCGCGAGGATCACGTTGAGGAAACCGTGTTGCTCGAACCCGTTGTGGGGATCGGTGTTACGGGCGGCATGGTGCAGACCCGCGGTCGCTTTGAAGTGAACCTCGCGCCGAGCCGCCTCGTAAATGGACGCGGCGAGCTCCTGTTCGTCCGGATACTGGTCGGCCGTGACACCGCCGGTCCTGAATTTGGCGCGATACCCGAACTCGTCGACGGCGTCGAAGATGTCGTCTCGTCGGGAGTCTCGGGGAATTTCGACATAGATGTCGATGTCCTGAGTGATGTTGCGCAAGGCGTCGATGCTCGTGCCGTCGGGTACTGCCACTTCGACGGCAACAACCGTCACCCCGGCGGTACGGTCGGCGACTCGCAGGCCTGCCTCCACGCTGCCCGGGCCGGCCGGTGCGGTCAACGCCACCTCCATCCGAGCACCGAGGACGAGCTCGTTCACCCGGTCCATCGGAACGACCAACGGGCCGACGAGGTCTGCGAAAGAGCTGCCCCGGTACTCGAGATGTTGTGCCGCAGCAACATCGAGCGGCGCATTGCCGGGAGGGAAAACAGCGGCATCGTCGCACAGGCGATGAAAGAACTTTGGAATCATCGGTTCGGTCCCCGGCCTGCCCAGGTCCACGCATACCCGGTGTCCTCGCACGCCAGCGCACCTTCGCCCAGTTCGAGCGGGCGGAACGTATCGACCATGACGGCCAGTTCGTCGAAGAACTCGGCACCGATACTGCGTTCGTAGGCACCGGGTTGCGGCCCGTGAGCGTGCCCGCCTGGATGCACCGAGATCGAACCCTGGCCGATTCCGGAACCTTTGCGGGCCTCGTAGTCGCCGCCGACATAGAACATGATCTCGTCCGAGTCGACGTTGGAGTGGTAGTACGGCACCGGAATTGCCAGCGGGTGGTAGTCGACCTTGCGTGGAACGAAGTTGCAGATCACAAAATTGGAACCCTCGAACGCTTGGTGCGCGGGCGGTGGTTGATGCACGCGGCCGGTGATCGGTTCGTAGTCGGAGATGTTGAACGTGTACGGGTACAGGCAGCCGTCCCACCCCACCACGTCGAACGGATGCTGCGGGTAGACGTATCGGGTCCCGACGATCCCCGTCGAACCGCGGTGTTTGACAAGCACTTCCACGTCGGTTCCCTCGCCGAGCAGAGGCTCGCTGGGGCCGTGCAGATCGCGTTCACAGTAGGGAGCGTTCTCGAGCAACTGGCCGTACTTCGACAGGAACCGCTTCGGTGGCGCGATGTGACTGTTGGCTTCGATGGCGTACGCGCGAAGTGGACCGTGAGGAATCCAGCGGTGCGTCGTCGCGCGCGGAATGAGCACGTAGTCGCCCTGCTGCGCCTGCAGCGCGCCGAATACCGTTTCCACTGTGGCAGAGCCGGATTCGATGTAGACCATCTCGTCGCCGATCGAATTGCGATACAGCGGTGAGGTTTTCGATGCGACGACGTAGGACAGTCTGACGTCGGCGTTGCCGAGGACGAGTCGCCGGCCGGTGACGACGTCGGTGCCGGCCACCGCGGATTCGGGAAACAGCTCGTGCAACTTCAGGTGCCGCGGCACGAGTGGATGGTTGGGCGTCGTGGATTGATCAGGGAGTTCCCACACCGTGGCATCGACGATGGCCGATGGTATGTGGCGGTGATAGAGCAGAGACGAGTCCGACGAGAAGCCCTCTTCGCCCATCAGCTCCTCGAAGTAGAGGTTGCCCTCTGGAGTTCGGTGCTGGGTGTGCCGCTTCGGCGGTATCGATCCGAGTTGCCGGTAGTAGGCCACGTCATCGCTCCTGTGCTCTGTTCACCGCTTGTAATAAATACATTAACTACTTTGACGTGATCTACACAACCTTCAGTTGCGTCCCCGGACGTCGAACTGGCTGCGGTGAGTGATGAGTTTGGTCAACAGCATCACCAGAATCCGCTGTTCGGGCTCGGTGAGCGCGCTGGCCCACGCGTTCTCCCGTTCGTTCTGTTCGGCGAAGGTCTCCACCATTTCGTCGTGCCCCTGCGCGGTGAGGGCGAGGCGCACCGAACGCCCGTCCTTCTCGTCGGGCGTACTGGCGAGCAGGCCGCCGGAGATGAGGGTCTTGGACAGGTTCGACACGGCCGCGCGGCTCATGCCGGTCAGTTCGGCTGCTCGTCGCGGTTCGATCGGGCCTGCCAGCCACGTGACGAACATCAGTCGAAACGACGACCACGACCAGCCTCGGGGGCGATGAACCGTCGCCTCCAAGTCGTAGGTGACGATGTTCGACGCCCGGTTGAGCGTCAGCAGAACTTCGGTGGCCAGCTGGTGCTCGAACCCGTAGTCCCGGGCCAGCGTGGTGTTGGCGGTCTCGATGAACGACCAGAAATCGGGCTCGGGTGCGTCGGTCACGGATTCACTGTATCCACGAAATCATCTGATCAACACCTTTATTACTTTGGCGGGCGCGATTCGTGTCTCATCCCGGAGGGGTCATGATGGACGCATGAGCTCGAAGAACCTGTTCGGCGGCCCCCGGACCCTGCTGATCGTGGCGGCAGTGGTCATCGTGATCGCACTCGTCGCTGCCGCCGCGACGTTGATCGTCCGTGCTGTGCTCGGGCCGCCCGAGGGTGAGAACAAGTTCGAGATCCAGGGCTACTCGGTTGTTCAGGTCGATTCCCAGGTCAGCGACCTCGCGCTCGCCACGCGCTAGCCGACTCTGCGGCGACCCGCGGGTCGTGTGTCTGCTGAAAGTTTCGGCCGCCGCGGGCGAACGTGCGGAGCGTGGCGGCGGGTACCTCGTGCTCGGGAACGGGCTCGCCCGTCCACTCGCAGTCACGAACAAAGATCATGTTCGACGCCACTGCGTCGTCGCTGTGATCTTCCCGCAGTGAGCCGAAAATTCGGCCGAGGAAGTACTCCCCGCTCGCGGTTCGCGTCCAGACGAAAGATCCGTCCGGAACCTGTTCGAAGCGCTCGACCCGTCGTAGCGATCGTTCGTCGTCGGCCGCCATGCCGAACAGTCCATAGGTAAGGGCACGCTCGACGCCGTCCGGCATCGGTGCGCGATAGACATTCGGCATATCGCCGAGCCTAGAGCCCGAGGGGTTTACAGACCTTCTGGTCCGTTGCACGATGTACTCGGACATCGGACGAATTCGACGAACTGGGGAGCATCGTGTTTTCGAGAAAAAGAGTTATTCGCCTCGTTGCGGCACCGTTGATGGCGGGGGCCTTGACGCTGGGGACGGCAGGAATCGCTGCGGCCGCGAACACGACCGAGTTACGCCCAGTGCAGGCATTCTTGTTCTTCCAACACGGGGTCAGCTTCGGGTCGGGGCCAGTCGAGGCAACGGCGACGGTGGGCGTCGAGGCAGGGGAAGTCACGGTGACGACGGCGAGCAAGATTTCGGGTGCGGGTGACATGGGCTCGTCTGCGGTGAGCCTGCTGCCGGTTCCGGTGACCGTGGTGTGGACGAACATCGACAACGGCCGATCCGGTTCGGCGGGTGGGATATCGACCGAGCCGATCACTCTCGCTACCGGTGCGGGCCGTGTCGATCTCACGATCACGACGGACACTCCCAACCTTCCTGGTGGTGGCCGCGTAGTAGTGGGGTAGCTGATCTGCCCTTCGAGTGGTAGGTTGAAGGTTCAACTTCAGCCTTCGAAGGACCCGCCATGACATCTGTCGTCAACCCGCCGATCGCGGGAGCCGCGTTCGACGCATTTCTCGCCGATACCGCTCCCGCGAGCCGGTCGCAGCAGATGTGGACCCCCAACGACGGCCCGATGCCCGCCTTGTACATCAGCCATGGCGCGCCCCCGGTTTTCGACGACGCACTCTGGATGGACCAGCTGTTCACCTGGTCGCAGTCGATGCCCAAGCCGAAGGCGATTCTCATCGTCAGCGCGCACTGGGAAGAGGCTCCGCTGAGCCTGTCTGCCTCGGCGGCCGCGACCCCACTGGTCTACGACTTCGGTGGTTTTGCTCAGCGGTACTTCTCGATGGAATACCGCACACCCGACGCCGAGGCCTTGGCCGCTCGCGTTGCTGCGGCAATCCCGGCGTCGGAAAATCTGCACCGACACACTTCTCGCGGACTCGATCACGGTGCCTGGGTTCCCCTGAAGGTGATGTACCCGTATGCCGACGTCCCCGTTCTCCAGTTGAGCCTGCCGACCCATGTTCCCGACCGGTTGATGGCCATCGGCGCGGCACTCAAAGAGCTTCGCGCCGAGGGAGTCTTGGTCATCGGATCCGGATTCATGACGCACGGGTTGCCGTTCCTCTCGCGCGCGAACTTCACCACCAATACGGTCCCGACGTGGTCCGAGGACTTCGATCTCTGGGCGGCCGACGCGTTGGCGCGTGGTGACGTCGCAACACTGGCGGACTTCCGCAGTGCCGCACCGGGAATGCCCTATGCCCACCCGACCGTCGAACACTTCACGCCGCTGTTCGTCACGCTCGGTGCCGCCGAGAACCCGGAAGCCCCGGTCGCCACGGCGATCACCGGCTTCCAGTTCGGTTTGGCGAAGCGGTCATTCGCGGTCGCGTGACGAACCGGCGTAACTCAGTGCACTTGGGATCGGTTCACTTCTGAATCTCTTTCGATTCGGGGATTGTTATCCACGCCACTTCGCTCTACAGTTCTGAGCACCATCTCGGACATCGGTGTCCAAGATGGACGGATGCGCTGTACGAACCGTCGCCGGGCGCGCCTCCTGTGGATCCCGTCCTCCGGCGCGAAGGAGTGCACCCGTGTCTTCTGCCCGCTCGTGGACGCTGCGTACAGCGATCAGCGTGATGACCGCCGCTGCGGCTTTTACTGCCATGACGACGCCCGCTGCTGCAGCACCTGATTCGCCCGAGGTGGAAATTCAGCCGCCTCTGGCACCGTTCACGTGGCCGAAGATTCCGGAGTTCGACACCGACTTCTACGTTCCGCCCGCCGACGTGGTGGCCGCGGCAGCGCCGGGTCAGATCATCGCTGCGCGGCCGGTCGAGCTGGCCACTCTCAACGTCATCCCCACGCAGGTCGACGCGTGGCAGTTGTCTTTCCGGTCCAACAACGGTCGCGACGAGCCGATCGCTGCGGTGACCACGGTCATCAAGCCACGTGGCGTCCCTGCCGCATCGCGGCCTTTGATATCCATTCAGTTGGCCGAGGATTCTCTCGCGGCCTACTGCGCGCCCTCGTATGCGATGCGCGCGGGTGCGATTCCCTGGCCGGTCACAGGCGCGGTGACGTCGGGTGCTCAGTTCCTCGAGGTGCAAGCAGCGTTGGCGCAGGGCTGGGCGGTATCGGTACCCGATCATCAAGGTCCGAACAACTCGTTCGCCGCAGGGCCGGTCGCCGGGCGGATCACCCTCGACGGAATCCGAGCCGCCGAGAACTTCGCGCCCATGCAGTTGGCCGGGGAGGCCACCAAGGTGGGGATGAGCGGCTACTCCGGTGGCGCGATAGCGACCGGACACGCAGCCGAACTGGCCGAACGCTACGCCCCTGAGCTCGACATCGTCGGAGTCACCGAGGGCGGAACCCCCGCTGAACTCGGGGCTTTGGTGGACAACGCGAACAACACACTCGGCTCGGGAATCGTCGCTGCCGGAATCATCGGTGCCAGTCGTGAAGATCCCGAGTTGGCCGATTTCATCGACGAACACATCGATCCGCTCGGCCGGGCGTTGTTCGCGGCCAAGGACAATCTCTGCGTCGGTTACAGCTCGGCGCTGCTGCCGTTCGTCAATCTGAAAGGCTTTCTGCACACCGAGGGTGACCCGATCCAACAACCAGTGGTGAAGAAGGCTCTGTCCGCGATGCGGCTCGGCGACACCACTCCGAACATGCCGCTCTACGTCTATCACTCCAACCCGGACTGGCTGGTGCCGGTCGGACCGGTCAACGCGATGGTCGATTCGTATTGCAGCCGTCCGGGTGCCGATGTCACGTACACCCGCGACCATTTCAGTGAGCACATCACCCTGGAATTGATCGCCTTTCCGAGCGCGGTGCTGTGGATGCGCGATCGCTTTGCCGGTATTCCGGTGGAACCGGGTTGCCGAACGAACGATGTCGGCTCGATGGCGCTCGACACGAGTGCACACCCGCTCTTCGTCGATGCGGTAGGCGAGATAATCGCCGGACTGTTCGGTAAGCCGATCGGGGCGTGAGGGAACCGGTCGGCGTACGGGAAGCCGCAGTGTCACCGGCGGTAGACTCCGCCGGTGACAGTCGCCGACGACCAGGGCCGCATCTACGCGGGACAATCGTCCGCCGCGCGAAAAGCCGATCGCCGCGCACGGTTCTTGCACGCCGGGATCGAGGTCATCGGGGCACGCGGCTACGCAGCCACCTCGGTAGCGGATATCTGCGCGGCTGCCGGTCTGGCGCGCAGTCAGTTCTACGCCGAGTTCGCCAACCGTGAGGCGCTGCTCGTGGATGTGTACGACCTGATCCAAGACGACGCGCTGGCTGCGGTCGTCGCCGCACTCGACGGTCACGTCGACCGAGATCGCCGCGCGCTTGTCGCCGCTGCGATGACGGCCTTGGTGGGATCGATCGGGGGTGATCCGCGCCGCGCGCGGATCTCGTATCTGGAAATGCTGGGTGTCAGCGATGCCGTCGAACAGCACCGGACGCGCCGTCGTGCACAGTGGGTGGAGTTCTTCGAGAACACCCTGCGCTCGGAAGTCGGTTCCGATTTCGTTCCGCCAGGTGGATACCGTTTGGCCGCAACGGCATTCCTCGGTGCGCTCACCGAGATCGTCTCAGACTGGTCCCGCACCGATCCCCCTCGCCCACCTATCGAGCACATCGTGGAGACGATGGTTGCCGTTCTGGGAGCGTTCGTTCCGGACCTGAACTGAACTGCAGCGTGTGGCGCAATACAGTGGACCGATGACACCTGCCACCGGTCCACTCGCAGGCCTCGTGGTCGCGGACTTCTCCCGTGTGCTCGCCGGCCCGTACGCGACGATGATGCTCGGCGACATGGGCGCGGACGTGATCAAGATCGAGCGACCCGGAATCGGTGACGACACCCGATCCTGGGGCCCGCCATACGACTCTGCAGGCACAGCAACGTATTTCAATTCGGTGAATCGCAACAAGACGTCGAAGTTCCTGGACCTGCAGTCCGAGAGCGGGGTGGCTGAGGCACGTGAGATCGTCTCGGGCGCGGACATCGTGATCGAGAACTTCCGCGGCGGAACGATGGACCGCCTCGGTCTGGGCTATTCGACTGTGTCGCAATCGAACCGGGGTCTGATCTACTGCTCGATCTCCGGCTTCGGCACCGGCGGAGGAGCTGCGCTCCCCGGATACGATCTGGTGGTCCAAGCCGTCGGCGGGCTCATGAGCGTCACCGGCCCCGACGCCTCGACACCGACCAAGGTGGGAGTGGCGATGGTCGACATCGTCACCGGTCTACATGCGCTGAGCGGAATCCTTGCCGCACTGCATCATCGATCACAGACCGGAGCTGGTCAGCAGGTGCACACCTCGCTGATGGCGTCGGTGCTGTCCGCGTTGAGCAACCAGTCGGCGGCGTACCTCGGGGCAGGCGTTGTGCCCGTCCCGATGGGAAACAAGCATCCCTCGCTCGTGCCGTACGAGGTGTTCGAGACTGCCGACCGTCCATTGGCACTGGCCGTGGGAAACGACCGGCAGTTCCAGGCGTTGGTCGAGGTGCTGAACGAGCCGAGACTGGCAGAGGATGATCGCTTCTCCACCAACTCTGCTCGCGTCGAACATCGCGATCACCTGGTCGACGCGTTGACCTCGGCGCTGCGGGCACGTACCGCGGACGAATGGTACCGAGATCTGATGGCCCGCAACGTCCCCGCGGGGCCGGTCAATTCCATCGAAGAGGCGTTTGCCTTCGCGGAATCGCTCGGTCTCGAACCGCGAGTGCAGGTTCCGGGTTCAGTGGCCGACGGCGTCCGAAATCCGCTGGACTTCTCGGCCACTCCGGTGAACTACCGCTTGGCACCGCCCGCCGGGATCTAGTTCAACGCCCACTTCACCGACACGGACACGCTGACGGTCTGCTGTCCCGGTTCGATGGGCACCGCCGTGTCGAACGAAGTGGCGGACTCGCCGAACGACCTCGGCTGCTCCTGGCCGGTGATCGACTCGGTGATCGACAGAACGTCGCCGAGTTCTCCACCTGCGAGCGATGCGTACTGCTCGGCGCGATCGCGGGCATCGGCGAACGCCCTGGACCGGGCATCGGAGATCAGCTCGGAATCGTCGTCGATCTTGAAGGAGACTCCCGAGATGCGGGTCGCGTTTCCGCCGGCCGTTGTGGCGTCGCCCAACACCGCGGAGGCCTTCGACAGGTCGCGAACCGTGACCTGCAAGGTGTTGGTGGCCTGATATCCGGAGATGGCCGAGGTGCCGCCCGGCAATGCGCCCGAGTACTGCGGATCGATCGACACCTGTTGGGTCTGGATGTCCTCGCGAGCGACGCCGGCCGCAATCACTGCGTCCGTGACCTCACTGACGGCAGAATTGGCCTGTTCGATCGCGGAAGTGACGTACTCGGCAGTGGCCTGAACACCGATCTGGGTCGTCAACGTATCCGGTGCACCTTGGACTTCTCCCACGCCGTTGACGTTCACTCCGGGAGGTCCATCGGGGGACGACGTCGCTGGGCTGCTGCAGCCCGCGGTCAAGGCCACGGTCAGCACCAGGGCCGATGCGCACGATCCGATCATCCATCGATTTCGACTCATCGCCGTAGTGTCCATCATGACAGGCGAATTGGAAAGGCTCAGGGCTTGCGGTAGTCGGCGTCGAACGTCACGGTCACCTCGTCCACCACCTTCATGGCTCCGAACATCTGCGAATACGGAGTGATCTTGTAATCCGATTGGCGCACAATAGTTTCGGACTCGATGTGCCATCGATCACCGAGGTCGGTGGCGGTCACATCCACAGTGATCTCCCTGGACACGCCGTGAATCTCGGCCGTGCCGGCCAGTCGAAATCCGGAGTCGACGGCGGTGATCTCTTCCGAAACGAATCGAATCGATGGATATCGGTCGGCCTCGAAACTCTTGAGCGCGTTTGCCTTCGCCACAATTTTCTCCGGTCCGATCAAGGGTGTGAGTCCACCCTCTCCATGGACCACCTCGAGTGAACTCACCTCGGCAACGAGGGTGACCGCGGTGGGTGCCTCCCCCGACCACTCGACTGTCGCGGTCCAGGAGGTCACCGCAATCGTGAGGCGATGGCCCATCTTGGCTGCCCGTCCGGTGACATCCGTCCGAACGGCCAACTGTCCATCGTCCGATGCGTCGAGCGTCCAGGTCGCGGTAGTCATGCCCCGACTGTATCGGTCCCGCAGAACCGAAGAAGGGACGCGGCGCAGGTGGTTAGGGTGGAGCCATGTTCTCCAATTCCCCTCGAACATTCGTTGCCGACGCCCTCCGCGGCTTCGTCGCCGCCACCGACGACGTCACCTGGCATGCCGATCCCGGATTTCTCACCCGCCGCTATCGCATCTCCGACGGGCAAGTTGCCCTCCTGTCCGGTGGGGGATCGGGTCACGAGCCGATGCACGCCGGATTCATCGGTCGCGGCATGCTCACCGGAGCGTGCCCCGGTCTGGTCTTCACCTCACCGAACGCCCTTCAGGTGCACGAGGCATCCAAGGCCGTGGACTCCGGCGGCGGAGTGGTGCACATCGTGAAGAACTACACCGGCGACGTGATGAACTTCAAGATCGCCCGAGAGTTGTTGCAGGAGGACGGCATCGTCGCCGACGTTGTTCTCGTCGACGACGACGTGGCCAGTGAGAGCGAGGACGGTCCGGGTCGCCGCGGCACCGCAGCGACCATCGTCGTCGAAAAGGTCTGCGGCGCAGCGGCAGAACGCGGCGACAGTTTGCAGGCGGTCGTCGCACTGGGGCGTCGAACAGCGGAGAACGCACGCAGTATGGCGGTCGCACTGAATCCGCCAACGTTGCCTGGAGCGGACGAACCGTCGTTCGAATTGCCCAAGGAGGAAATCGAACTCGGCATCGGTATCCACGGAGAACGCGGCACCGACCGCGTGCCCCGGCTGCCTGCCCAGGAGATCGTCGCGAAACTGACCGATCCCATCGTGGACTCACTCGGGTTGAACTCGGGCGAATCGGTGATCGCGGTGGTCAACGGGCTCGGGGCAACGCACCCGCTGGAGCTGCACCTGCTGTTCGGTGAACTCTCGGAGTACCTGCACGGCAAAGGGATCGAGATCTCCCGCTCGCTCGTCGGTAGCTTCGTCACCGCGTTGAACATGGGCGGAGCGTCGATCACCCTCGTGCGCGCCGACGACGAGATGCTCGAACTCTGGGACGAGCCGACCGACGCTCCCGGCTGGCCGAACGCTCACAGTCGAGGCGCGAAGCCGGTGGCCGAGCGTGGCGGATTCGGACCGACGTTCTCGCCGTCCGACACCGGTGGGAAGTCGGCATTCGTTTCCGAGTGGATCGGGTCGTGGGCGCAGCGCGTACTCGACGAGGAGCCGGCACTGACCGAGTTGGATCGCAAGGCGGGCGACGGCGACTTCGGAACCAACATGGTGGCCGCACTCGAACAACTCGATCTGGACGCCGTGAAGGAAACCTACTCGGCAGCAACGGTATTCGAGGCGGTAAGTGAGGCCTACCTCGGCCATGCGGGCGGTACGTCCGGCGCGCTGTTCGGCATCTGGTTCCGCCAGTTCTACCGGTCGATGCTGGAATCCGAGCCGGATCGCGCGGCGATCGGGCAGGCCGCCCGGGCGGGACTGGACAGCATCACCGAACTCGGCGGCGCACGGGTGGGCGACAAGACGATGGTCGACGCCATCGCCCCGGCCGTCGAGGCGCTCGAGAAGGACGGCGGCACCCTGCAGCAGGCCGCCGACGCCGCGAAAACCGGAGCCGAATCGACGAAGGACATGACCGCCAACCGCGGTCGCGCCAGCTACGTCGGTGAGGCCGCGCGAGGCGTCGTCGACCCCGGTGCGCTCGTCATGGCGTGGTTCTTCGAGGCGGCAGCTAGCTCAGCGAACTGAGAAAGACCTCCGCGATCGCTTCGAGGCCGGCCTGATCGTCGGCGTCGAAGCGATTCGGCACGGGGCTGTCCAAGTCGAACACACCGATCAGAGTGTCGCCCTGGTACAGCGGTACGACGACCTCGGAGCGGGTGTTGGCATCGCACGCGATGTGACCCGGGAAGGCGTGGACGTCGGCAACTCGCTGCGTCTCGCGGGTGGTGGCGGCAGCGCCGCATACGCCTTTGCTCAACGCGATGCGGACACAGGCCGGCTGCCCCTGAAACGGCCCGACGACGAGTTCGGTGCCGTCGTACAGGTAGAATCCGACCCAATTGACTTCCGGCAGAGCGTGATAGACCAACGCGGAGAGGTTGGCGGCATTGGCGATCAGGTTCGACTCTTCGTAGACGAGGCCCTTGGCCTGCTCGGCCAGCTGCTGATACTGCTCTACCTTGGACCCGTTCAGTTCGGTCGCGGTGAAAGACATGCACCGAGTCTAAGCGCACACCCCAGCACCACCAGATACGCCGACATACCGCCCACCTGAACCCGCTGGGCAACACCGAGGCCGTGATCGCCAGGAACATTGTCGGCGATCATCAGCCATGCCGTTGCCAGGGTCGTGACAGCCAGCACCGCGACACCGAGCGTCCGGAGGAGGGGATAGGGCTCATAACGGAATGCAGCGAGCGTGAACGCGATCATGACCGTGAAGATCGCGAACACCGCGATGGTGCTGGTGAGTGCGTGCAGGTGATGGAGTTGCGGGAACAATCCGCTGGGTTCGATCGGACAGGTCGGATCGTCGGCGGCCACACACTCGAGGGGAAGTTTTGCGTCGGCGATGGTGGCGATACCGAAGATGCCCGACGCCACCCAGCCGGTGACGACGAGCCGTCGACGCTGGGTGGCGAGGAAGCCGAGGACCGCCGCGACGATCATCAGTGAACCGGTGACGACGTCTGCGGTGGAGAAGAATTCGCGGTACGGCTGATCGCGGGCGTCGAGTTCGCTGAGAAACGATGTGGTGGGGTCGAGACCGGTGTCGATGAAGAATTCGGCCACCCACGCGGAGTACAGCAGGCCGGCGAGGATCAAGCAGATCGCCACTACGACGCTGCGGATATCAACGCCTTCAGTTTTCGAACGCACCGATCAAGGCTAGCCAGTCAGTACATCGGCAGCTGCCACCGCCAGTGCGACCGCGGACTCGCACTGGTCGGTCAGGACGGTCAGTGTGGGAACCGTGCGGGCAAAGAGGGCGGCAGTGTCGTCTTTCTCGGGCATACCGAGCACGGGGTTGCCCAACACGATGTCCGCGAAGCACGCCGATTCCGAGCCGCGTGTTTCGACGGTGTAGCCGCCCTGCTCGACGGTCTTGCGGTCATTCGAACGCATGTCACCGTCGACGTAGTCGAGAGTGACGTCGAGCATCGCCACGTTGTCCTCGAACGTTGCCGAGGACGCCGTGAAGTGGCAACGGTACGGATCGGAGGGAGGGTTCCAGCGGTCCACCGTCCAGGTTGCGGGCAAGTGTTCCAAGACGGCGCATACATCTCTCGAGGCAAGCGGGAGGTTGTACTTCGAATCGGCGCGCAGCGGTGGATCCTCCAAGAGACGCAGTGCGGTCTCGGTCGCCGACTTTGCTGCGGAGCAGGCGTCCGCGTCGGCGCGATAGACGTCGATTGTGGCGAAGCCGCGGCCGGATTCGGTGAGGAAACCGTCCATGGGCCCCGGGGTGGAGCCGTCGAACTCGTCGCGGAGCGGAAACCCGATGCGGCACGACCCTTGCGACGAGTTGTCCAGATACACCTGTTCGTCACCGATCGTGATCTGCTCGTAGTCCGGGTCGTCGGACGTCGGTTGATATCCGTTCAGATCGATCGAGACGGAGTCGGTGGCGCTCGATCTCCCAGGGTTCAGGCTGGCCGAGCACGTGCTCAACTCGCCGTCGGGGCGGAGCTGCACCACGGTGCCGAGGGCAGCGAGATCGTCCTCGGTGAGAAAGCCACACGGATCGAGACTGCGTACGAATGCTGCCGTGTCGGCCAGATACCGGTCTGACTCCGACATCTCGAATCCGTACCTGTTCTGCGGTAAAGAACTGCCGGTGGGCGACGAACTGCCAGCGGGAAACGCGCTGCCGAGCAACACCACCGCGCATCCGCTCGTCGATACCGACATCGCCAGCGCCACTGCCGCGAGCAACCAATTTCTGCGCACTGTTTTCCCCCGAACTCGAATCGACCGATCATGGGGTTGGACGCGCGGGGACGGGAAAGGGTTTCAGGCGGGAGTGGAGCCCGCGGAATGACCCAGATTATTCAGCTTGGAGTTCGTTCTCAACGCGGTCGGCGGCGACGGCGGGATCTTCGTGTTCCCAGATGCGCACCACGCGCCAGCCCTCCGCGAGGAGCTTCTCATCGGTGTCGCGATCGCGGGCGACGTTGGCGGCCAATTTGTCGGCCCACCACTGAGCGTTGTTGCGGGGCTTGGTCGCGTGCACCGGGCAGCTGTGCCAGAAGCAACCGTCAACGTAGACCGCGACTTTGCGTTTGGGGAACACCAGATCTGCTCGACGCCGCATGCCCTTCAGCGGAGCACGATCGACGAAATACCGCAGACCTCGCCGGTGCAGTGCCCGCCGCAGGGCCACCTCCGGTTTGGTGTCGCGGCGTTTCTGCTTGCTCAGTCTCGCGCTGGTTTTCGCATCGGTTATCGGCCGGGAAGCGCTCACACCGGAACCCGCTCGGCGTATCCGCCCATGCGCTCGAGGTGGGCGTCGAGATCGTCGAGGAATCCCGGAGCGAAACGGAGGCTGCCGGCCCGGGCCCGTTTGAGAAATCCGGCGGTCGCGCGTGCGGAGAGCAGCTTCGAGTCGTCGAGAAAGCCGGCCAGGTCCTCGTACGGTTCGTGCACCGGCATGGTCGAGATCGTCACCTTGAACGTCGTCCGGTCACGTCCCCAGGCTGCTGTCGGCCAGGCCTGGCCAGGCAGAACAGTCGCATCGTTCGAGGCGTCGTAGGGCTTCGGGTCGTCGAGAGCGCGCGCGGCCCATGACGCCATCCGCACACTGACGGCATTGCCGACGAGCTTCCAGCGATGTCCGCTGCGGACGCCGGGCTGCTGGACGGCAGGCAGCGTCCAGTCCGGATCGAATCCCTGCAGACGCTCGGCCCCGATGATGCCGGGCGTGACGATTTCCCCGGACGGCAACCGCACCGCCGGGGGACTGGCAATGCCGAGTGAGGACCCGCCCTTGAGCGTCGGGACCGCGTTGACGGCCCAGCCCAGTCCGCGGATTCCCTCGGTCCAGTAGAACCCGCACGGCTGGGTGCTCGGGTCGCCGTCGGGCAACGGGCCTGCATCTTGGGAGAACAGCACCTCGCGCGGATCGTCGGTGCGCGAGGCCAGCATCACCACCCGCTGCCGACGCTGCGGCAATCCGAACGCTCGGGCGTCGACGACGCGGTAGGCCCACATGTAGCCGAGGTCTTCGAGTGCGTCGGTGATGTGCCGCATGGCGGCCCCGCGGCCGAGTTGCAGCATGAACGGCACGTTCTCGATCAGTAGCCAGCGTGGGCCGCGCCGCCGCGTGACCAGCCGAAAGACCTCGTCGACCAGGCCGGATCGGGCGCCGGTGATGCCCGCGGTGCGCCCTGCCTGGGAGAGGTCCTGGCACGGAAAGCCTGCTGCTACCAATTCGGTGTCGGCGGGCAGGCTGCGGAGTGTGGTGACATCGCTGTGCAGGGGGACGTCGGGCATGCGGGCGGTGAGGACGGCTTGGGCTCCGGGATCGACCTCGCACAGCAACTGCGTCGACCAGCCCGCCTCGGCCAACCCCAGCTCCAGCCCGCCGATTCCCGCGAACAACCCGACCATCGACCGTGCGCTCACGTATGCCCTTCTCTCGCCCGACGGTCCTACGGTACTCGAGAGTGGTAGGCCTTGACCTCGACCTAGCTCGAGGTTTCACACTGGAATGCGAGCGCCGAAAAATCGGTTGGAAACTGAGCCTGTGCAATGAAATCATTCGAGCACAGCAATAAGGAGAAGAACTGTGTCTACGGGTGTGCTCGATCCCGAAACCCGAACCCGCGATCAGCCATACCCGGACACGGCGAAGGTGCCCAGCTCACTGCAGCGTTTTGCGCCGTTCCTGGCCCCGTACAAGTGGTTCTACATCGGCTCGATCGTGGTCTCGCTCATCGCGACTCTGACCGGTCTGGTCATTCCTCTGGTGATACAGCGCGTGATCGACGGACCCATCACCGATCGCAATTTCTCGGCGGTGTGGTGGCCCGCAGCGTTGATTTTGCTGTTGGGCACCATCGACGCGGCCGGGATTTGGGTGCGGCGTTACCTGGTGTCCAGGCCGTCGAGTCAATTCGAGATCACCGCTCGTGCAACAGTATTCGACAAATTGCAACGCCTCTCGGTCGCGGCGCACGAAAGTTGGGAATCGGGTCAGCTGCTCTCACGTGCCATCGCGGACCTCGGTTCGCTGCGCCGGTTCATGGCCTTCATCGGCCCGTTCATCATCATCAACGCCGTCACGCTCGTTGTGGGTATCGGCGTATTGCTGGTCCAGTCCTGGCAATTGGGGCTGATCATGCTGGTGACGTCGGTGCCGCTGGTGATCGCCTGCACCAAGTTCGAGACGCTGTACCGCGTCGTAGCGCGTGATGCTCAGGATCAGGCGGGAGATGTCACGACGACGGTCGAGGAATCCATCCAGGGCATTCGCGTCCTGAAGGCGTTCGGTCGAAGTGCGCACCTGGGCAAGCAGTTTCTTCGGCAGGCTCGTACTCTTCGCGGAACCGAGCTGAAGAAGGTGCGCTACCTCGCGATCATCTGGGCCGTCATCGTCGGGCTGCAACCGATCACCATCGGAGCGATTCTGGCCGTGGGGACGTACTCGATCGTGCAGGGCACGATGACGGTCGGCACCCTCGTTGCGGCCATCGCCATCGTCACGTTCCTGTTGTGGCCGATCGAGTCGTTCGGCTACCTGCTGGCAGAGCTGAACAATGCACGTACAGCAGCGGATCGGTACTGGGAGATCATGGACACTCCCGAAACCGTCACCGATCCAGACAATCCCGTCGAACTGCCCGAAAGAATCCGTGGCCGAGTGCAATTCGACCGCGTCGGATTCACTTTTCCCGACTCGTCCTTGCCGCTGCTCGAGGATGTCAGTTTTGTCGTCGAGCCGGGGGAGACCGTTGCGCTCGTCGGTAACACCGGCAGCGGAAAGACCGCACTGACCAACCTGGTTCCTCGGCTGTTCGACGTCACCGAGGGGTCCATCACGATCGACGGTATCGACGTGGCCTCGATGCGATTGTCGGACCTGCGTTCCATCGTGTCGGTGGCCTTCGAGGATCCGGTGCTGTTCTCGGCCAGTGCGCGCGAGAACATCGCACTCGGTTCTCCTGGGGCGTCCGACGCGGAGATTGCGGAGGCGTTGGAGATCGCGCACGCAACGGATTTCGTCGAGCGGCTGCCGTGGGGTTTGGCCACTCGCATCGGAGAGCAGGGCATGAGCCTGTCCGGCGGACAGCGGCAGCGGCTCGCGTTGGCACGCGCGGTGCTGGGCAAGCCACGGGTGCTGGTGCTCGACGACCCGCTGTCCGCGCTCGACGTGGACACCGAAGCGAAAGTACAGAAGGAGTTGCGGCGCGTGTTGGCGCATTCGACGACAGTGCTGGTGGCACATCGGCCGTCGACCGCTGCGTTGGCCGACCGCGTGCTCTATCTCGAGAACGGAACAATTGTGGAGCAGGGAACACACGAGGGACTGTTGGCGTCGTCGCCGCGGTACCGCGAGGTGATGGGGTCGGTCCATGAGTGATCAGAGCGCCACCGAGGATTGGCGGGGCGTCGGCGGGGAGGAATCCGAGGTCGACGCCACCGGAAACCTGGTGCTGGCCGGACGTTCTCGTCGCTTGCTGGCATCACTGGTGCGCCCGTACAAGAAGCAGGCCCTGCTGTCGTTCCTGATCATTCTGGTCGACAACATCACCTACGTGGCGGGCCCACTGTTCATCGCCTATGCACTGGACAACGGCGTCGGCGCTGCGGGGCAGGGCGATTGGGGTCCGTTGCTGTGGGCGGTCGGCGGCTACACCGGCTTCGGTCTGCTCGGAATGTTCACCACCTATGCGTTTCTCACCGTCTCGGGGCGGCTCAGCCAGAACATCCTCTACGACCTGCGTGGCCGGGTGTTCGATCATGCACAGAAGCTGAGCCTGTCGTTCCACGAGAAATACACCTCGGGACGGCTGATCTCGCGACTGACCAGCGACGTCGAGTCTCTGCAGACCTTGCTGGAGAGTGCGCTCAACGATGCACTGACGGCCATCCTGTCGATGGTGTCGATCGCGATCATTCTGGTGTATCTCGATGTACCGATGGCGCTGATCGTGCTGGCCGGCTTCGTTCCGCTGGTGCTCGTCACCCGGTGGTCGCAGCGTCGCCAACGTCAGGGATACCGTCGAACACGGGTGGCGATCGCGCGCGTCGTGGTCCACTTCGTGGAGTCGATGGGCGGCATTCGCGCAGTACAGGTGTTCCGGCGTGAGGGCCGCAACGACGCCATCCTGAGCACCGAGGATTCGGAGTATCGGGACGCCACCACCGCGGCGTTGCGCGGTATGGCGAGCTACACCGGCATCGTGCGCTGGATCGGCAACGTCACGCTTGCGATCATCCTGGTGTTCGGTAGCTGGCGAGTGATCAACGGCCACATGGACATCGGCGTGCTCGCGGCCTACGTGCTGTATCTCCGACGGTTCTACGGGCCGCTCGACGAGTTGGCGATGGTGTTCAACGCCTACCAGTCCGCCGCGGCTGCGCTGGAGAAGATCTCCGGCGTGCTCGAGGAGGAACCGTCGGTGATCGCGCCGAAGAATCCGGTGAAGATCGGAACGGCGAAGGGCGACATCACGTTCGACGACGTGCACTTCTCGTACGGCTCCGAGCGCGTTGTGCTGCCCGAGTTCTCGTTGCACGTGCCCGCAGGTCAGGTGGTCGCGATGGTCGGGGCCACCGGAGCCGGAAAGTCGACACTGGCAAAGCTGTTGGCGCGCTTCTACGATCCGACGGCCGGAGCCGTGAGACTCGACGGCATCGACATGCGCGAGATCAGCGACGAGGACCTACGCCGCAACGTCGTCATGGTGACGCAGGAGTCGTTCCTGTTCTCCGGTTCGGTGGCAGACAACATCCGTCTCGGACGTCCGACGGCGACCGATGCGGACGTGCGGGCTGCGGCCGATGCCGTCGGACTGACCGAGTTCATCGCGTCGCTGCCCGACGGCATCGATACCGACGTACGCAAGCGCGGTGGCCGATTGTCCTCGGGGCAAAGGCAATTGGTGGCTTTCGCGCGGGTGTTCCTCGCGGCACCGTCGGTGATCGTGCTCGACGAGGCAACATCGAGTCTGGACATCCCGAGCGAGCGGCTGGTGCAGCGTGCACTCGAGACCATCCTGCAGGGGCGAACGGCGCTGATCATCGCGCACCGCCTGTCGACGGTGGCCATTGCGGATCGCGTTCTGGTCATGTCCGACGGCGACATCGTCGAGGACGGAACTCCCGAGGATCTGATCGCGGGAGAGGGACGCTTTGCGCACCTGCACGAGGCGTGGGAAGACTCGCTGGTCTGATTTTCGTAACGCCTGGTCGGTCCCCAGCGAAATGGCCTGTATGAGAAGAACATTTGTAGCGGCAACACGAGTTGCCACCGTCGTCGTCTCAGGTCTGGCCTTTTCAGCAATCATCGGCGCAGGCGTTTCCCATGCTGACACTCAGGATTGCTCCATCGCCCACGATGCCTTCGGCGCGTCTGCAACGTGTCACGACACCGGTGCGCCTCCGGGGAGGGAGTACGTACTGATCACCGAATGTTGGGGCTTTCATGTCACCGCCGCCGTTCCGTTCCTGGCGGTCGGTCCCTACACCTCGTCGAGCCGATACTTCGTGCCGACAGGTCAGGCGTCGGGTAACTGCGGTTCGAGCTGGGACCAGCCGACGTCGACTCTCGGTGTGGTCACCGGTGCCCACGTGGAGATCTATCGCCAGTGAGATCGGCCTGGTGACCGGCTGATCACGTCCAGGGAGTGATGGGCGGCTTGACCCACATGATCTTCTCGTCGGCGTGCTGGGGCGTCGCCCCGTCGTGACCGGGGTGTTCGGCCGCCCATGCGGATTTGCGGTCGAGCAGCTCGGCCACGATGGTCCACGTTTCCAGCGTGCTCGGCGGGTGCAGGTCGGCGGCGCGGGCGAGTTTCCTGCGGACGGCGTCGGTGAGGTCGAGCAGTTCGGCTCCGGTGATACCGCGATCCCAGACATAGCGCGCCAATGCCGTCGCCTTGTCCTGTCGACTCTTGGCAGCCTGTTCGGAATGTGCGAAATCGAACTGCCCGCCGCCTGTGTTCTCTGTCGTCACGGTCATCACCTTAAGTAATGTGCGGGAAAAGGCACGTCCGCTTGTTCTCGAGGGGGGCTCGTCGCCTACCGTAGATGGGTGATCACTCAAGCATCGGGTGCCGAGCATGCCTCCGTCCCTGCGTCCGACTCCACCGACGCCAAAACCTGGCCCTCGATCCTGACGTGGCGAGCGCACGATGTTCCGCGCATGGAGTCCGTGCGCGTTCAGCTCTCCGGCAACCGAATCAAGGCTGCCGGACGCATCATCGGTGCCGCGTGTGCCGATCATCCCGCTTTCAGCGCCTCCTACGACCTGGTGACCGACGAATACGGCGTCACCAAGCGGCTGTCGGTGCGCACCTCGCTCGCCTCCGGTGATCGGCAGGCGTCCGTCAGCCGAGACGACGAGGGCTACTGGATGGTGGAGAACAGCGCAAGCCATCAGCGCTCGACCTACAGCGGCGCTCTCGACGTCGACATGGTGCTCAGTCCGTTCTTCAACACGCTGCCGATCCGTCGCTTCGGTCTGCACACCCAGGTCCAGGACCTCGAAGTGCCGACTGTGTACGTCAATCTCCTCGACCTCAGCATCCAGGAGGCCACGCTGACCTACAGCAGTGGTTCCGAGGGTATCCACGTCATCTCGCCGGTGTCGACGTCGTCCGTCACGGTCGATGCCGAGGGATTCGTTCTCGATTACCCCGGATTGGCCGAACGGATCTGACGCACGACGCCGCCGCGTCGACCCGCGTCCTGCAGTTTTTCTCGCCACCCCGGCTCCCCCGGGGTGATGTCGGTGATCTCGAAACGCTGGTGCTGCTCGTACTGCAGCCGCGCTGCGTTTCCGGCGTCGACCAGCGTTTTCGTCGAGTTCTTGTCCAGTTCTTCGCGCGCTGCGGTGAGCGCATGCATCGCTTCGTCGAGTGCAGTCCGTAGCGCGGCTGCGTTGCCCTCGGTCATCGCCCGGACGAGATTCGGTGACGACGACGCCACCCGCGTCCCGTCGCGAAACGAGCTCGCAGCCAGGCCCAACGCCAACGGTCCGCCGGCCGCTCCGACGATCGCCAGTGCCTCGGCCAGCAGATGCGGTAGGTGGGAGATCCGGGCCACGGCGCGATCGTGCTCGATGCTCTCGGCCGGCACCACCACCGAGCCGCAGTCCAGGGCGAGCCGGGCCACGCGGACCCATACGTCCGCGTCTACGTCGGGGTCCGTGGACACCACCCACACCGCGTCGGCGAACAGCGTGGGGTCGGTGGCGGACCAGCCCGAATGATTGGTGCCCGCCATCGGGTGCCCGCCGACATAGCGCGCCTGCAGTCCGCGAGCAGTCACAGCGGCAGCGACCTCGGCCTTGACGCTGACCACATCGGTGAGCGGAGCCGAGGGTGCGTGCTCGGCGACGGCGGCCAGAATGGAATCGACAGCGGGCATCGGGACGGCGATGACGATCAGCGCATCCTCCTCGGATGCCCTGGTCAGAGCAGCTGTCAGATCGGTACCGACGTCGTATCCGTCGGCTGTAGCACCGGCGATCGCGTCGGCCGATCGGTTCCACCCCCACGCCTGACGGCCGGCACCGTGTGCGGCGCGCAGGATCGACCCACCGATCAGTCCTAGACCGAGAACGCACACCGAGGAAGAAGTCACCCGATCAGATTGGCACAGGTGGGTGCTGTCGATGGGAGGTGGACTTCGAATACCGACCCATACCGGACTACCGTTGCGGCCATGGCCGCACAGCGCGCGAAAGACAATCGCGCATCCGCATCGGAGTACGACGACCTCGAGGGATTCGGCGTTGCAGTTGTCCGAGAGGACGGCAAGTGGACCGTGACGCCGCTGTCCGACGATGCACTGACCAGCCTGTCGGCGGCAGAGACCGAATTGCGTGAACTTCGCAGCTCGGGTGCCGTGTTCGGGCTGCTCGACGTGGACGAGGAATTCTTCGTGATCCTGCGTCCGGCACCGAACGGCACGCGCCTGCTGCTGTCCGACGCGGTCGCCGCAGTGGACTACGAGATTGCCGCTGACGTTCTCGATGCGTTGAACATCGAGATCCCTGACGTCGACCCCGACGAGCTCGACGACATCGAACCGTACGAGGAAGGCGACCTCGCCCTGCTAGCCGACCTCGGACTACCCGAGGCCGTGCTGGGCATCATCGTCGCCGAGACGGACGACTACCCGGACGAGCAGCTGCAATCCATCGCCGAACGTCTGGGCTTCGAGGACGAGTTCGCTGCTGCGGTGAACAAGCTGCGACGCTGACCGATGGTGGTATCCGACGCGGACATGATCCGCGCAGCGCTCTCGGCCGCGGCCGAGGCATCGGATGCCGATGTACCCGTCGGAGCCGTCGTGTTCGATGCCTCGGGACGTGAGATCGCCCGGGCCTGCAATGCGCGGGAGGCGTCGGGCGACCCCACCGGACACGCGGAAGTGATCGCGTTGCGTCGAGCAGCGGCGGTGCACGGTGACGGTTGGCGACTCGAGGGCTGCACCCTGGCCGTCACGCTGGAACCCTGCACGATGTGCGCGGGGGCGCTGGTATTGGCCCGCGTCGGCGCTGTGGTGTTCGGCGCGTGGGAACCCAAAACCGGAGCCGTCGGCTCGCTGTGGGACGTCGTGCGGGATCGTCGACTCACTCATCGCCCTCAGGTTCGCGGCGGGGTACTCGAAGCCGAATGCGCCGAAGTGTTGACCAGGTTCTTCGCTCGCCAGAGATAACGATCTCGTCACACGGTGGCCCCGATGTCCAATTTTGTGGAGGGTGGAGGGCAGAGCGCAACGCTGCGCTCCGAACTTGCGAAGGAGACATTCATGGGACTCGGCGACAAGATCTCGAACAAGACCGAAGACCTCGGCGGCAAGGCGAAAGAAGCCGCAGGTTCGGCCACCGGAGACAAGGACCTCGAAGCAGAGGGCAAGGGCGATCAGACGTCGGCCGCAGTGAAGGACGGCGTCGAGAAGGTCAAGGACGCAGCGTCGAACATCAAGGACAAGCTCACCGGCAACTAGTTTTATGTGCTGAGCAGGCGATTTAGCCTCAGGCCGTCATTCCGGTACAGTCTTCTGCGGTGGCGTGTCCGAGCGGCCTAAGGAGCACGCCTCGAAAGCGTGTGAGGGTTCACCCCCTCCGAGGGTTCAAATCCCTCCGCCACCGCCAAGAACTCCTCACCCGATCCGTCGGGTGGGGAGTTTTTTTGTGTGCTGGGGGCGTGGGTATGCGGCCGGGTTGGGTTCGGCCGCAAACGCGCGCGCATTCGTCGTACGCGCGCGGATTCGCCACCGATTCGGTGTCTATTTCGCGCGCTCTTGGCAAGTGCGCGCGCGTTTGCGGGATCACCGGGGCCGGGATCGCCGGGGCTGCCGAACTCCAGCGACTCAGACGCTCAGCATTGCCCCGTACCCGCGGCGTCGAGTCCACGCAGAATTTGTTCCTGATCACTGGGCGGCACGGTGTTCCAGCTCGGCGCGGTGGTCATTTCGTTGCGCAGACCCTCGACCGACTTGGCGCGATCGGAGATTCCGGTTTGTTCGAGTGCATCGATGGACGGCAAAAATTGGGTACAGGTCTGCTGGTACAGCGCTTCGCCGGTGACGCCCGAGGTTGGATCGGTGGGGGCGGCGGGCTCGGCAGCAGGTGCCTCGGACTCGGGGGTGTCCGCGGGTGCCGGGGCGTCGAGCGTGGTGCTGGCGGGAACTGTCGTGGAGGCCGCGGCAGACGTCGTTGTGCTCGTCGCGGCGGGAGTGGTCGACGCGGCCTCGGTCGACGCATCGTCGCTGCATCCGGCAATCGAGACTGCCACGATCAGCCCGAGCAATCCGGTCGCGATTTTTCCGTTCATCGCAACTGTGTACCACCTACGGCTCAGAGAAGGGTCTGCGCACGTCCGGTGATGGTGCTCAATGCCGTCGACCAGGCCCGGTTCTTCGGGTCGAGAAACGCGCCGTGTCCGGCTCCGGGAAGTACGACGAGTTCGGTGTCGGTGCTGCCCGCCTTGGTCGCTGCATCGACGTAGACGCGGCTCTGATTGACCGACACCGTCTGATCGGCGTCACCGTGCAGCGCAGTCAGCGGAACGTCGAGGGGGAGATATTCGATGGGCGACGCGATCTTGTAGCGGCCCGGTACCTCGTTCGGCATGCCGCCGAGGAAGACCGGCACGAACTTGTCGTTTCCGAGTGTGGCCGCCCGCTTCATGTCGAACACGCCGGCCATGATGGTGGCGCTACGCGGCTTGATTCTCGGTTCCGCTCCCGGCGCGTCGACGGGCATCAGGTGTCGAGCGGCCACCCATGCGGCCAGCTGCCCGCCGGCCGAGTGTCCGGCGACGTGGACGCGATCGAGATCGAGCCTCCCGCCTGCTGCGTCCTGTACGACGGTTGCCAATGCCTCGGTGGCGTCGTCGACGTCGGAGAGGGTGTTGGCCCAGTTGTTCGGCCCGCGCCGATATTCGACGTTCCAGACGGCGATGCCCTCGTCGGCGATGGCCGCCGACATCTGCTCGAAGTACGACAGGTCGAGATCCTCCTGCCATCCGCCTCCGTGAATCATCACCACCACCGGCAGTGAGGTGGCGTTGTTGTCGGGGAGGTAGAGATCGCCGATGTTGTCCGGATCGTATCCGTACTTCAATCGGACAGGGTCGCCAACAGGACCCGAGACCGGTTGCAGCGCAGCCGAATACGTCTCGGCCGTACTCGGTGAGGAATCGGTGTCGTTGGAGCTGCAGCCAACCAGCGCCACCGCGAGCAGGCCGGAGAGGAAGTGACGACGGTTCACGCGCGGCGATCCGTCCAATCGAGCAGTTCGTCGAGCGGCCAGGTGTTGATCACTCGCTCCGCGGGCACACGGCGGGCCTCGGCGCGGATACAGCCGTACCCCTGCCAGTCGAGCTGGCCTGGTGCGTGCGCATCGGTGTCGATGGAGAACAGGCACTCGCGTTCGAGCGCGATGTCGATGAGGCGCTCGGGTGGATCCTGTCGTTCGGGTCGGGCATTGATCTCCACCGCGGTGCCGAATTGGCGGCAGCCCTCGAACACCACGGGCGCGTCGAATGTCGATTCGGGCCTGGTGCCGCGACCGCCCTCGACGAGCCGTCCGGTGCAGTGGCCGAGGACGTCGACGTGCGGGTTCGCGATGGCGGTGACCATGCGTTTGGTCATCGCCTTCGAATCGGCACGCAGGTTGGAGTGCACGCTCGCCACCACTACGTCCAGCTCGGCGAGCAGGCCTTCGTCCTGGTCGAGCGAACCGTCGTCGAGGATGTCGACTTCGATTCCGGTGAGGATGCGGAACGGTGCGAGCCGTTCGTTGAGTTCGGCGACGATGTCGAGTTGGGCGCGCAGACGCTCGGCGGTGAGGCCGTTCGCGACCTTCAGGCGCGGGGAATGATCGGTCAGCGCGCAGTACTCGTGGCCGAGCCTGGCCGCGGTACGCATCATCTCCTCGATGGGGCTACCGCCGTCGGACCAGTTGGAATGGGTGTGCAGATCACCCTTGAGCGCGGCGCGGAGGTCGTTGTTGCCGATGGGCTCGGCAGCGTTTCGTTGCTCGGCCAGATAGTCCGGAACGTCCTGCGTCAGAGCCTGACGAATGATCAGCGAGGTCTTGGCTCCGATGCCGGCCAGTGAGGACCAACTGTCGGCCTTCTCGTGCTCGGATCGTTGTGCAGGACCGAGAGATTCGACGACATCGGCGGCTCGCCGATAGGCCTTGACGCGGTGGGTGTCCGAGCGTGAGCGCTCGAGCCAGTATCCGATCTCTCGAAGTGCGTCCACCGGATCCATGCGTTCCATTGTGCCTGCCGGTACCGACACGTGCGCACGGGGTAAACGGACAAAACTCTCAGGGAGTTACCAGGTCGCTCATCTCCCATGGGCTTGAAGCTGCAACTATCATCGGCAGCCATGACCAAGAAATGGTGGATCGTAGGCGTGGTTGTCGTTGTGCTCGTGGCACTCGGGCTGTACTTCGGGCCCAAGATCTACGCGTCGTTTCAAGAAGACGCCGCCCCAGCGGCGTCCGTCGACACCTCGGGCGCGCAGGCGGCGACGACCGAGGATCTGAACGGAACATGGACCGTCACCCCAGGCGACGCGTCGAACACCACCGCGGCGGGCTACACCGTCGACGAGGTACTCAACGGCTCGGACGTGACCGTTGTCGGGTCGACGCCCGAGGTCAGCGGTTCGGTCAGCATCGCCGACAACTCCTTGACCACCGGTGAGGTTGTGGTGCAGACCAATTCGATCACCACCGACAGCGATCGCCGAGACAACCAGTTCCGCGGCAACATCTTCGACACCGCGACGTATCCGACGGCGACGTTCACGATCGACTCGCCGATCGATCTGTCCGGCCTCCCCAAGGATGGAACCTCCGAAACCGTCACGGCCGAGGGCACGTTGACGCTCAAGGATCAGACTCGCCCCGTCTCGGTGGAGATGCAGGTACTGCAATCCGGTGACACGCTCATCGCGTCGGGTGCCATTCCGACGACATGGGCCGATTACGGCGTCGAACCGCCGTCGCTCGGTTTCGTCACCGTCGAGGATTCGGGCACCGTCGACTTCCTGATCAATCTGAGCCGGCAGTAGCTCGTTCTCGTGGGGCCTCCGGCGTCCATCCCGGCGGTCCGACGAGATATCCGACGCGTTCCTTCCATGACCGCGATGCCGCAACATCCCGTGCGATGTTGCGGTATTCGTGTGTCTGGAGGGTCCAGATGTTGAACGTGTCGACAGGCTTGGTCAATCCGTAGTTCGGCCGCTCGACCTCCTCGGCGTACGTTCCGAACAACCGATCCCAGACGATGAGGATCCCGCCGTAGTTCTTGTCGAGGTACTGCGGATCGCGGCCGTGATGGACGCGGTGATGGGAGGGCGTGTTGAAGACGTACTCGAACGGGCGCGGGAGCCGGTCGATGCGCTCGGTGTGCACCCAGAACTGATAGACGAGGTTGATCGAGAATCCGACGAACACCATCCATGGCGGCATGCCCAACAGGGGGAGTGGCAGCCACATGATGACCTCGCCGCTGTTGTTCCACTTCTGTCGCAGCGCCGCGGCGAAGTTGAAGTACTCGCTCGAATGGTGGGACTGATGCGTCGCCCAGATGATTCGAGTTCGATGCGCGATGCGGTGATATCCGTAGAACAGCAGGTCGACGCCCAGGATCAGAATCACCCAGGTGTACCAGGCGTCTGCGGGAAGGTGCCACGGTGCGAGGTAGACGTAGATGGCCGTGTAGCCGACCAACGCCAGCGCCTTCCATGCCGTGGTGGTCACGATCGACACCAGGCCCATGCTCAGGCTGGCCCGCGCGTCTCTGCCGGAGTAACCGCCGCGTGCACCGTCTTCGAGCTTCGCCGCTGCGATCCATTCGATCGTCAATAGCAGCGCGAACGCGGGGATGGCCAGCGCGACGGGATCGCGCAGCGGTTCAGGCAGTGCATTCCACGCCGAGCCGATCCACTCGCTCATCGAACCTCCAGTGCGTGACAGTAACGGAGGAAGTGTAACGCTGTCGGACCAGGTTTCCCACAGCTCGTACCGTGGAATGTGCGCACCTGTCGGCCGAGAGAGCGGAGTGGAACATTGTTGAAGAAGATCACGTCCACGATCGGACAGGTGGGCGAGGCCGCGTTGGGTGTCGTCGGAATTCGGGTCGGTACGGAGGAGCCGCCGCACACGAGCCGTCGACTGACCGATGCGGTGGAGATTCGTCGCTACGAACCGCGCATCGCGGCCCAGACCACCGTCGACGCAGATGAAGAAGAGGCACGCCAGGAGGGATTTCGTCGCCTGGCCAGGTACATCTTCGGTGCAAACGGGGGTAAGCAGAAGGTCGCGATGACCGCTCCTGTCAGTCAGTCGTCCGCAGGCTCGCAGAAGATCGCGATGACGGCTCCCGTGTCGAGCACGCCCGGCAGCGACGGCTGGGTTGTCCGGTTCTTCATGCCGTCGAAGTGGACGATGGACACGCTTCCGAAGCCCGACGACGACCGCGTGACGTTGACGTCGGTTCCGGCGGAGACGGTGGCCGTGCTGCGTTTCAGCGGTGGGCGCGGCCGGGACGACGTCGAACCGCAGATGGCGGCGTTGACCGCAGCGCTACGCGCACACGGCATCGAGATGCTGGGTGAGCCGATGACCTGGTTCTACGATCCGCCCTGGACCGTGGCGCCACTCCGTCGCAACGAGGTGGTCGTGGTGGTACCGGACGGTTCCTGACGGGCGACTGCTCGCTAATTTCCTACCGAAATGATAGGAATTGACGGTGCACATCACGGCGAGGGCGGACTATGCGGTGCGGACGCTCATCGAACTGGCAGCGGTCGGCGGGCAGGGCCCCGCGAAAGCCGAGGCGCTGGCCGCTGCGCAAGGTATACCGCACAAGTTTCTCGAATCGGTGCTCTCGGATCTGCGTCGCGCGGACCTGGTGTGCAGCAGACGAGGGCCGGACGGCGGCTATTGGTTGGCGCGGGAGGCGTCGGACATTTCTGTTGCCGATGTGATCAGGGCCGTCGAGGGGCCGCTGGCGTCGGTGCGTGGTCAACGGCCCGAGGATGCGGAGTACGCCGGCCCGGCCGAGCCGCTCACCCGAGTGTGGCTGGCGGTGCGCGTCAATCTGCGCGCGGTACTCGAGGCGGTGTCGCTCGCAGACATCGTCGAGGACGATCTGCCGGGATTCGTGAAAGAGCTGGTCAACGAGCCAACGGCGTGGGCTCGTCGATGACCTGAGTCACACCGACGGTCAGGTGTGGCGCGATCGACAAAATTGCACGTCTCTGCAAACTTGCAGAACCGTGCAAGTTCCGTACGTTGGTAATCGTGACTTCTCCGACGGGCCTTCGTGATCTGAAGAAGGCCGCTACCCGCGACGCTCTCGGTCTGGCGGCCGTGCGTCTGGGAAAGCTGCACGGCTTCGACGCGGTCACCGCCGACGCCATCGCGCACGAGGCGGGAGTCTCCACCCGCACGTTCCATAACTACTTCTCCAACAAAGAGGAAGCGGTTCTGCACCACATCGAGGTCTCGGCCCTCGAATGGTTCGAGCTCCTGCGCGCCAGGCCGTCGACAGAGCCGATCTGGGACTCGTTGCGGCACATAGCAATCAACCTCGTCGCGGACCCCGGCCGGGATCTGGACGATACCTTCGCGGCAGCGCGGCTCATCGAGGCCAACCCCGCCCTGATGGCCCGCAGACTCGAAATGCACCACTCACTGACCCGCAAACTCGGCGAGGCCATCGCCGAGCGCACCGGAACGGACATCGATACCGATCTGTACCCGAACCTGCTGCAGATGGCCGTCGGTGGTGCCGTGACGTCTGCACTGAACATCTGGATCACCGACCCCGCAGGTGCGTCGACACCGAAGGCTCTCATCGAAGACGCCTTCGACCAACTCCGCGCTGGACTTCCCGAACCACATCCCCACCCCGACTCGTCCGAACACAACCGAGGAGCTTGACAGTGGCCACCTATCTCTACCGAATCGGAAGATTCGCGTACCGACGCAAGGGCATCGTCCTCGGACTGTGGCTGGCGATTCTGATTCTCGCCGCCGTGGGCGCATCGACGCTGTCCGCGCCGACGGTCAACTCGTTCAGCATTCCGGGAACACCCGCTCAGGCTGCACTCGACCTGCAGAAGGAGCGGTTCGGCGGAGCCGAGGACCCGCTGCAAGCGGTCAACGCCGAGTACGTCTTCCAGGCACCGGACGGCCAGTCACTCGATACCCCGCAGTACACCTCCGCCATCGACGCCACCATCGCCGACATCCAGAAGATCGACGCGGCTAAGCCAGCAGAAGGTGCACCGCCACTTGCCAATCCGGTCGCGGCCAACCAGTCGATCGTCGAGCAGTACACCAAGGCGGCCACCGAAGCAGGCACCCCGGCCGACCAGATAGCGGCCGATGCGGCCGCCACCTCGCCGCTGAGCCCCGACGGCAACGTGGGTACCGTCACCGCGCCGATCAACGTCGATCTTGCCGACGTCACCGATCAGATTCGTAGCGATCTCGACGCCGCCGCGCAGCCGGCCCGCGATGCAGGCTTGAACGTCATCCTCGGCGGCACCGTCGCGCAGGAGAATCCGTCGCCCGGCGGAAGTTCGGAGCTCGTCGGTCTGGCCGTCGCCGCCATCGTTCTTCTCATCATGTTCGGCTCGGCCGCCGCTGCCAGCCTGCCGCTGATCACCGCGATCGTCGGCATCGGCATCTCGAGTCTGGCCATCACCACGGCCTCCGGGTTCGCAAGCCTGTCCTCGTTCACCCCGATTCTCGCCATCATGATCGGTCTCGCAGTCGCGATCGACTATTCGCTGTTCATCCTGGCGCGATACCGGCACGAGCTCACGCTCACCGACGACCGCGAGGAAGCCGTCGGACGGTCGGTCGGAACCGCGGGCTCCGCCGTCGTGTTCGCAGGTGCAACGGTGCTCATCGCCCTCGTAGCCCTCCGCGTGGTCGGCATCCCGTTCCTGTCCCAGATGGGTCTGGCCGCAGGTTTCGCGGTGTTCGTTGCCGTCCTGATCGCATTGACGTTCCTGCCCGCCATGCTCGGCGTCTACAAGGGCAAGGCTTTCGCGGGCAAGCTCAAGTTCGTCAACACCACCGACCCCGAGGACCCGGAGGCCAAGCCCACCAACGGACTTCGTTGGGCTCGATTCCTGGTCAAGAGGCCGATCCTCGGACTCGTCGGAGGCATCGTGCTCCTCGGCGTCATCGCAGGGCCGACCACAGGGTTGTCTCTCGCGCTCCCGTCGATCGCCACCTCGGACCCGTCCACGCCTGCCCGTCAGGCATACGACGTCACCGAAAACGCCTTCGGGCCGGGACGTAACGGTCCGCTGCTCGTCATCGCCGATGCGTCCGGCGTCGCCGAGGCCGATCGCACTGCGTCCTTCGGCAAGGTCATCGAGACGATCACCGCGCAATCCGACGTCACGAATGCGCAGATCGTCGCCGTCAACCCGGCGGGTGACACGGCTCAGATACTCGTCACCCCGTCGAGCACACCCAACAGTGACCAGACGAAGGCGCTCGTCACCAACCTCCGCGACGCCGAGAGCGGATTGCAGGAGAGCGCGGGCGTTTCCTACGGCGTGACCGGAGAGACCGCGATCGGGATCGATATCTCGGAGCGGTTGCAGAGCGCGCTGATTCCGTACCTGGCTGTGGTTGTCGGACTGGCGTTCGTGCTGCTGATGCTGGTGTTCCGCTCGATTCTGGTGCCGCTCACCGCGACGGTCGGGTTCCTGCTCAGCGTGCTGGCCACGTTCGGAGCGACGGTGTTCATCTTCCAAGAGGGTGGGCTGGGCCTGATCTCCAACCCGCAGCCGATCGTCAGCTTCATGCCGATCTTCCTCATCGGTGTGGTGTTCGGTCTCGCGATGGACTACCAGGTCTTCCTCGTCTCGCGTATGCGTGAGGAGTTCGTCCACGGAGCCGCTGCCAAGGATGCCGTCGTCAACGGCTTCAAGTACGGCGCACGCGTGGTCACCTCGGCTGCAGTCATCATGATCTCGGTGTTCGCCGCGTTCATCGCCGAGCCGGACTCGTTCATCAAGTCCATCGGCTTCGCGCTCGCTGCGGCCGTGTTCTTCGACGCGTTCGTCGTGCGCATGGTGCTGATTCCGTCGGTGATGGCTCTACTGGGCGACAAGGCCTGGTGGCTGCCGAAGTGGCTGGACAAGATCCTGCCCAACGTCGACATCGAAGGTGCCAAGTTGAAGACGGCTCCGGAGAAAGGCCTGTAGTTCCCGGGCAGCAACCGGTCGGCCGAAGATTGCCCGCAACACTCGA
The DNA here is from genome assembly GCF_002258735.1 of Rhodococcus sp. WWJCD1. Lineage (NCBI taxonomy): Bacteria > Bacillati > Actinomycetota > Actinomycetes > Mycobacteriales > Nocardiaceae > Rhodococcus > Rhodococcus sp. WWJCD1. The sequence goes on from NZ_NOXY01000015.1 coordinate 131,785, forward strand.
AAAACGGAGAGACTGTCATCCATGTGTACGAGTAATCTTCGGCCATCATGCTGATTCCGCTGCTGCGCACGTATCTGGCTCCGTACAAGCTGCCGATCGTCGCGCTGGTCCTGCTGCAGCTCGTCGCGACGTTGGCGGCGCTGTTCCTGCCCAGCCTCAATGCCGACATCATCGACAAGGGCGTCACCACCGGCGATACCGGTTACATCCTCTCCGCCGGTGGACTGATGCTGCTGGTCTCGGCAGTGCAGATCATCAGCTCGGTGGCCGCGGTGTTCATCGGAGCTCGCGCGGCCATGGGCGTCGGACGTGACCTGCGCGGTGCGATTCTGCACCGCGTCGGCACGTTCTCGGCCCGTGAGGTCGGCCAGTTCGGTGCGCCGTCGTTGATCACCCGCAACACCAACGACGTTCAGCAGGTGCAGCTGGTGATCGTCATGGGGTTCACCATCGTGGTGATGGCACCGATCATGTGCGTCGGTGGCATCATCATGTCGCTGCGCGAAGATCTCGGCCTGTCCTGGATCCTGTTGATCGCGGTACCGGGGCTGGCGATCTCCATGGGCCTGATCATCATCAAGATGGTGCCGGCCTTCCGTTCGATGCAGAAGCGCATCGACGCCGTCAATCGTGTTCTGCGTGAACAGATCATCGGAATTCGAGTGGTGCGGGCGTTCGTCCGAGAGGACTTCGAGGTCGACCGGTTCGGAGCGGCCAACACCGCACTCACCGAAACCGCACTACGCGTCGGGCGGCTCATGGCCTTGATGTTCCCGACGGTCATGCTCATCAGCAACGTCACCAGCGTGGCCGTCATCTGGTTCGGTGGCCATGCCATCGATCAGGGCACCATGCAGATCGGCTCTCTCACAGCTCTTCTGAGCTACATCATGCTCATCCTGATGTCGGTGATGATGGCCTCGTTCATCGCGATGATGGTGCCCCGCGCGTCGGTGTGTGCCGATCGCATCAGTGAGGTACTCGCCACCGAATCGTCGGTCGTGTTGCCGGACAAGCCCAAGACTTTCGCATCCTCGCCGGGAACGGTCGAGCTCGTGAACGCCGAATTCTCTTTCCCCGGTGCCGAATATCCGGTGCTCTGTGGAGTGAACCTGCGGGCCGAAGCAGGCAAGGTCACCGCGATCATCGGCGGTACCGGTTCCGGAAAGTCCACGCTGATCAACCTGATTCCGCGACTGATCGACGTCACCGGCGGCGAGGTACGCGTCGGGGGAGTCGATATCCGCGAACTCGATCTGGATCTGCTGCGTTCCGAGATCGGTCTGATCCCACAGAAGCCATATCTGTTCTCGGGCACCATCGCCAGCAATCTGCGGTACGGCAAGTCCGACGCCACCGACGCGGAACTGTGGGAGGCACTCGAGATCGCACAGGGTGCCGACTTCGTGCGCGCCATGCCCGAGGGACTGGATACACCCGTCGCACAGGGTGGTACGACGGTGTCCGGTGGTCAGCGTCAACGCCTGGCCATCGCTCGTGCGCTGGTGCGCAAACCCAGCATCTACCTGTTCGACGACTCGTTCTCCGCACTGGATCTGACGACCGATGCCAATCTGCGCGCGGCACTGAGGCCGGTGACGCGAGATGCATGCATGATCGTTGTCGCTCAACGCGTCTCGACCATCATCGATGCCGACCAGATACTCGTACTCGACGACGGAAAGCCGGTAGGTGTGGGTACCCACGACCAATTGATGGCCGATTGCCCCACCTACGCCGAGATCGTCGACTCGCAGCGCGCCGTGGCCGGTGCACTGTGACCGCGCAGGTGGAGAAGACGGAAGAGAAGGACGACGCCCCCGTCGCGAAGACTGTGATGCCGGGAACCAAGGCCCGCAACTTCAAGGGTTCGTTCAAACGATTGGTCGGCCTACTCGCTCCTGAGAAGGTGCTCCTGTCGGTGATGCTGGCCTTCGGTATCGCCAGCACCGTGCTCACCGTTGCCGCGCCGACCGTGCTCGGCCACGCGACCGACCTGATCTTCGACGGCGTCGTCGGGAGGGGGCTCGAGCCCGGTCAGACGAAAGAGCAAGCGATCGACGGGCTTCGGGCAGCCGGGAACGATTCGACGGCCGATCTGCTGTCGGGCATGAATGTCATCCCCGGTGCCGGTATCGATTTCGGTGCTGTCGGAACCGTCCTGATGTGGGTCCTCGTCCTGTACGTGCTGTCGTCACTGCTCGCCTGGGCTCAGGGCTACATTCTCAACATCGCGCTGCAGCGTCGAATCCTGTTGTTGCGCGGCAGCGTCGAGGCCAAGGTGCATCGACTGCCGCTGAAGTACTTCGACAACAATGCGCGCGGTGAGACGCTCAGCCGCGTCACCAACGACATCGACAACGTCTCGACCAGCCTGCAGCAGACACTCAGTCAGTTGATCACCGGCATTCTCACCGTGCTCGGCATCCTCGGTGTGATGATCTGGATCTCGCCACTGCTGGCTCTCGTTGCGGTGCTGACCATTCCGGCGTCGTTCGCGGTGACCGCCGTCATCGCCAAGCGTTCGCAGCCGCACTTCGTCGCGCAGTGGAAGCACACCGGCAAGCTGAACGCCCAGATCGAGGAGACCTACACCGGCCACGAGATCGTCAAGGCCTTCGGTCGACAGGAAGACGTAGAACGCGAGTTCGGCGATCGCAACGAGAAGCTCTTCCAGTCCAGCTTCCGAGCCCAGTTCATCTCCGGCATGATCATGCCCGTCATCATGTTCCTCGGAAACATCAACTACGTGGTCATCGCCGTCGTCGGTGGGCTACGGGTCGCGTCCGGCACGCTCAGTCTCGGTGAAGTGCAGGCCTTCATCCAGTACTCACGTCAGTTCACTCAGCCGCTCACTCAGGTCGGCTCGATGGTGAACCTCATCCAATCCGGCGTCGCCTCCGCCGAGCGCATCTTCGAGGTACTCGACGCCGAGGAAGAGGATGCAGATCCGGCCGATGCGGTGCGGCCCATCGAGCGGCGGGGACGCGTCGAATTCGAGAATGTCTCCTTCGGCTACTCGGCCGACCGCCCGCTGATCGAAAACCTTTCGCTGGTCGCCGATCCCGGTCACCTGGTCGCGATCGTCGGTCCCACCGGTGCGGGAAAGACCACATTGGTCAACCTCATCATGCGGTTCTACGAGATCGACTCGGGCCGCATCACTCTCGACGGCGTCGACACCAGGAAGATGACCCGCGAAGAACTGCGCGCTCGCACCGGCATGGTGCTGCAGGACACCTGGTTGTTCGGCGGAACCATTCGCGACAACATCGCCTACGGCGACCCGAGTGCCAGCGAAGAGGAAATCCTCGAGGCCGCGCGGGTGAGCTACGTGGACCGATTCGTGCACTCGCTGCCCGACGGCTACGACACGATCATCGACGAGGAGGGAAACAACGTCAGCGCCGGCGAGAAGCAGCTCATCACCATCGCCCGCGCCTTCCTGGCCAAGCCGTTGATCCTCATCCTCGACGAGGCCACCAGCTCCGTCGACACTCGAACCGAGCTGCTGGTGCAGAAGGCCACCGCGAAACTGCGCAGCGATCGCACCAGTTTTGTTATTGCGCACCGCCTCTCGACAATCCGCGACGCGGACACGATCGTGGTGATGGAGAACGGCAGCATCGTCGAGCAGGGCAATCACGAGGAACTGCTCGAGGCCAGGGGTGCGTACTTCCGCCTCAATGCGGCTGGCGCCGCAGTGGCAGGAATAAGTGCCTCAGAGGGCACTTAACCGCACCACTGCCGCGCAGCGGCATACTGACGCGGTGAGTTCCTCCAGTTTCGGCTTCGATATCGGCACCCGGCTCGACGGTGAGCTCGGGCGCACCGGCACCATCCACACCCCGCACGGTGACATCAACACCCCCGCGTTCATCGCGGTGGGCACCAAGGCGACCGTCAAAGCGGTGCTGCCGGAGGCCATGAAGGAACTCGGCGCGCAGGCCGTACTCGCCAACGCCTACCACCTGTACCTGCAGCCGGGCTCGGACATCGTCGACGAGGCTGGTGGGCTGGGCAAGTTCATGAACTGGGACGGTCCGACGTTCACCGACAGCGGCGGATTCCAGGTCATGTCGCTCGGCGTCGGATTCAAGAAGGTCATCTCGATGGACGCCACGCGGGTGCAGTCCGACGACGTCATCGCCGAGGGCAAGGAGCGCCTCGCCCACGTCGACGACGACGGCGTGACGTTCAAATCCCATCTCGACGGCTCCAAGCATCGCTTCACTCCCGAAGTGTCGATGCAGATTCAGCACAGGCTCGGTGCCGACATCATGTTTGCGTTCGACGAGCTGACGACGCTGATGAATACCCGCGGCTACCAGGAGATGTCGGTCGACCGAACCCAGGCATGGGCAAAGCGATGCGTCCTCGAACACGAACGGCTCACGGTCGAGCGCGCCGACAAGCCGTACCAGGCGTTGTTCGGAGTGGTGCAAGGTGCCCAGTACGAGGACCTACGGCGCAAGGCCGCACACGACCTCGAGACGATCACCGGCGAAACGGGCCGTGGCTTCGACGGCTACGGGATCGGCGGCGCACTCGAGAAGCAGAACCTCGGCACCATCACTCGGTGGGTGAACGAGGAACTGCCCGAACACAAGCCGCGGCACATGCTCGGGATCAGCGAGCCGGACGATTTCTTCACCGCCATCGAGAACGGTGCCGACACCTTCGATTGCGTCAATCCCTCACGGGTAGCGCGTAATGCGGCGATCTACGTGCCGACGGGCCGCTTCAACATCAACACCGCCAAGCATCGACGCGATTTCACCCCGATCGACGAGAACTGCGACTGCTACACCTGCGCGCATTACACCAGGGCATACATCCATCACCTGTTCAAGGCCAAGGAAATGCTCGCATCGACGCTGTGCACCATCCACAACGAGCGCTTCACGGTCAAACTGGTCGACGACATCCGTGCCTCGATCGAACAGGGACGTTTCACGGAGTTCAAGACGGAGTTTCTGGGTCGCTTCTATGCGCCGAAGACTGCGTGAGCTGATCTTCGAGTTCCGAAATACGCTGTAGCAGTCCCTGTTCCCGCTCGGCAGCCTTGCGCTGGTACACCTCGGACAGGTCCGCGAGGTAGGCCGCGTCGTAGCGGGGGATGATGCTGCGAGTGCAGTTCCAGTCGAATGCCTCGACATCGATGACGACGCTGCGCTCGCACGTGGCGGCGACGGTCAGGTCACCGATCTTTCTCAGTCGGTCCAGTAGTTGGGGATCATCCGCGGCCTCGACGGTCCGTGCCCGGCCGTAGAGCTTGAGGCGTTGGCGCAGAGGGTAATCGACCAAGAATACGGCGACGCGATCGTCGTGATCGAGATTGGCCGCCGTGACGTACTGATGGTTGCCGGCGAAATCGGCGAACCCCAGCGTCCGGTCGTCGAGTACTTGCAGGAACCCCTTCGGGCCACTTCGATACTGGATGTAGGGCCAGCCGGACTCGGCGACAGTGGCGATCTGGAACTGGTCCACCGCACGAATCATGGCCTTCTCGCGAGTGTCGAGAGGTACCGGGCCGTCGTCGGGTCGTTCGGTCTGTGAGCCGTAGGCGGTGTAGCTGCCGTCGACCTTCTGTCGCGCAATCGCAGCAGGACCGAACATCAGATGGTGATAGTGGTTGCTCTGCGGCACGGGTGTCACCTTAGGGCAATCCGTGCGTTTCGCGGCCCCACAGCGGTGCACGACGTTCTCGACGGCACCTCGCCGGACCGGCGCGTACTCTGGTACTACCGAGTGTGTAGTAAATGGATTGCCGTGGGGGGACCACTATGTTGGACGACGCCATACCTGTGAGTTCGTCTCAGGCCGACATCTGGCTGGCCCAGCAGTTCATGCCCGACGTGCCCTTCACCATCGCGTATTACGTCGACATCGTCGGTGCCGTCGACGTCGACGCGTTGGCCATCTGCGGTAGCCGGGCGCATCGCGAATTCTCGTCGTCGACCATGCGGATTTTGGAGGTCGACGGCACTCCGGTGCAGCGATTCCTGGACGCGGAGACCGAGGCGGTGGAGATTCTCGACTTCCGTGAACACGACCGTCCAGAAGAAATAGCCACTCAATGGATGAACGACGACTGTCGAACGCCGTTGTCGCTGTACGGCCAGCTGGTGCGACTGCGCGTCCTCCGCGTCGGGGACGATCGCGTGTTCTGGTACACCAGAGCACACCACATCGCGCTCGACGGTTATGCCTCGATGAAGGTGCTCGAGCGGGCGGCGGCTCTGTACGCCGCGGCGCAGGATGGCGTCGAGCCGCCACGGGTCGATCCGACGACTCCGGCGGCACTTCTCGCCGAGGACGAGCGCTACCACGCATCCGCCCGTGCGCGGCGCGATCGGGCGCACTGGGAGTCCGCTGACCTGGGCTACGGCGCATCGTGGGGCCGGAGTGCTCAGCCTGCGTCGGTGCCGATCGTCGTCGGGGAGGACCGATCGATTTCTGTGACCGCCCCCGGCCGCGCCACGTCGACCGTGGTGATCGCGGCATTCGCTGCCTTCCTCGCGCGCATGAACGATGTAGACGACGTCGATCTCTCGCTGCCGGTCTCGGCACGGCCGACGGCACTGCTGCGCGGGGCCGGGTCGTCGTTGTCACATGTGGTGCCGCTGCGGTTGCCGAGCGTCGGATCGGCGACGGTGAACAACGTGGTGAAGTCGGCCGAGGTCGCGATCGGGGCCGTCCTCCGACACCAGCGCAGCAGACCGCCGGTGTCCGAGAGCGGGAGTGCCTTGCACGCAGGGCGTTTCGGTCCGACCATCAACGTGATGATGTTCGCGAACACCGTGGCCGTCGGTGACTTCGACGGCGAGATCAACATTCTGACCACGGGACCGGTGTCGGACCTCGCCGTCAACATCTATCCCGGGCGAGGCGGAGCGCGTCCTCGCATCGACTTCGAAGCCAATCCTGCCGCCTACACACCGAGCGACCTTGCTCGCCACCACGAACGGTTCCTGTACTTTCTCGACCGCTTCGCCGAATCCGGTTGCGGTGATACGGCAGTGGCCGACCTCGACCTGTTCCTGCCCGAGGAGCCACGAACGACACCAGCCTCGGTGGGCGCGGCCGTGACCGAGCAGGGATCTCTGAACGATGTGTTCGCGACGGCAATCGCGGAGCACGGCAATCGAATTGCGATCCAGGATGCGGCCTTCTCGATCACCTACGGAGAATTGGCCGCACAAGTCTCCGCACTCGCATCCGCCTTGAGTGCCCGAGGAATCTGCACCGAGGACCGGGTCGCCGTGCGCGTCGGCCGATCCCTCGAGGGGGTCGTCGCTTTCTGGGCGATCGCACGAGTGGGTGCGGTGTACGTTCCGGTCGACCCGAATCACCCACGCGAGAGAGTGCAGTTCGTGGTGCGGGACAGCGGGGCGGTGTTGGGCCTGTGCACGGGCGGCGGCGAGTTCGGCGACGTGGAGTGGCTGAACCTCGATGACGTTCTCGCCGAGGGTGCCCCGGGTGACGAAGCTGCGCCGACGGCACCGCCCCACGCGGCGTACATCATCTACACCTCCGGCTCCACCGGCACTCCCAAAGGCGTTGTCGTCACCCACGATGGCATCGCCGCGTTGGTGCAACAGATCAGCAGCAGCTACCACCTCGACGTCGACTCACGAGTCTGTCACCTCGCCTCGCCCGGATTCGACACCGCCATCGTCGAGGTGCTGGCCGCAGCAACCGCGGGCGCGGCAGTGGTGATCGCGCCGGCAGGGAGTTACGCGGGCGCTGAACTGTCGGATCTGGCTGCGCAGCAGTCGATTACGCATCTTCTCATTACACCCTCGGCGCTGGCGACGCTGGATCCCGCAGCACTGTCGGGTGTCGGGACAATCATCATCGGCGGTGAGGCGGCGCCGCAGGACACGGTGGACCGCTGGTCGGTGGGGCGACGACTGCTCAACGCCTACGGCCCCACCGAGACGACGTGCAGCGTCACGATGACCGCGCCACTGAACCCGGCCAGCGCGGACGGAATCGGTCGAGCCATGGTGGGGGCGGTGATTCACCTTCTCGATCGCACGCTGCGGCCCGTTCCGTCGGGGGCAGCCGGCGAAATCTACATCGAGACACCTGGCGTCGCACGCGGATATCTCGGTCGCACCGCGGATGCAGCGGCACGCTTCGTAGCAAACCCTTTCGGTAGCAACGGGACTCGAATGTTCCGCAGTGGAGATCGGGCGCGTCTGCGCGGTGACGGCACGCTGGAGTTCCTGGGCCGCACCGACGATCAGATCAAGATTCGCGGAAATCGCGTCGAACTGGGCGAGGTGGACGCGGCGTTGCGGGCGTATCCGGATGTCGCTGCGGCATCATCGGCTTTGCGCCGCAATCGAGCTGGGGACCTGCGCATCGACGGGTACGTCGTTGCCGCACTCGACGAACATGTGCTCGACACCGAGGATATCCGCAGGGATCTCGTCGGGCGATTGCCTGTCCACATGGTGCCGGCGACCATCACGATCCTCGACGAGATCCCGCTGACGATCAATCGAAAGGTCGACCGCGGTGCCCTTCCTGTTCCGAGCCTGGCCACTCCGACGACCGGTACTCCGATCGAACCGTCCGGTGCCACCGAGGAGATGGTGGCGGCAGCGTTCGCGCGCGTGCTGGACATCGACGGCATCGATTGTGCTGCCTCGTTCTTCGATCTCGGGGGCGACTCGTTGGCGGCGACCAGGGTCGTCGCATCGGTGCGAGCCGAGGCCTCGGTGGACATCGGCGTGCGTGACCTCGCCGATGCCCCGTCCGTTCAGGCCTTGGCCGCACGGATCGACGAACGTCGACTTACTGGGCAGCAGCAGAATTCGCGACCCGAATGTGGAATGTCGGACGGGGTGGCCGCAATTCCGCTCGCTCCACAGCAACGCCACATCGATCGAAGCGCACGGCTTCCGCTGTACAACCTGCCGTTCACGGTCACGATTTCTGGGGAGTTCCACTCAGCGGCAGCTGTGCAGGCGATGACCGACCTGTTCGATCGGCACAGCACGTTGCAAACGCGCTACCCGGATATCGACGGGGTTCCGGTGCAGATAGTCGAGCCCGATTCGTCGGGGGCGGTACCGAACCTGGACGTTGTCGACTTCGATGACGCCGCGGTGGTGCAAACGCTCGAGCACCCCTTCGACGTGCGCACCGAGTTTCCGATCCAAGCTCGCCTCTTCGCAGTAGCGCCCGATCACCACGTGCTCGCATGCGCTGTCCACCACAGTGCAGCTGACGGTTGGTCGCTGGGGCTGTTGGCGTCGGATTTCGTACTGGCGTATCACGCCAGGATTGCCGGCACCGCACCGTCCTGGCCCGAATTGCCCTTGCAGTACGCCGATTACAGCGTCTGGGCCGCCGACCGCGACGTCTCGGCCGATCTCGACTTCTGGCGCACGGAATTGGCGGACATACCCAGCTCGAGGGGCTTGCGGTTGGACCGCACTCGTACGCAGGACTGGGACTTCTCCGGCGCTCGCACGTCGCTTCGGTTCGACGCAGACACCACCGAGAGAATGACCGATCTGGCACAGCGTTGCGGGACTGGACGATTCACCGTGCTTCGCGCAGCACTGCTGATTCTGCTCGCCCAGACGACGGAATCCACCGACATCGTCATCGGGACCCCGGTTGCCGGTCGCGACGACCCGCGACTCGAGCAGCTCGTCGGAACCTTCACCAACACCGTCGCCATTCGAACGAAGATCGCCGCGGCCACGACGGTCGAGGACGTAGTGCAGTTGGCCCGTGCGAGCGAACTACGGGCCTTCGATCATGCCTCCGTTCCGTTCGAGCATGTCGTCGCCGACCTCGCTGCTGACTCGACGAAGGGCCGGCACCCGATCTTTCAGGTGGCGCTGTCGTTGGACGTCTTCAGTGCCTCGACTTTCGACGTCGGGGACGTGCGCTTCGAGATCACGCCTCGGCCGATCGACATCGCCAAGTGCGACCTTCATCTTCACGTCACCGAACGGCGGGACGACCAAGGGAAGGCTATCTGTACGGACATCGATATCGTCTATCCCACAGCATTGTTCGACGCGAATACCGTTGTCGCACTGGGGGAGCGTCTCGAGCAGATCGTGCATGCGATGGTCGTAGAACCCCACTCGGTGTGGCGAGCTCTGGCAGCACGAGAACCGTCGACGCAACTACTACATGGTGTGTAGCATGTGCGGTGCGTGAGGCGCACGCGACTTCGAAGCCAGCGGGAGAACGCATGTCCACCTTCAACGGCCTACCGGCCCATATTCTGCTCGTTCACTTCATCGTGGTGCTTGCACCGCTGACCGCGATACTCGCCATTGCGGCCAGTATCTGGTCCGGTGTGCGCAACAGGCTCGTCTGGCTCATTGCAGCCCTGGCGGTGTTCACGCTGGTGCTGACTCCGCTGACGACCGAGGCGGGCGAGTGGCTCGAGAAGCGCGTCCCCGAGACCGCGGCGGTCGAACAACACACCGAGATCGGTGACTGGATGATCTACTTCTCCGTCGGCTTGGTGATCGTCGCCGCGGCACTCGTGTTCCTGCATCTGCGTGAGCGTCGCGGCAGCGCGCCAGTGCGGTGGCAGTCGATCGCGGTGGTGGTCTTGGCAGTGGTGATCGGAGCGACCACAATCGTCCAGGTGTACAGAATCGGTGAGTCCGGCGCTCGCGCCGCGTGGGACGACGTATCGGCAACGGCCGTCGATGAGTGAGCCCGAGCCGAGCCTGCACGAGCACGAACCGCACGGAGACCTGTCCGGTCGGCTGAACTGGCTGCGGGCCGGGGTGCTAGGGGCGAACGACGGCATCGTCTCCACCGCGGGTCTGGTCGTCGGTGTCGCGGCCGCCACCACCGACCGAGGATCGCTACTGACTGCCGGTCTCGCGGGTCTCGTTGCGGGGGCCGTATCCATGGCACTCGGTGAGTACGTCTCGGTGAGCACGCAGCGTGACGCCGAGCGTTCGTTGCTGATCAAAGAGCGCCGGGAGTTGGAAGAGCAACCCGAGCAGGAACTGGCCGAGCTCGCGGCGCTGTACGAGGCCAAGGGGCTCTCGGCCGACACCGCGCAGACCGTCGCTCGCGAACTCACCGAACACGATCCGTTTGCCGCACACGTGGACGTCGAATTGGGAATCGACCCGGATGCGCTGACGAATCCGTGGCAGGCGGCCGGGTCGTCGGCGGTGTCGTTCGTCAGTGGCGCGCTGCTGCCGCTACTGTCCATCCTGCTGTTTTCCGCGTCGCTGCGCGTCCCGGTGACATTCGTCGTGGTGCTGGTAGCTCTGGCACTGACCGGAAGTATCAGCGCGCGTCTCGGCGGTGCGCCCGCTCGGCCGGCAGTGACCCGGGTCGTCATCGGTGGTGCAATCGCGATGGCTGTCACCTATGCGATCGGCCAACTCGCGGGCGTCGCGGGTATTTGAGGTCAGCGGAAGATCGAGGTGGCGGCTTCTCCGGTTTCGGGTGCCACCACATCTTGGACGACGTCGAACAACGCCACCGAGATGACGGAGAACGCGAGGACGAGAACCAGTCCGGCGGCGAGGATTCCGCGGTCGGGACGGTGCCGTGGTGGTTCGCTGAGGGCCTGCACGCGGCGCACGACGTCGCCCCCGGTACTGGCCAGAGTGCGGGTTCCATGGTCGAGGTGGGCCCGCAGCAAAGCAGTTCTGGCAATGGCAGACAACGTATCTCGACGGCCCAGAGCGGCCGCGCTCTCGTCTGCTTGACGCTCCGCGGCATGTCGTACTGTGGCGGACAGCGGCCTGAGAATCGGATCGATCAGGGCTCCGATCTCGCACATCTGGATCCACACGCTGTGACGGTGCCGCAGGTGAGCGCGTTCGTGTTCGATCACCGCGCGTAATTCGTTGTTCGACAGCGCTTCCGCCAGGCCGGTCGTGATCACGACGGCACCTCCGCCGGTGGGGACGGCGAAGGCGTCGGGAACGTCGGAGTCGACCACGACGATGCCGCCCGTCGCTCGCGCCTCGTCACCGAATTCGGATGCGATGGACGTACTGACCACAACGCGTCGAACATGGCGGGCCACCTCGACCGAGCGCCAGAACATCAACGCGCAGAGTGCAATTCCCAGCGATACCCACACAACCTGAGCCGACGCCAGAAGGACCGCGGCCAGCGCGGCCAGGGACGCGGCGACTGCAAACGCGGTGACCATCGACAGGATGGGGAGCAGAACGACTGCGGTCGACGGGTTGAGTCGGCGGTCGATGTGGGCGGCTCCGAACCCCAGCAGCAGCGACAGCACCCACGGCAGCACGGCCACGATCAGGAGCAGGGTCATCGATGCTGCTCGGCTGCGTCCGACTTGGCGAGTAGCTCTCGCAGCGTGGCCTCGTCCTCGGGGTCGAGTGAGGCCACGAAGTTGGCCAGTACGTCCGCACGTTCGGCTCTCGCGCCGAGTTCGGTACGCATCCGCATCGCGGCCCGCAATGCGGGGATCTCATCGACCGGGGCATTGAGGGTGTAGACGAAGGAACGCCCGCGCCGCTCGCGATCGACGAGGCCTTTGCCGTGCAAGCGCACCAGCGCGGTCATGACAGTGGTGTGAGCGAGCTCCGAACCCAGATGCTCGCGCGCCTGGGCCACCGAGAGTTCCGTGTGCTCGCCGAGCAACTCGAGGATCGACTCCTCCAACTGTCCGGACGCTCTACGCACTGCGATTCCTCACTCGAGTCGGGTACTTCGAGGATAGGCGACGGGTGGCTTTCACGAAACCGGTGTATGTCGTATTACTGGCGGACGGCACAATTCTGTAATACGCTGTCGGTATCAGCCCATCACCTCGAGGACCAGCCATGAGTGTCGAAGCGAATACTCGCGCGATAGAGAAGACTGTCGTCACCGACTTCAGTGACCGCATGAGCTACGGCTCCTACCTGGACCTCGACACGTTGCTCAGCGCCCAGAAGCCGGTGAGCACCCCGGAGCATCACGACGAACTGCTGTTCATCATTCAGCACCAGACCACCGAGCTGTGGCTCAAGCTGGTGCTGCACGAGACGCTGGCCGCGCGTGCGGCTCTCGATGCCGACGACATCGGCACCGCGCTCAAGTGCGTGGCCCGGGTCAAGCACATTCAAAAGACGCTGACCGAGCAGTGGTCCGTCCTGGCCACTCTGACGCCGACGGAGTACTCGCAGTTCCGCGACTTCCTCGGCAACTCGTCGGGCTTCCAGTCCTATCAGTACCGGGCCGTGGAGTTCGTGCTCGGCAACAAGAATGCGGGCATGCTCAAAGTCTTCGAGTCCGATCCTGCTGCTCACGAACAGCTTTCGACTCTGCTGCACGAACCGAGCCTGTACGACGCCTTCTGGCAGTCGTTGGCGCGGCAGGGGTACGAAGTACCGGCGTCGGCCCTCGACCGTGACGTCACGACGGCATACACGTTCAACGAGGACCTGATGCCGCTGATCAAGTTCGTCTACGAGAACCACACCGAGCATTGGGCGGTGTACGAGGCATTCGAGGAACTCGTTGACTTGGAGGAGAACTTCCAGCTCTGGCGCTTCCGTCACATGCGCACCGTGCTGCGAACCATCGGAATGAAGAGCGGGACCGGAGGGTCGAGCGGCGTCGGATTTCTGCAGAAGGCGCTCGAGCTCACGTTCTTCCCCGAATTACTGTCTGTCAGAACGGACATCGGACGATGATGGAACGTGCACTCGAGCTCGACGGGAAGGATCCGCTCCGCAGCTATCGCGACAAGTTCCTCGGTAGTGACGACCCGTCGATCAGCGCGTATCTCGACGGCAACTCGCTGGGCCGGCCCACCAAGGCAAGCGTCGAACGGATCAACACCTTCATGACGCAGGCCTGGGGAGGGCGCCTGATTCGCGGCTGGGACGAGCAATGGTTCGACCTGCCCATCACCATCGGCGACGCCCTGGCCGACGCCACCCTGGGGGCAGCGCCCGGCCAGACCACCATCGGCGATTCGACGACGGTGTTGCTGTACAAGCTGGCCCGCGCGGCAATCGCCATGCGCCCGGGCCGCACCGAGATCGTCATCGACCGTGACAACTTTCCGACCGATCGATATCTGCTCGAAGGCATTGCAGCAGAGCTGAATATGACCCTGCGATGGATCGAGACGGACCGCCGCGGTGGTATCGAACCGGAACAGCTTGCCGAGGTGGTGGGGGAGAACACCGCATTGGTGGTGATCACCCACGTTGCCTACCGGTCGGGCTTCCTCGTCGACGTGGCGGAGGCAACGCGGATCGCGCACGCGGCCGGCGCTCTGATGCTGCTGGATGTGTGTCATTCCGTCGGTTCGGTACCGTTGGAATTCGATTCCTGGGGAGTGGATCTGGCCGTCGGGTGCACCTATAAGTACCTCAACGGAGGTCCGGGGTCACCGGCCTTCGCGTACGTGCGCAGCGATCTTCTGGGCGACTTCGTTCAGCCGATCTGGGGGTGGATGGGCCGGGCCGATCCGTTCGAGATGGCGCAGGGTTACGTTCCGGCACAGGGTATTCGACGCGTCATCAGCGGTACACCGTCGGTGTTCGGAATGATCGCGATGCAGGACACCATCGAGATGATCGCCGAGGTGGGTATGGACGCAATACGCGCGAAGTCCGTTGCGCTCACCGAATACGCCCTCGAGCTCGTCCGAGAGATGCTGGTTCCGCTCGGGGTCGAGATCGCCTCACCCGAGGACTCGAATCGACGCGGCGGGCACGTCACCATCGACCATCCCGAGTTCAAGGCCATCACCGCTCGTCTGTGGGAGCAGGGTGTCATCCCGGATTACCGCGCGCCACACGGTATTCGGCTGGGATTGAGCCCACTGAGTACCTCATACCGAGAGGTGTATCTGGGAATCGTGGCGATCCGTGACGAACTCCGCGCCTAGCACTGCCGGGGCCATCCTCGACGACTTCGAGTCTCGTCCGGGTAGTGCAACGTCGTTGGTGCGCACGGTGCTCGGAGCCTACGTCCGGCCTCTCGGCGGGTGGTTTACCATTGCCGATTTCGTCGTCTGGATGGACACGCTTGGAGTGCCACCGGAGAGCACGCGCATTGCGGTGACGAGACTGAAGAAGAAGGGCGTCGTCGAATCGAGTAATCGTGAGGGTCGCACCGGCTATCGCATCACCGAGCAAGCCGACACCATGTTCGCGCGCGGTGACGGCCGGATATTCGGGTTCCGACGGATGGCCGACGGCGATCCGTTTCGTCTCATCTCGTTCACCATCCCCGAGACCCAACGCGCCGCACGCCACCAGCTGAGGCGTCGACTCACCGGAATTGGCTGTGGCACAGTCTCACCCGGTCTGTGGATCGCACCCGAATATCTCGCGGACGAGGCCGGTGCCATCGTCGACGCGTTGGAGCTCTCGCCCTACGTGACCACGTTCGTCGCCTCCGAGGTCGCGCCGCCGACCACGCTGCGTGAGAGCGCCGAGCTGTGGTGGGATCTGGCCGGCATTGCCGATCGTCATCGGGCATTTCTCGAGGCCTTCGACGGCGGGTCCTCGGCTCGGAATGCCCGGGACGCGTTTGTCACGTTCGTCCCGTTGCTCGACGAATGGCGCGTCATTCCCTACGTCGACCCTGGTCTTCCGCCGTCCATGACGCCGGAAGACTGGCCGGGCACCCGGGCCGTCGCCACGTTCGAGACGGCCCGGGAGCGTTTGTACGACCTCAGTATGGAATGGGTTGCGTCTTAGCCATCCTGGTACGACGGCTCGCGCTTCTTGATGTACGAGATGACGCGGTACGTGATGGGCATGACGATCACCTCGGCCAGTGTCTTCCACAGGAATCCGACGATGACGTAGTTGATGAAGTCGGTCCAGGTACTGATGCCGATGACTCCGGCGGCGATGGAGCAGAAGATCAGCGTGTCGAAGAATTCGCCGACGATGGTCGACCCGATCAGTCGCGCCCACAGGTGCTTTTCCTTGGTGCGTTCCTTGATCTTGACCAGGACGACGGAGTTGAGGAGCTGCCCGACGGTGTAGCCGGCGAGACCGGCGAGGACCAACCGGGGCACGACGCCGACGACGCTTTCGAGGGCGGCCTGGTTCTCGTAGAACGAGGCGGCGGGGAGTTCGATGGCGATCCAGAAGCACACCGAGGTGAGCAGCAGGGAGCCGAAACCGAGATAGATCGCGCGACGCGTGGCCTTGAAGCCGTAGACCTCGCTGAGTACGTCGCCGAGGATGTAGGCGAGGGGGAACAGAAAGAATGCGCCGTCGGTATTGATCGGCAGGATCTGGAACGGTCCGAGCATGACGTCGGACGAGGCGAAGAAGGCGACACCTTTGCTGGCGGCCACGTTCGAGATCAGCAGGGTCGCGACGAAAAGCGCAACGATGGTGGGGTAGTAGCCCCGGCTGATGTGAGCGAACGTGGCCTGCCCAGACTCGGTGCCGCCGTTGGCGGCGGTGTGTTCGGTAGTAGTCACCCCTGGATCCAAGCACCGAGACGACGATGGGCGCGAATCCCCGAGTGAGGGATGCGCGCCCATCGAGGCGGACTACAGGTCAGGCGACGCGGCCACGCACCGTGACGCGGTAGGCGTAGGTGCCGGCAATGATCGTGATCGGAATGCTCGCCAGCAGGCCGATGCCGAGTAGGAGACCGCCGACGATATTGATGCCGACCAGGGCGAGCGCGAGGACGAAGAGGGTCCCACCGTTCGACGCGATTGCCTGCGCGCTGGCCTTGATGGCGGGAATCGGCTCGTCGCCGCGGTCGATGACGAACTGGAAGGTCCACCACGTGAAGAACGTGATGACGATGCCGGGGACGATCAGTAGGACGAAGCCGATGCTGGTTGCAATGCCGACGAGGATGCCGGTGATGATGACGGCGGCAACATTGCCGAACTGGAAGAAGGACCCGAACGCGGGCTTGACCCCGTCCACCTCGTGCAGAGCGCCGCGAACGAGTGCCGCCTGGATCAGGAGTGAGACGACACCGATGATGACGCTGAAGATCAAGCTGAAGACGATGTTGTTGGAGCTCAACACGTAGTTCAGTACGACCTGGATGACCGCGGCGATCAGGACGATGCCGACCCAGACGAGTGCGTTCTGCTTGAACTTCTCGAAGCCGTAGCCGATGGCCGTTCCCACGGACAGCTGCGTCGGCATCGGTGCCTCACCGAACGCCGGAGGCGGTGGGTAATTGCCTTGTGGGGGCGGTGGGTAGCCGCCGGGTGGTGGGTAGCCGCCCTGCTGGGGGTAATCGCCGGGAGGAGGCGGGTAGCTGCCGGGTGGCGGGTAGTTGCCCTGCGCGGGTGGTGGGTAGTTGCCGGGTGGTGGGTAGCCGCCGCCCTGCGGCGGGGGATAACCACCGGGGTTCTGTGGATCCTTGTCGGGGTCGTAACCGCCTGAGGTCATCGTGTCCTTCTCCCTCGGGATGAGTTGTCGCGGTCACTGTACGTCCGATTGATCCCGAGTTGGGCCCTGTCGCGTTGCAACGTGATCTCGATCGGCTCGTGGTCAGACGATCGAGGGGTCGAACACCCACGGTTCGCGCGGTACCAGCGTCGGCTTCCACTGTTCGAGTAGTTCCTCGGCGTTCTTTACGTCCGGCACACCGAGGGAAGCGGTGATGAGTGCCCACGCATCGGGTCGTTCGCGCAGCGTCACCGCGCCGTCTCGCTTGGCCAGACGCTTGCCTTCGATGTTCAGAGCGAGGGGCACGTGGACATACGTCGCGGGGGTCAGGCCCAGGAGTTGAGCGAGGTAGCCCTGCCGTGGCGCGGAGGTGAGCAGGTCGTCACCGCGCACGATCTGGTCGATGCCTTGTGCTCCATCGTCGACGACGACGGCGAGGTTGTAGGCGGGGACTCCGTCGGATCGGCGGAGGACGAAGTCGTCCACCTGGCCTCGGAACAGGCCGTGCAGCTGATCGACGATGGTGAATTCGGTTACCTGCGAACGCAATCGAATGGCCGGTGGGCGGTCCTTCGCTGCTCTCTGGTCCGCGGTCAGATTTCGACAGGTGCCGGGATACGCGCCGTCGGGTGCGTGGGGCGCGGATGCGGCCTGTTGGATTTCCCGACGCGTGCAGAAACATTCGTACGTCAGCCCGGCTGCGGTCAGCGTGCGAATCGTGGCGTCGTAGATTTCCCGACGCTCGGACTGCCGCATGATCGCACCGTCCCAGTCGAGTCCGATGGCGGCGAGGTCGTCGAGTTGACGTTGTTCGGAGCCGGCTTTCACGCGGTCGAGGTCTTCGACGCGCATCACGAACCGCCGTTCGGTGGAGCGGGCGAAGAGCCAGGCCAGAAGCGCGGTTCTTAGATTGCCGAGATGAAGGTCGCCGGAGGGACTGGGAGCGAAGCGGCCGGCGGGCATGGGGACATCGTAGTTCCAGGTGTATTGGGGAAATGCGGGGCGCTAGGCCGATTACGGCGGAAGCTCACTTTCGCGGCCGCCGGATGCACTGGCCTCCGACCAGTCCGACGTGGGCGACAAAAGTTGCGTTCCCCGCCGTCGTGCTTGAACGCCACTTCAGCAAAGTATGGCTCTGCGGACCTCCCAGTGACCTGCTGAAGTCTTCCTGTTTTGACTCTCGACCTGCCTGAAGACCAGTGGTGATCACTAACGCGCGCAACCTGAGGGCGGCTCATTGGTAACCGTCGAGCCGGATATGCCGCTCGCCGGCGCAAAGCGGATCGCGAGCTTCGTGCATTCCTGCCGATTTGAGTGGACGCGAAGGACGCACACGCCCCCGTGGACGCGCTTCACTAGATGGTGCGTGACTAATAGTCACGCGACGTTGCCGGCGCCTCCGATCACCATTGCCGCTGATCTCGTCGACGCCGCTGACTACCCGCGCCAAACGGGGCGGCGGTCCTACGCCATCGCCACCTTCCGCACCTAGATGGCGGCGATCAACCGCCGGCACCGCACCACCGGCCACCTGTCCCCGACGACACAGGAAATGATCACCGCCACTTGTTCGGGAATTCGACGGGAGTAAAACCCCGCGCGGGACCACCCCGCACTCCGCGAAACCCGCTGCTGGTCGGCACGATCACGCTCCTCATTCAGACCGCGCGCGAACAGTGACGCGGGTGGGCCGACGAGGTTTGGCCGCAGCAGCGATCCACCAGCCCATCCGCCGCCTTGCTGACCATGCGGGCTTCGACACCCCCGGTGCTCGCAAAACTCGGTGGACACTCTCCGCGCCGGCTTCGTCACCCAGGGCACGCGCAACGGTGCCGATGGATTCCCATCGCCTGCCAAACCGGCCTCGCCAGCCTAGACCCCGTCAAGGTCTACCGCCCCAAGCACGCACCGCTAGTCGGTAACGCAGTGAAGGACATCGGGTTGCAGTAGGTCGTACTCGTTGAGTTCCGACACGCCGGTGTTTAGCCTCCGAAGGAGGTCAGTTCGCCCGTTATCTGGTACCGAACACATCTTGTCGGTTGGACCTGATTAACTCCCCATGACCAGAGGAGTGGAAATGTCGTGGTTCGCGTCAACGGTCGATGCCGTACAGCTCGCTATTAACGCCGGAGCGCTGCTCGGGGGTGCTGCAATTTGGAAGCTCTACGTAGACAAGCTGCAAGCCGCCTTGACGGTGAAGGACGCTGAGATCTCCAGCGTGGAAAAAAACCGTGATATGTGGAGGGATAAGGCGCAGGAGTTGGAGAAGCGGTCCCCTGAAGTCATGGAGCGGGTCCTCAGTGAGCGGATCCAGACGCGCGAGAGCGAGATTCTCAGACTCACTGAAGACAAGGATCGAAATATCGGCGCGCTAGAGCATCTCCGTCATGAACGGGCCAACCTTGAGGTGGACCTATCGCGCACACAAGGGTTCAGAATGATGCTAGCAATGGATGGGGATGACTTTGCCGATGATGATGCACGACCCGATTCGACGGAAGGAAGCACGGTCCCGGCGACAACGGAGCTCGAAATCGTCCTGTTAGGAGAGGTCGGAGTCGATAGCGGACAGCTCCTCATCACTGATCCCTGCTACATCGACGGCGAATGGCGATCAGAAGCCGGGCGCGCAACTGACCACGACCAGGCCAGTCTTCAGATTCAGCAACCAGTTGCGGCCGAGGGTATTTCACGGACCTTATTCGAGTACTCGTACCAGGGATGCGTAGGCGCGACGCTGTCGGGGACGCATGGTCGTCTCGCGTTCCCTAAGGGCCACGAGGGTGCTGGAGTTGCGTTTGCAACGGCATGGGGGGACGGAATGTACCCAGTGTATGGAGAATTACACGACGGACGCATTGTTCGCGTCTACATAACTTCCGGATAAGAAGCACCCCTACACCACACGGTGGGTAGCTCAGCGATGGACATCCCTGCACGGAAGACTGCACTATTTAGATCGGCGGATCTTGAACCTCCGACGGCGAACCGACACACGCTTCCACGAATTGGAGCTACATGTACCTGCGCAGTGTGCGAGCAGAGAACTTTCGAATCTTTGGGTCTCGCCCCAAAGGCGACAGTGGCGATGACCTACGGCTAAGCCTTGAATTTGGTCCTGGCACCAATGTCTTGGTGGGGGAGAACGATAGCGGAAAGTCCGCCATCGTCGATGCGATTCGTCTATGCCTGATGACGACGGCCACAGAGTTCCACCGCATCACGCGGGATGATTTCCACGTGAGCCCGCAGGGCAGGGCGGACGAAATTACCATTTCGTGTAGGTTCGCGGACCTCTCCACTGAGGAGCAGGCTACGTTCCTTGAGTTGCTAACCACCGACTCCGACGGCACGGTGTCCCTGCACGTAACCGTTCAGGCGCAGATTATGAACCCCCTTCTACCGCAGCGAGTTTCGGTGTCAACGCGAACGGGGCCAAACGCGGACGGTCCGACACTGGACGGCACAGCGCGTGAGCTGCTGAAAGCCACATACCTACGACCACTTCGAGACGCGGAGGCGGAGCTTCGAGCAGGACGTGGATCGCGTTTGTCGCAAATCATGGCTGGCTATCCGTTGATTAAAGAGCAGGGGATCGACGACTTCGACCAGGAAGCCGATACAGCCAGCACGCTCGTCGGCATTATGCGTCGCGCCGAGCACAAGCTTGCGCAGAACGCGGCGGTGACTGCCGCGCGTGACGACATCAACGATTACTATCTCAAGAAGTTCGCTATAGGTGCAGACCGCCTGCGCGGTGAAATCTCGGTGTCCGGGGATGCATCCCTGATCCGCGCCCTTGAACGGCTCGAATTGACACTTGCCTCCGCCCACGGAGATCGAACCAGACGAGGACTCGGTTACAACAACGCGCTGTTCATGGCTGCCGAGCTTCTTCTGCTTGGCACCAGCGACATCGCTCCGCTTCTTCTTATTGAAGAGCCAGAGGCGCATCTGCACCCCCAACTGCAAACCCGCGTCATGGATTTGCTCCAGGATCGGGCCCACCCGGGCAAGTCGGGGAGCCAACCCGCGGTGCAGGTCATTGTCACTACACACAGCCCGAACGTCGCGTCCTCGACGCCAGTCGAGCATCTGACGATGGTGGCACGGGGTCGGACGTTTCGACTTGCGCGTGACTTGACCCATCTGAATGCCGGCGACTACGCGTTCTTAACCCGATTTCTTGACGTCACTAAGGCCAACTTGTTCTTCGCGCGCGCAGTTGCAGTCGTTGAAGGTGACGCTGAGGTCATTCTCGTACCTGCTCTCGCAGCCGCAGTGGGCAAACCATTTAACGCTTCCGGGGTCAGTGTCGTCAATGTAGGTACTGTCGGTCTTTTCCGATACAGCAGAATCTTTCAACGCGACGGCGAGCAGATTCCGGTGTCAGTAGCATGTATCCGTGATCGGGACCTGGTTCCGAAAGGAACATCGACAGAAATGCGGGGGCAGCTTAAATGCTCCGCCGAGATGACTCAAGATGCCGTCGTCGCCCACATTGCCAACTTGACAGCTGAAGACAGCGGACCAGTCAAGACTTTCGTTTCTGACAACTGGACATTGGAGTACGATCTCGCTGCGGCATCGTGGACCATGGCTGAAATAATGCACAAGGCAATATGTGCTGCTGTGGTTTCACAGAAAACATGGCCTGATGCTATTAAGCTCCAGAAGGCAGAGTCCGATGCTAAAGTCGAACTCGACGGTTGGAGAGACCAGCGAAGGCCGTTAGCGACCGTGGCGTTGGAGATCTACAAACCACTGCGTTTAAACAAAGCCAGCAAAACTATTGCTGCACAACACGCCGCTCGCCTTCTTGACGCTACGAAAGTTACTGATGCTGATCTACCTGAATACCTCAGGCGCGCATTTGGGCACTTGTGCACCGTGAGCGTCCCATGAGTGCGCCGTATGACCTAGAGGTCTTCAGTCGAGAGCGAGTCCAGGCAGCAGCCGCCGCCTTAGCGCTCGACCTTCCTCACCAGGAACAATTGGATTTCATCCAGAGCTTGAACGCGATCGATGTTCAAGCGGCTCCCGGTTCTGGAAAGACCAGCCTGGTCGGCCTAAAACTTGCTCTATTTGCACAGGCATGGAACAGCGCCACGCGTGGTTTGTGCGTTCTGTCGCATACCAACACGGCAAAAGATGAGATCTCTTCGCGGCTCAAGTCGACCCCTTCCGGCTCCAAACTGGAGCGTTACCCGCATTTCATCGGCACGATCCAGTCCTTCACTAATTCTTTTATTTCCCTGCCTGCGCTGCGATCGCAAGGGGTAGAGGTGCAGTCGATCGACGATGCGGCGTATGCAGAATCAGCTGCGCGCATGATGAGGCAAAGCTCAGATTTCACAACCTTGCGTTCAGTGCTTGGCCGAAAATTTGGAAACGGCGAGGCTCTCATTGCAAACGCGCATTTTGTCTGGGAAGACGGCGAACTATTGGTCAAAACCGCTAAAGAGCTACCGTTTGGTCCGGATACTGCAAGTGGTAGAGAATTCGTCGAGCTTAAAATGCGTCTGGCGAGGAGAGGTCTATTTCGCTACGCGGACATGTTCGCGATCGCCGAACGCGCCCTTTTTAGGAACATGGGACTGGCAAAAGCGGTGGCGCACCGTTTTCCGTTCGTTCTGATTGACGAAACGCAGGACACAGAATTTGCACAGCAACGGTTACTCGACAAAGTATTCGGTAGCACAGACGCGGTAGTACAACGGGTGGGTGACGTCAACCAGGGGATTTTCGCCAGGAAAAATGAGAACGATGATGTCTCGCATTCCGCCTTTCCCCGTTCAGATGCGCTACAGTTGAGCGCCAGTCGCAGATTTGGGCCATTAATTGCAGAATTTGTCAGCACGCTCACTATTCACCGCGTCCAAGATATAGTCGGAACTGGTCCGCAGGGCGCAGTGGCGGTTATTCTGTACGACGATAGTTGCGTCGGAGCAGTCGTTCCTGCGTTTCAGCTGCTGGTTCGCGACTACGTACCGAACTCAGAGGTCCTTAAATTTCCTCCCCGGGCACTCGGCGCACGGCGAGAACCCGGAACTTCAACAAAATATCCCCAGTCCATCAGCTGCTATATCCCAGACTACCTTGTAGACAGGCCGATTACAGGTCACGGGGCCTTGATCCAGATTGCCCGGGCGGCTCGTAACCGACGATTGGACGGCAAGTGGCACGGCGCGGCAGAACTCATCTGGAACACGATCCGCGAGTCAGTTAGATGCGAGAGTCCGTTGCCAGTTCTACGGAAACTCTCACGCGATGCCACCTCGGCAGGAGGCCGCCTCCGAGCAATGCTTCTAGAAATCACGTCGAAATCCCTTGACGACGAGCTACGGTGGGGCGCGACCATGAAAACCATGCTTGAACTGGTTGACGAACTCAATGGCCAATCAGGAGTCCAGCAGAGGCCCGGAACATTTGCTTATGTTCCTCCGCCCATCTACCCGTCTCCGCATCATACGGTCCTGCCGCCCTTTGGAATTGGTGGTGTGGTGCCGATATCTCCTGGAACCATCCATGGGGCCAAAGGCGAGACACACTCAGCGACACTAATTCTTGAGTGTCTAGATGGGGCGACAGGAAGGCGATACGACGTCCACGAGGTACTTCGGAGGTACGCCAGCCAAGAGGGGTTCACCACTGCGGGCGAGGCAGTACGCCGCATTGCGGAATTGGTTTTTGTCGGAGCATCCCGCCCTACACATCTGCTCGCCTTCGCGGTCCATCGTGCGCGAGCTGAACCTTACATCGAGGCCCTATCCGCACGTGGGTGGGTTGTTAAAGATCTGACACTCCCTGCCCTTGCTTAGTGAAGAAGCAAAAGTGACGTCCTCTCCCGACCACTCATCAATTAGTGTCTTCCCGCGATTGTCGCCCAACCAAAACGCGCCGCACCGTCAAGAGATCCTGACGGTGCGGTAACTGCCGCTTTCGTAGGTGGGTGATGTGAGCACGCGCGACGTCACTGGTGCACTAGGACTGCCAACCGCCACATCTCCGATCTCAGCCCGCAACAACAGACCTCGCCCCTCCCGGAATCTCCAACCCCACCGCATCCCCGACCCGCACCGTTGATCCCGCAGCCAACTCCACCTTTACAACCGTGGAGCCCACGGTGACATCGGCGATGCTGCGAAATCCGGTCGGACGCAGACCCGAAACAACTCCACGAATTCCGTTGTCATCCAAAGTGATCAGCTCATGTCGCAGCAGCAACACGGCCGGCCCTGCCGGAAGCCCCGCAACCCCGTCCACCTCCAACTCACCCAGCTCGGAGCGATGTACCCCAACCCCATCCCACCGACCCTCGATTTCGTTCATCCCACCCATCAGTCGCGACACCGCCAGCGTGCTCGGACGTGTGTAGGCCGTCGCGATATCGGAGTGATGTTCGAGCCGTCCATCGATGAGCACCGCCACCGAATCCGCCAGCACCGCCGCCTCCTGTTGATCGTGAGTGACGAGCAGCAGAGTCTGATCCAACGTCGAACGCAATTCGCGAACCAGGTCGTGCATCTCGGTGCGCAACACCGGGTCCAGAGCACTGAACGGCTCGTCCAACAACAACACTCGCGGTGAGCCGGCGAGTGAGCGCGCCAACGCCACCCGCTGGGCCTGCCCGCCCGACACTTCGGAGACCGCCCGTCCTCCGATATCACCCAGATGCACCAGGTCGAGGTACTCCCGGGCACGTTCGCGCGACCGCTTACGACTGTCCCCGGCCGCGCGGTAGGCGAAGCCGATGTTGTCCAGTACCGACATGTGCGGGAACAACATCGGACGCTGGAAGACCATCCCCACCCCGCGGTTTTCGGCCGCAACGTCGGTCACCTCACGGCCGTCGATGCGCACCGTGCCGGCGGTGGGCGAATCCAGTCCCGCGATGAGCCGCAGCGCCGTACTCTTACCCGAGCCCGAGGGTCCGAGAATCGCCGTACACGAACCCGGCGACACGGTGAGATCCAACGAATTTGGAGCCGCAACCGATTGACCGGCATGGACTTTCGTGAGTCCGTGAACGGACAGTTCGACGCTCATCGGGCACTCCTACGACGCAGCCGGGCCAGCATGAGCACCAGCAACAACGGCGGCACCACGGCGGCGACCGACAGCGCAGCCACCACGGAGTCGTTACCGGTCCCCGCGGAGAACGAGGCGACGAGAATGGGCACGGTGACCAGTCTGCCTCCACCGATCAGCAGGGTGATCACGTAGTCGCTCCACGCCACGAGAAACGCGAGCAACGCCGCCCCCGCCAACGCTGGAGCCAGCAGCGGAATGCGAATCCTTCGCAGCACCATGGCATTCGACGCACCGAGTGTGCGCGCCTCCTCCTCGTAACCGATGTCGTACGCGCCGAATGCCACTCGCATCAGGTACGTCGTGTACGGAATGGCCGCAACGGTCAGCAACGCGATCACCGCCACCGTGCTCGGAATGCGGGAGCGCAGCACCAGAACATCGAGTCCCAACGCCACGGCGAACGGGGGCAGGGCCAGCGGAGCGAAGAGAACCCCGGCCACGAAAGCGGGGAAACGCACGGTGCCGTTCACCAGGGCGCGAGCCGCCAACGCGCCCAATGGAGTTGCGATAGCGGCGACGGCCAGAGCGAGCAGGGTCGACCGCACGAACGCATCGACGCCACCGGCGTCGAGAGCACTGCGAACGCCGTCGAACCCCCAGTCCTGCGGAACCGATCCGGGAAACGACCATCGATTGCTGATGGCCCACAAGACAACTGGAATCAGCGGCAGCAGGAACCACAGGACCAGAACGGACCTGCCGACAGCGGGAGCAACCTTGTTCATTTCCACGCTGCCGATCTGCGCAGATAGTGCAGTGCCACCGCGGCCACGACCACCGTCAGAGCGGTGGCGACCGTCGCGGCAGCTGCTGCCTGTGGACGCGTCTCGAGATCAATCGAGGTGAACAGGCGAATTGCCATCACCGACAACGGCTCCGGATAGGGCCGACCCAGAATGCGGGCCACCTCGTACGATCCGACGGTGTAGGCGAACGCGATGGCCGCCGACGCGATCAGCGCGGGCCGAGCCAACGGCAGCGTGACCAAACGGAGCCGAGTCCACCGGCCGGCGCCCAAGGTTGCGGCCGTCTCGTCGAATGCAGCTACTCGGGTGGCGAGAGTCCCGGCCACGACGACGGCCACGAAAGCCGATTCTTTCCAGGCATATTCGGCGACAACGGCGATCCACCACCGCCCGCCGACCACCTCCGGCCAGCCGCCGTCGGTCATGCCGAGAATGCGGGGCAGCATCCCCGAATCCGCTAGCAACAACGCCATCGCCGCGGCACCGATCAGGTGCGGGACAGTCACGGTCAACCCGGCGACGACGAGGGCGGCCCGTCCACCCGACAAGGCCGTCAGCGCCGCGGCAAGCCCGATCACCGTGGCCAATGCCGTCGAGACGACGGCGATCGACAGCGTCAGCCCCACTGAGCGCCAGAGGTCGTCGCCCAGCGCGGAATACGCGTCGACCGATAGTTCGGGGGTTCCGACCAACGGCATCAAGCCCAGGCTCTGCAGCACCACGGTCCCGAGACCGCCGCCGACGACGAGAACGACCAAGACGACGGCGGGGAGGACCGCCGCTGTGCCGCGAAAGCTCCTCGTGGACGCGCTCACTGACCGGCGAGCACGCTTCGACGCCATCCCTCGTCGAGCGGGGTGACCCACTCCGCGGACAGCTCCGGGTGCGCGTTCGCCGAGATCACCTCGTACGAAGGAACCACCGGCGAGGACGGGAGCTGCTCGAACTGCGCCCGCTCCTCCGGGGTCAGACGCGCGATGTCCAACGCAGTGAACTGCCCCCACACGTCCGGCGTCGCCTTTGCAAGCTGTTGCTCGGGCGACAACGCGAGATTGGCAACCACCTGCGCCGCGGCCGACTTCCCCGACGTCGACGGAATGGCAAGGAAACTCGCATTCCCGACGGTTCCCTCGTCGAGAGTCAGGACGCGGGTCTCCGGCGGGAAGGTGCCGTCGGCGACGAGTTTCGGGAGGGTCGCGGGGCCGTACGTCATGGTCATGTCGACCTGGCCGCCGGCGTAGAGGGCGTCGAGCTCGGAAGAAGACTGCGGATACGTCGTTCCTTCGCGCCACAGCGACGGGGCGAGCTCGTTCAATCGGTCGAACAATGCCGGGGCGAGGCGATCGTAGGAGTCCTGATCGAACTGAGCGGGAACCTCGTCGACACCGCCGGACGCATTGATCAACGCCTCACGCACGAACACCGAGCCGGTGAAGTCCGGGGGAGCGGGGTAGGTGAAGCGGCCGGGGTTGGCCTTGGCCCAGTCGAGCACGCCGTCGAATGTCGTCGGCGGATCGGGGATAGCTGCCGCGTTGTAGACCAGGGTGAATTGAGCTTTGTGCCAGGGCGATTCGCAGTTCTCGACCGGGGTGCCGAAGTCGTCGAGCAGCAGCGGATCCTCGGGATCGGTCAGTTCCATGTTCGGCAGATTCTGCGTCCACCCGCACAGCCACGCGCCGGCCTGCTTACCGGTGCCGAAGTTCGCGCCGTTGACCCACACCAGGTCCACTTCGCCGTCGGTGACCCCGGCCTGCCGCTCGGACAGGATGCGGTTGACGGCGTCGGTCGTCGATTCCACCGGCACGCGGCGCAGCGTGACGCCCGCTTCGGCCGCCGCGGGCGTGAGCACGTCGTCGACATAGGCATTGCCCTGCTCGTCGCCGCCGTACATCCACAGCGACACCGTCTGCCCCTGTGCCTGCTCTTGGATCTCGCTCCAGGACAAGTCCTCGGCGCGCGGAGCCTCCGATGATGGTGCTGCGCAGGCGGTCAGCAGCAGCCCTGCGCTCGCCGCAATCGTCACTGCGCGCCGTACCGATCGAATCACCGTGGGCCTCCAGATCAACCGAAGCAGCCGTCGTCGACGCTGCCCTCACCACCGTAATCGGTCGTATGGGACAACCGCTGAACACGCGGGCACACCGGTCGTGTGCACAATGGATCCTGACCGCCGGACGAGAGGCACACACTGTGACGCAGGACCGCCCGACGCGTAGTCGCCGCGGCACCACCCTGAAATTGGTCGCGGCTGCCGTGGTCGTCATCGCTCTGGTGATCGTGCTCGGCACCGTCGATCTACCCGATCCGGCGTTCATCCGTGACCGAGTGGCGTCGGCCGGGCCCTGGGGCATCGCGCTGTTCGTCGTGCTCTACGCCGTCC
Organism: Rhodococcus sp. WWJCD1; assembly: GCF_002258735.1. Classification (NCBI taxonomy): domain Bacteria; kingdom Bacillati; phylum Actinomycetota; class Actinomycetes; order Mycobacteriales; family Nocardiaceae; genus Rhodococcus; species Rhodococcus sp. WWJCD1. The sequence continues at coordinate 160,380 of NZ_NOXY01000015.1, forward strand.
TGTCGGCCACCCCGTTCCCCGCCAGCACTTTGACCATCGCGTCGGGACTGCTGTTCGGACTGGCGGTGGGCGCAACCGTCGTGGTGTTCGCCGCCACGATGGGGGCCTACCTCGGGTACTGGGGAGCGCGGGCGCTGGGACGCGGCCAGGTGGCCCGCACCGAATGGGACAGGCTCCGCCGGCTCGACGCCATGCTCGGGCGACGCGGATTGCTGTCGGTACTGCTCGTGCGTCTGGTGCCGCTACCGTTCTCCTTGGTGAACTACGCGGCCGGAGTCAGTGCCGTGGGGCAACGTGACTACGTGGTGGGCACAATGATCGGCATCGTGCCCGCGACCGTCGCCTACACCGCGCTCGGTGCGTACGGAACGTCTCCGTTGTCGTGGCCGTTCGCCATCGCACTGCTCGCGGTACTGGCCATCGCGGCCGGGTCGGCCCTCTTGGCCCGCCGCCTGGGATTGACCGGAGCTGCCGAATGATCGACAGCTTTCTGCGCCGCCACCTCGAAGCTCCACTCGATCGCTGTGCCCGCGCCCTCGACCGCCCCACGATCACACCCGACCGGATCACCGCCGCCGGACTGGTGCTGGGTCTGGGTAGTGCACTGGCGGCTGGCCTGCAATTTTGGCCACTCGCGTTGGCGTTGTGGATCGTCTCCCGCATCGCCGACGGTCTGGACGGACCGCTGGCGCGCAGGCGGGCGACAACAGCCGGCGCGGGCGGATTCTTCGACATCACAGCCGATTTCGTGGTGTACGGCACCACGGTGGTGGGTGTCGCTGTGGGTGCGTCCGCCGGATACGACGCCCCCTGGTGGCCGTTCCTGCTGGTGCTGTTGGCGTACTACATCAACGGCACCGCGTTTCTCGCGTTCTCCTCGATTGCCGAGCGCACCGGTCGCACCATCGACGACGGCCGCTCGCTCTCCTTCCTCGGAGGATTGGCCGAGGGTGCCGAAACCATTGCGGTGCATTGCCTCTGGCTGCTGTTGCCGGGCATTTCGTGGCAGATCGCGGTGGTCTGGGCGGCGGTGGTCGCGGTGAGCTCCACCCAACGGATCATCGCCGGGTATCGCGCTCTTTCCTGACGATCCACCTGCCGCGCACCTTCGCCAGTGCGGCCGTCGCTCGGGAAACCACCGGAGAACCCAACTGCAACTTCACGTCTGCTATCGCCGCGTTCCACGGCCCGTCGTTGTACGTCGGATACGGGTGCGTGGCTCCGGCGAGATCGCGGGTACGCAGCCCCTGCTCGATGGCGATGATCAGCTCCCCGATCGTCTCGCCCGCTCGCGGTCCCACCACGCAGGCCCCGACGATGCGTCGCTTGGCGTCGAGCACCAGCGTCGTCGATCCGTTCGTCGCTCTTTCGGTGACGGCACGGTCGACGTGATGGTGGTCGAGAGTCTGCAGCCGCAATCCACGCTGCCGCGCGGTCCGCACATCGATTCCGGCCGAGGCGATCTCGGGATCGGCGAACGTCACCCGCGGGGTTCCCGTCGCGCTCACCTTTCGGTTCAGGCCCAGTGCTGCATTGCTCGCGGCCAGACTGCCGTGCACGCCGGCAGTGTGCGTGAACTGCGGATGCCCGGTGAGATCTCCGGCCGCCCAGATGCGGGGATTGGTGGTCCGCAGATGCTCGTCGACCTGAACGAATCCGTTGTCGTCCAATTCCACACCGGCCGTGTCCAAGCCGAGTGACGCGGTTCGTGGAGTCCGCCCGGCGGCGACAAGCACCCGATCGAAGTCGAGTTCGACGCCCGTGTCGGTGATCGCCGAACCCTCCCTGATCTGCACAACAGCGGTGGAGGTCAGGACGCGCACGCCCTCGTCGGTCAGGGCCTGCGTCAGTATCGACGAGGCCTCAGGGTGCTCGCGGGGAAGGATCGTCGCTGACCGTCCGACGAGGGTGACGTCAGATCCGAGGCGCGAAAATGCCTGCGCCATTTCGCAACCCACCGAACCGGCCCCGACGATCAGTAGTCGCTCCGGCACGTCCTTCAGATCCCACAGGGTGTCGCTGGTCAGGTAGTCCACGTGCTCGATGCCGTCGATCGCAGGCACCGTCGGATGCGCGCCGGTGGTCACGATTGCCTGACCGAAATAGAGCGTCTGCGTACCGACGGAAACGGTGTTCGGCCCGGCGAATACGGCGTCGCCGTGGATCACATGTACCCCGGCCTCGGTGAGGGCCTCCGATGAATCGATCGGCGCGATCTCGGCAATCGCACCGTGCACGTGCTGCATCACGAGCGCGAAATCCACAATCGGTGGCTGGGTGACGATGCCGAACCGGGACGCGGATCGAACCGTCTGTGCCACCGAAGCCGCCGCGAGCAGTGCTTTGGACGGTACGCATCCGGTCCACAGGCAGTCGCCGCCGGTGCGGTCCCGCTCGATCAATACGACGCGAATGCCGAAGCCGGCCGCGGTCTTCGCGGCCACGATGCCGGCGGTACCGCCGCCCACCACAACCACGTCGGCGCGGTTCTCGGGCACACTCGAAGACGAATGACGGATTCCCATACCCCCCACTATGCCCGCGCCTTGGAGAGACCCGAGATGAGACGACCGACCAAGTACACCTTCTCGGCGCGCCTGTACGACGTGATCTCCTTCGAATGGCCGGTGTATCGCGCCGGGCGAGAGGCGGCGTTCGAGTTGCTGAATCTGCCTGCTGGAAGCCATGTTCTGGATCTCGGCTGCGGAACGGGGCTGAACTTCGCCGGGTTGCAGCGGATGATCGGCCCGACCGGTTCGATCACCGGGGTCGACGCCAGCCCGCAGATGCTCGAACAGGCCCGACGGCGAGCCGACCGGGCCGGCTGGACCAACGTCACGCTCATCGCGGCCGACGCCACCGCCCTGACGTCGGCGGATCTGGGGGAACAGGCCCCGTTCGATGCGGCTCTGAGCACCTACGCGCTCTCGCTGATGACGCCGTGGCGGACGGCCCTCGATACGATGATCGCGGCTACGCGAGTGGGCGGCGTCGTGGCTGTCGTCGACATGCAGCGGCCCGTGGGCCGGGCGGCGGTGTGGACCCCGCTGGCGAAGCTTGCGTGTCGACTCGGTGGGTCGGATATCGACGCTCATCCGTGGACGGCGATGACGCCACTGCTGCGGGATCTGTCGACTCGCACTGTCCGCGGAGGCCACATCCAGGTTCGAGTCGGGACTGTGAGCCCTCGCCTGGCAGAGCGGAATCCATAAACGAACTGGCCTGCGTTGCCTTCAGTGTATCGCCGGGGTGGGGGCTTGCGGCAAGACCCCGTCGGGCGTGCACACTCTTCCGGCTACCGACACGGAGGAGTTTTCTATGGCAGACATGGCTGACACACCGGAGCGATTTCGCGTCCACGAATCCGGTGCTTGCCAGGAGCGCAGCCTGCGGAGCGACCAGAGTTACTTTCATGGCACCAAGGCCGATCTCGAGGCCGGTGAGTTCTTGGTCCCCGGGTATCGGTCGAACTACCGCCCCGAGCACATCTCGAACTACATCTACATGACCAAGGTGCTGGACGGTGCTGTGCTCGCGGCGGAGATGGCCGTCGGCGTTGGGGATCCGCGGGTCTACATCGTGGAGCCGACCGGCAGTGTGGAGGACGACCCGAACGTGACGGACAAGAGGTTTCCCGGCAACCCGACGCACTCGTATCGCAGCGCAGAACCGGTGCGCATAGTCGAGGAGACGACCGACTGGGTCGGACATTCGCCCGAATACCTGCAGCGTTTCCGAGACGGTCTCGAGAAGTTGAGACAGACGGGCACGGCGGTTCTCTACGACTAGGCGACACCGTCCGGTGAGTTTTCGCTCGGACCGAGGTCCACACGAGCATGACGACACAGACAGTTTCCGTTCCCGGTGCGACCTTGACCTATGACGTGATCGGCGAGCTCGAGCCCGGGGTCACACCCCTGTTGCTCATCGGCTCGCCGATGGATGCGGGTGGGTTCGGCACGTTGGCATCGCACTTCGGCGACCGGGTGGTCGTCACGTACGACCCGAGAAATGTGGGACGTAGTCGACGTGACGACACGACCGCCGCGGTCACCTTCGGCGAACATGCCGACGACCTGCATGCAGTGCTCACCGCCGTCGGCCACGGGCCTGTCGATGTGTTCGCCTCGAGCGGGGGTGCGGTCAATGCGCTGGTGCTCGTCAGCAAGTACCCGTCCGATGTTCGGACGTTGGTTGCCCACGAACCACCCGCCGGAGGCGCTTTGCCGGACCGCGAGAACATCGCGACAGTGTGCGCGAACATGGTGGCCACCTACGACGCTCACGGCCGCGGGCCGGCAATGGCCGAATTCATGTCTCTGCTCATGCACGCGGGACCCATCGACGACACCTACTTCGATCGCCCGGCACCGGACCCGGCGCAGTTCGGTCTCTCGGCCGAGGACGACGGAACCCGCGACGATGCGCTGATGTCCAACATGCGCGGGGGCGGAGTGGACTTTGCACCGGACGTCGATGCGTTACGTGCAGCACCCACCACTGTGGTGATCGGCGTAGGGGAAGAATCCGGCGGTCCCGAGGACGGTCACATGGCAGCTCGCGCAGCGTATTCGACTGCGGCGCTGCTCGGATCGGAGCCGATCGTTTTTCCCGGCGGCCACTCGGGATTCCTCGGCGGAGAATTCGGTCAGACCGGAAAGCCGACAGAATTTGCCGAGAGCTTGCGGAAAGTATTGGGCTGAAAAGGTTTCGTCACAAAGAAATCCCCACCGAACCAGGAGTAATCATGGGCCTCATCACCTTGGAGCTTTTCGCCACCCTCGACCTCGTCGCACAATCACCCGGAAGCCCCGAAGAAGATCCAGAGAATTTCCCCTACGGTGGCTGGCAGGTTCCTCTGCTCGACCAGGTCTCCGGGGCGCAAGTTGTCGCCGCATACGAGGGCACGGATGCGCTCCTGCTCGGTCGACGCACCTACGACATCTTCGCTGCGTACTGGCCGAACCAAAACGATTCGTTTGCCACGTTGTTCAACGCGATCCCCAAATACGTGGCCTCGCGTGGCACACCCGATCTGCGGTGGGACGGTTCGACCCAACTCGGACCGGATCTGGTCGATGCCGTGCGTGAGATCCGAGAGAGGCACGACCACATCAAGGTCGTCGGAAGTCTCGATCTGGTTCAGACTCTGTTGCGCGAGAAGCTCTTCGATCGACTCGATCTATGGGTGCATCCCATCGTTCTCGGGGCGGGAAAAAGAGTGTTTGCCGACGGCACCGTGCCCAGCAACCTGACGCTGCTCGAGCCTCCGGCCGTCGGCGGGAAGGGCACCGTCTACCTGCGTTACGGCCTCGACGCCGGAACCCCGGACGTCGGCAACATGGACGACGTGCGAGGCGGCTGATCCGGCCGGCACATCACTTCTTCTGTCGTCGGCTACCGGCGTGCCAGTCCTGTTGCACGCCCGCATCGTCCTCCTGAACGCCCAGCGCCTTCAGCTGGGGGAGCTCGCGCAGACTGCGCTTCATCTCGGCGAAGCCGGGGAATCGAGCGAGTCCGATCACGTTGTCCCACAGTGCTACTGCTTCCTCATCGCTGGGGAGTCGGCTGATCACCGGACCGAAGAAGGCGACGCCGTCCGGCGGCTCGAACGCAATGATGGGTGTGCCGACGTCCTTGCCGGTGAGCGAGAGGGCATGATCGGTTTCGGCCCGGATCTCGTCGTCCAGTGACGAATCGTCCAGCGCTGCAGTGTGATGGGTGGGCAGACCAAGTTCTTCGAGGATCGGCCCGAGGAATGTGGCGGTGCCTCGATGGCCGTGGCTCGCAGCGTCGTCGGGCACCATCTCGGTGTCGAAGATGTGGGTTCCTAGGGCCTGATACAGCGGCCCGACAGCGTCCGACCCATGCTCACGACGAACAGAGGCGGCGGCCCGCAACAGTCGGAGACCCGCGGTGTGGCCGGCCTCGTACTCGGGTGGGAAGTGCGCGTCGTAGTCGATGTGCGAATTGAGCAGGCGCAGCGAGATGAACCGCCAGTCGACGGTGTACTCGCGCTGGGCCTGGACCTTGCGGACCCACTTGCTGGTCATCCAGGCGAACGGGCACACCGGATCGAAGTAGAAATCGATATCGGCCATCGAGTGGACGCTCCTTCTCGGGACGGAAGTTCTGTCGACTCGACGGTATACGCCTCCCGGAGCATCAGTGGGCCGCCGCCTGCGCCGGTATCACCGAGACGGCAGGCCGTGGCAGATTCCATCGGGTGCACCCCTCATCCAGTGCAGCGTCCACAGAGCGCACGACGGACGTCAGGTACGGGGCGGAACAGGTCATCCACTCCTCGGTCGATCCGCCGCTCAGAATGATCCGGTGCACCGGCGATCCGCACGTCGTGGACTCGGATGCTCGGCGCAGCAGTTTTTCGGCCGCCGAGGCCCACTCGTCCGCGTCGCCGGAGTTGCTGACGTCGCTGTGGAGGCCGACCACCTCCACTCGGTGACCGCAGAGTGCTGCCGGCGCATCGCTGTCGAGGTAGACATATTTCGTTCGTTGCGCGCACTCTGTCAATCGAGCGATCTGCGGCTCCGTGCCGACGACGAAACGGAACACCCCGCGGTGCACGGCACTGCGGATACCGTCGGTGCCGGCTCCGCATCGAAACACTATTTGGGTCGGTCGAATCCCGCTGAGCTGCACACGATCGAGCTCGTCGTCATCGTGCGCGAGGACGGTGACACCGGAGTTCCGTACCCAGGTGGCGAGAGCTCGGTCGCCGAGCTCGGCCGCGCGGATACCGAAACCGACCCCTGGCATGACCCGACGCATGAGGTGGATCGAATTGTGCAGTTGTGTCGAGTGATCGGTCGCTTCGAGCGAGAGTGTCATGCACTCAGATATACGCCCGCACGAACCGCTCGGGCAGTTCGTTGACGGAGTTTTGACGCGACGTACCGAGATTCTTACGGGGTGCAGATGGTCGAGGCGCATCTGTTACCGCGGCGTCAAGGTCGTTGTCCGCAGCGTCAATTTCCCGTCAAGGCAGAGCTGTTCGCCTCGATTCGGGACGATGATCGACTGGAGGCCCGCACTCGGTCCAGTATCGACGAGGAGATGTGTTCGATGACATTGTTGGATTATCTGCCGTCGCTCAGAGGTGCACTGTCGTCGCGGTTGGATCACGCCGTGTGGCAGAGTACGACGCACTATCGACACGGTCGAGTGACGGTGGCAGGAATGTTCCTCGATGACATCGCCGATCGTTACTCGACGCCGGTGTGCGTGATCGACGAAACCAGCCTGCGCGGTAGGTGCAATCGCATCGCGCTCGGGTCGTTCACAGCCGAAATGCTCTACAGGCCAAGCAGTGTGCTGGCCCCGGTTGTGGCGCGCTGGATAGGGGAGCAGCACTTGACGCTGGTCGTCGACTCGATGGCAGCGTTGTCATCCGCCCGGCAGCTCGGTGTCGATCCCTCCCATATCGTCGGCCGAGCGCAGAGCGCGCAGGCTGCAGATCTCCTGCTGTCACTCCCGGCGGGTGAGCGAGTGGGCCGAATCGTCGTCGCCGCAGGTCTTCACCGGATTTCGGATGCGGACCGTACCGTAGCCCCCGCACAGTCGACTCTGGTCAGCACCGATGGCAATCGTGAATACGCGGAGAACGTCATCGCTCAGGTTGTCGACTGCCCCGCAACGGAATTCGACGGTGTGGAATGCAGCGCGTCCACTCTCGACGGGGTGTTCGCACGGATCGTCGAGTCTCTCGGGGTGATGGCTCAGGCCTACCGAGATCACGGTGTGATCGGCAATCGGCTCCATCTACGGATCGATTCTCGGACGGGACTCGATACTGCGCTCCTGTCCGACGTCGTCGAAGACGCCGTCGACGAAGGCTGCATTCGGCATCGCTTTCCGCGTCCGCAGCTTGCCGTCGAGACCGGGGAGTCGATCACCGACGCGTCCATGGTGACGGTGTGCCGTGTCCGGTCGATCGACCGGACGGATTCGCAACGAGCCGTCGTGGTGGTGGACGGTGGAACCGGTTGCGCCCCGGCCGGTCCGGCCGCGGCGGTCATCGCCAACCGTCACAGCCAGGCCGGCGACGAATTGTTCGTACTCGCCGACGGCAGTGATCCTTTGCGTCGGTGCGTGATCGACTCGACAGTGTCGCTCCCGGCGGATGTTCGGGTCGGTGACGTTCTCGCGATCGCCGACGGTCCGGGAGACTGCCCGAGCGTCCTGACACTGTCCGACGGACAAGCCCACCATCTGGATCTGCTCCCCGAGATGCCTTCTCCGGTCCGGTTCATTCCACGAGTCGGTAACCCATTCCCGTCTCGGTGATGAGATGCCGAGGCTTGCCCGGGTCGACTTCCAGCTTGCGCCGAAGTTGAGACATGTAGATCCTCAGATAATTGGAGCCGTGATCGTGCCCTGGGCCCCAGACAGTTCGGAGTAGTTCTTTCTGCCCCACCAGCTTGCCTGCATTGCGGGCCAGCATCTCGAGGACTCCCCATTCGGTGCGCGTGAGATGCACGATCTCCCCGTCCCTGGTCACCCTCTTGGAGGCCAGATCGATCGTGAAAGACGAGGTGGTCACGAGCGGGTCCGTAGGGGACGTTCTGATGGCTCGTCTTCGGACGGCAACGCGCAGCCGGGCCAGAAATTCGTCCATCCCGAACGGTTTGGTGATGTAGTCGTCGGCACCGGCGTCGAGGGCTTCGATCTTGTCGCCGCTGTCGGTGCGCGCGGACAGCACGATCACCGGAATCTCGCTCCATCCTCGCACACCGGCGAGCACGTCCAGGCCGCCGATATCGGGCAGTCCGAGGTCGAGGATCACGACATCGGGGTGCTCGGACGCAATTGCGCGTAGCGCGCCGGTACCTGTGGCCGAGGTGACGACGTGGTACCCGCGGGCGGTGAGGTTGATGCGCAGTGCGCGCACGATCTGCGGCTCGTCGTCGACAACCAGAACCTTGATCGCGGAACGGGATTCACCCATGGGTCTGCTCGAAGAAGTCGACTCTGGCAGTCGATTCCGCTCGGGACAATTCGACGGTCATGGTCACACCACCACCTGCAGTATCGGACACCGTCACCGAGCCTCCCATGGCTTCGACGAACCCACGCACAACGGAGAGTCCGAGCCCGACGCCCGTGGTGTTGTCGCGGTCGCCCGATCGTTGGAAGGACTCGAAGACGGCCTCTTCGCTTCCGGGAGCGATCCCAGGGCCGCTGTCGGCAACGGTGATCACCGCTCGGTCGCCGATATAGGCGGCCCCGACCCGCACCGGCGATCCGGGTGCGTGTCGCAGCGCATTGTCGATCAGATTCGCCAGCACGCGCTCGAGCAGACCCGCGTCGGCGGAGACGGCGACGTCGTCGACATCGACGATGACGAGTTCGCGACCGGTGTGCGTTCCGACGAGCGCTGCGTCCACCGCGTCCTCGACGTACACGATGGACCGGCTCGGCTGAATGACCCCCGCGGCCAACCGCGATGAATCGAGCAGATTCCCAACTAGACCCGTCAGCTGGTCGGTCGATTCCTCGATGGTCGCCAACAGTTCAGCGGTGTCCTCGGCAGAGAATTCCACATCGGTCGCGCGCAGACTAGATACCGCAGCCTTGACCGCGGCGAGCGGTGTTCGTAAGTCGTGGCTGACCGCAGAGAGCAGTGCCCGCCGAAGACGGTCGACTTCCTTCAGTCCTGCGGCGGTGCTCGCCTCTTGGGCGAGTTCGGTCTGCCGGATCAGACCCATTGCCTGGTTGGCTACTGCGCTGAGCACACGTCGATCGTGCGCACCGGTCTTGGTACCGGACAGGAGCAACGTGAAGGAACCGTCGGGGGTGTCGATTGCGGTGTCGGCGTCATCGGGCACGGCGGGTGGAGAATCACCGACCGATTCGACGACTACACCAGCACCTCTGATGATCGAGACCGCGCGCTGGGAGTACGTCTCGCGGACTCGTTCCAACAGCGTTCGAATGTCGCCGCCGCGCAGCACCGTTCCGGCGAACAGTGTCAGGAGCTCGGCTTCCTGTGACGCTCGCCGAGCTTCGCGGGTGCGTCGGGCAGCCGCGTCGACGAGAAATGCCACTGCCACCGCCATGATGAGCAGCACCACGGTGGTGACGAAGTTGTCGGGTTCGGCGATGGTGAAGCTGTACCGCGGATCGGCGAAGAAATAATTGAGCAACAGTCCTGCGATTAACGCCGACAGTGCCGCGGGTGCAACGCCGCCCAGGAGCGCAACGCCGAGTACGACCATGAAGAACAGGGCGCTCTCGCCGCCGAGATCCAGATACGGATCCACCAGCAGCATCGCCAGGGCCGAGACAACGGGTACGACCACGGCGGCAACCCAGGACAGAATTCGTCGATGCTTCGGGTTGGGCGGAATCAGCCGGCCGAGCCGAAAACCTCGACTGATCTGGTTGTGGGTGACCATGTGCACATCGATCTTGCCCGAGTTCTGAATGACCGCAGCGCCGATGCCCTCGTCCAGTATTCGGGCCCAGCGAGACCGCCGCGAGGTTCCGATGACGAGCTGGGTCGCGTTGGCCCCCCGTGCGAAGTCGAGCAGCGTGGTCGGCACGTCGTCACCGACGACACTGTGCATGCTTGCGCCGAGACTCGCTGCGAGTACGCGGACCTTCCCCATCTGCGGTGCCGAGACGCCGGTGAGGCCGTCACCGCGGATGACGTGCAGCACCATCAATTCCGCGCTGGACCGCGAGGCGATCCGGCTTGCGCGACGCAACAGGGTCTCGGACTCCGGTCCACCGGTCACCGAGACGACAACACGCTCACGTGCCTCCCACGTGTCGGTGATGTCATGTGTACTGCGGTATTTCGCCAACGCAGCGTCGACCTGATCGGCGATCCACAACAACGACAGTTCGCGTAGGGCAGTCAGATTGCCTTGCCGGAAATAGTTGCTCAGCGCTGCGTCGACCTTCTCGGCTGCGTAGATATTGCCGTGGGAGAGTCTGCGGCGCAGCGCTTCTGGAGCCACGTCTACCAATTCGATCTGTTCCGCTGCCCGAACCACCGAATCCGGGACGGTTTCTCGTTGCGGTACACCGGTGATCTGCTCGACAACATCGTTGAGACTCTCCAGATGCTGCACATTCAGGGTCGAGACCACATCGATTCCCGCTGCCAGCAATTCCTCGACGTCCTGCCAGCGCTTCTCGTGGGCGCTACCCGGGGTGTTGGTGTGGGCGAGTTCGTCGACGAGCACCAGCGAAGGTTCCCGCTCGATGATCGCTGCGACATCGAGTTCCTGAGCGATCGATCCGCGGTAGTGGACTATCCGCGGAGGAATCAGTTCGATGCCGTCCAGTAGTGCGGCGGTGCGGGCGCGGCCGTGGGTTTCCACCACGCCCGCGACCACGTCGCATCCTCGTTCTTGCCTGCGGTGCGCTTCACCGAGCATCGCGAAGGTCTTACCGACCCCCGGCGCGGCCCCGAGATAGATGCGGAGTTCACCGCGATCGAGTCCGCCGGACCCCCGCTTGCCGGTCTTTTTTCCCATGTCGTCTACCTGCTGCCCTGGACCGTCGAGGTTCAGCTCGTTCCGCACCCCGGTGCCGTCAGTCCCAGAGCAACATTGAGCTCCGGCACGTTCACTGTCTCGTTGCCGAGGAACCCGAGCTGCCTGCCGTCGGTGTGTTCGGCCACCAGAGCCGTCACCGCGTCGACGCTCATGTTGTTGACCTGCGCGACGCGTGGGATCTGGATCGCCGCGTAGGCGGGGCTGATATCGGGATCGATACCCGAGCCGGATCCGGTGACCGCGTCGACCGGCACAGCGGCCGGGTCGACGCCTTCACGCTCGGCGATGGCGGCACGACGTTCCTCGATGAATGCCGCCAGTGCTTCGCTACTGGGGCCCTGGTTGGTCGGCAACGACGCGGCCGGGTCGCTCGCGGCAAAGGCATCCTCGTCGGAGATGGATCCGGTAACTCGGTTGTGGAAGAACGGATCCGGCGCTCCCGCTTCGACCTGCGGGTCGACCCCGATCAGACTGCTACCGACGACGCACCCGTTCGCGTCACGCAGCGGCGACCCCTCGGCAGAGCTGGATCCGATACGGCTCACCGCCCATACCGCCGCTGGATACCCGATACCGACGATGACCGTCAGCGCCAGCAGCACCGACAGTCCTGCCACGATCTGACCGAGAAATCTCTGTACGAAACGCATGTCAGCCTATCCCTGGGATGAAACGAACGACGAGGTCGATGAGCCAGATCCCGATGAACGGGGTGATGACGCCGCCCACTCCGTAGAGCAGCAGATTGCGGCGCAGCAGTGTCGAAGCGCTCGACGGGACGTAACGAACACCTTTCAGCGCCAACGGAATCAGCCCGATGATCACAAGAGCGTTGAAGATGACCGCGGACAGGATCGCCGATTCGGGAGTGGCGAGCCGCATGATGTTGAGGCCGTCGAGTTGTGGGTAGACGACGCTGAACATCGCCGGCAGAATCGCGAAGTACTTCGCGAGGTCGTTGGCGAGCGAGAACGTCGTCAACGCTCCGCGGGTGATCAACAACTGCTTACCGATCTCGACGACCTCGATCAACTTGGTCGGATCGGAATCGAGATCCACCATGTTGCCGGCCTCTTTTGCGGCCGACGTGCCGGTGTTCATTGCGACACCGACATCGGCCTGCGCCAGAGCGGGGGCGTCGTTGGTGCCGTCGCCCGTCATCGCGACCAGTCGGCCGCCTTCCTGCTCCTTGCGGATCAACGCAAGCTTGTCCTCGGGTGTGGCCTCGGCCAGGAAGTCGTCGACACCTGCCTCGGCTGCAATGGCTTTCGCGGTCCGCGGATTGTCACCGGTGACCATGACGGTCCTGATGCCCATGGCCCGCAACTGAGCGAATCGCTCCGCGATGTGGGGTTTGACGACGTCGGAGAGTTCGATGACACCCAGTGCGCGCGCGGGACCGCCCTGGGGCGCAGTGGCGACCACCAATGGTGTGCCGCCCATTTCGGCGATGCTGTTCGAGATGTCGTCGATCTCCAGGGCGATCGAGGGACCGCCGTTGCTGCGGACCCATGCCAGCACCGAATCGGAGGCACCCTTACGAACCTGGGTGCCGTCGAGATCGATTCCGCTCATGCGGGTTTGGGCGGTGAAGGCGACGAACTCGCCGGTCTTCTCGGTGTCCGTGGCGTGCAGGGGCAACGAGTATTCGACTCCGCACAGATCGACGATGCTGCGGCCTTCGGGTGTGCCGTCGGCGAGGGAGGACAACCGTGCTGCTGCGGCGAGTTCGCCTGCCGTCGTGCCGGGTGCGGGATGAAGCCCGGTGGCACGACGGTTGCCGAAGGTGATCGTGCCGGTCTTGTCCATCAGGAGCGTGTCGATGTCGCCCGCCGCCTCGACGGCGCGGCCAGACATCGCCAGGACGTTGCGCTGAACCAGTCGGTCCATACCGGCAATTCCGATGGCGGACAACAACGCTCCGATGGTGGTCGGAATCAGGCACACCAGTAGCGCGATCAGCTTGATCGGGTCCTGCTCTTCGCCGCCGTACGCGCCCATCGGTCCGATCGCTACGACCGCCAGCATGAAGATGATCGTCAGCGAAGCCAACAGGATGTTCAGCGCGATCTCGTTCGGGGTCTTCTGGCGCGATGCACCCTCGACGAGGGCAATCATTCGGTCGACGAAGGTCTCGCCCTGAGCGGCGGTGATACGCACGACGATCTCGTCGGAGAGCACTCCGGTGCCGCCGGTCACTGCCGAACGGTCACCGCCGGATTCGCGGACGACCGGGGCAGATTCACCGGTGATGGCCGATTCATCCACGCTCGCAATGCCTTCGATGACATCGCCGTCTCCCGGAATGATCTCACCGGCGGAGACGACGACCTCGTCACCGACCTTCAATTCGGTTCCGGGAACCTCTTCGATGGTCCCGTTCGATGTCCGACGGCGCGCGACCGTGTCTCGCTTGACCGCACGCAGGCTCGCAGCCTGGGCCTTGCCACGGCCCTCGGCCACGGACTCGGCAAGGTTGGCGAACAACAACGTGAACCACAGCCACGCCGCTACGAGCCAGGAGAAGACCGAAGGATCGAGTACCGCGAGCACGGTGGTGACGACGGAGCCGATGAGCACGACGAACATGACCGGGTTGCGGGCAAGATGCCGTGGGTCGAGTTTGGCGAACGCGGACGGCAGTGACGTCCACATCTGCCGAGGGCTGAAGTAGCCGGATCGGACCGGGGTGGGGGAGTCGTCGACGTCGGATTCGTCGTCGACGAGGCGGGATGAGGTGACGGTCATTGCAGTGCCTCTGCGATCGGGCCCAAAGACAGGGCCGGGAAGAAGGTCAGTGCCGCGACGAGAACGGCGGTTCCGAGTACCAGTCCGGTGAACAGCGGTCCGGTCGTGGGAAGAGTGCCCGGGTTCGGAGCGGTGCGTTTGGATGTGGCGAGCGAACCTGCCAGTGCCAGTACGAAGATGATCGGAAGGAAGCGGCCGAGCAGCATCGCGATGCCCAGTGAGGTCTGGAACCAGTCGCTGGTGACGGTCAACCCGCCGAACGCGCTGCCGTTGTTGTTCGAGGCGGAGGCGTAGGCGTAGAGGACCTCGGTGAATCCGTGAATCGACCCTGGCGTACCCGGGTCACCCGAGTTGCCCTGGAATCCGGTGGTGGAGGACAGGATCACGGTGATCGAGGTGCCGATCAGGACCAATGCGGGCATCACCAGTACCGACAGTGCGGCGAGGGTGATCTGGCGCTGCCCGATCTTCTTGCCGAGGTATTCGGGCGTACGGCCGACGAGGAGTCCACCCACGAACACCGCGATGATCGCGAGCACGAGCAGTCCGTACAGACCGGTTCCGACACCACCGGGAGCGATTTCGCCGAAGAGCATGTTGAGCAGGACGGCTCCTCCGCCGAGTGGGGACATGCTGTCGTGCGCGGAATTGACTGCGCCGGTGGAAGTTCCCGTAGTCGCGACGGCGAAGAGAGTCGATCCGGGAATGCCGAATCGAACTTCCTTGCCTTCCATCATCGAACCTGCCGCCTGTGCGGCGACGCCGCGAGCTCCGGATTCTGCGACGGCAGTGACCGTGAGGAGGGCTGCGAACAGTGCCGTCATGACCGCGAGCAGGGTCAGGCCCTGACGACGGTCGCCGACCATCGTGCCGAAGGTGCGAGTCAGTGCGACCGGGATGAGCAGGATCGAGATGATCTGCACGACGTTGGTCAAGGGGGTCGGGTTCTCGAACGGGTGCGCGGAGTTAGCGGCGAGGATTCCGCCACCGTTGGTGCCCAGTTCCTTGATCGCTTCCTGCGATGCGACAGGAGCCAAAGCGTTCGAGACCGACGACCCGTCGAGTCCCGTCGAGGCGAAACCTGTGTTGAACGACTGAATGACGCCCTGGCTCAGCATGATCAGTGCGATGACGAACGACAGAGGTAGCAGGATACGGAGGATTCCGCGGACCAGGTCGACCCAGAAGTTTCCGATCTCGCCGCCGGTCCGCACGCGCACGAACCCTCGGATGACGGCGATGGCGACAGCGAGGCCGACTGCGGCAGAAACGAAGTTCTGCACTGCCAAGCCAAGCGGCTGCGTCAGGTTCGACATCGTCGTCTCGGGTGTATACGACTGCCAGTTGGTGTTCGAGACGAAGGAGATCGCGGTGTTGAACGCGACCGACGGGCTCACTCCCGGCAGTCCTCCGTTCAGTGGGAGAACACCCTGAACTCGTTGCAGCACATAGAGAAAGAGGACGCTCGCAGCGGAGAAACCAAGCAGCGAGAGCGCGTATCCGACCCAGGTCTGCTGGGAGCGTGGGTCGATTCGGCAGAGGCGGTAGATCAGCTTTTCGACACGAAGATCTGCCCACACGGTTGTGCCGCCGCGGGTGCGCTGCAGGGTGGCTGTACTGCCTGCGGCGCCGAGGCTCTCTGCTGTTGTATCGACATCATGTTCGGTGGCAAAGACTTTCGCCATGTAGTCACCGAGAGGTACGTACGCGATCGCCAGCACGACGACGACCACGAGGATCTGGAGCGATGCTGCCAGAGCTGCGGTCATGTTCTCAGAACCTCTCCGGGTCGAGCAGTGCCACGAACAGATAGATGACCACCGCGGCGGCGATCACCACGAGTACGACGTTGATGGTTCCGTCGAGCGTCATTTCGCCTTCGCCTTCGTAGTGGCAGTGGTCGCCAACGCCCGCAGGATCAGTGCACAAACACCGAACCCCGCGGCCGTGACGAGGAGATAACCCAAATCAGCCATGAACGTTCAAGCCTCTTCGACATAGTGCGGTCCAACGCATCTTCAGCGCTGGCGGTCCAACGCTTCATCAGCGCTGGTCGGAGGGCTTATGACCCTCCGGTCACCGATATGTTTACGCCGTCGAAACTGGCCCGAAGACGATCCTTACGGATCCTTTACGCCTGCGAATTCAGTCATGACACAAATATGACGCGGCCATCTGTCAGCTCTCTCCCAACAGAGCCGAGCGCTGCTCGGTGACGACCGCGCGGATCGCGTCGACCACTGCTGAGACCTCCGGTCGTCGCAGTGTTTCGGTGCGGGTGACGAGCCAGTAGGTCAGTTTCACGGCGATGGCGTCGGGCAGGATTCGGTGGAGGTCGGGGTGACGGTCTGCCATGAAGCACGGCAGCAGTCCGATGCCCGCTGATGCTCTGGTGGCTTCGACGTGAACGAACACGTTGGTGGAAGTGACCGATTCGCGCATCGTCGGGGTGAAGTTGGGGGCCAGATCGAGGTCGTCGACGTGGAGCATCGAGTCGATGAAATAGATGAACGGGTGTGCGGAGAGGTCGGCCGGCACCTGTGGCGTCCCGTGTTCGTTCAGATACGTCTCGGAGGCGTAGAGGCCGAGTAGGTAGTCCCCGAGCCGGATGGCCTCCGCGCGATGCACCTGCGGTTGTCCGACGACGATCTCGATGTCCAGTCCGGATCGTTGCTGCGACGCGCGCCGGGTGACCGCGACGATTTCCACGGACACCCGCGGATGAGCGCGCTGCACCCGCGCCGCGGCCGGGGCTGCGATGTAGGCACTGAATCCGTCGGTCGCCGAAATACGGACCACACCTTCCAGCGCGCCTGCATCGCTCGAGACGAGGGTGCGCAGCGCATCCTCGACGGCCTCGGCGGCGGCCAGCGCCCCGTGGCCCAGCTGCGTCAGCTCCCAGCCGCCGGCACCACGGGTGAGGACCCGGCCGCCGAGCGTGTCCTCGAGTGCGGCGATGCGTCGGGAAATGGTCGTGTGGTTGATGCCCAGGTCGTCGGCTGCGGAGCTGTAACGACCGGTTCGACTCACGGCGAGCAGCACCAGCAGGTCATCTGCACTGGGGATCTTCGCGCCACCGCGTGTCATGTGTGCAGTTTTGCAGATCCCACCTGCGTTCATGGCTCTTGCGCCCAGAAACATCTGCACCAATACTCAGAGCAACCCCGCTACATGTGTGGTCTGTCACAGATACGAGCACGCAGTGCCGAGCAACACAGGAGAAGATATGAGCGTCGATCAGCCGCTGACCGAACGACCCGAACCACCGGATCCCGATGCCACCCCCGCAGGCCTGAAGAAGGTCGTCGGAGCGTCGATGGCAGGCACCATCGTCGAGTGGTACGAGTTCTTCCTCTACGGCACCGCCGCAACGCTGGTGTTCAGCAAGATCTTCTTCGCCGCCGGAACCAGCGAGCTCGACGCCATCCTCGCTGCCTTCGTCACCTACGCCGTCGGTTTCGTCGCCAGGCCGTTGGGCGGCATCGTCTTCGGCCACTACGGCGACAAGTACGGCCGAAAGAAGTTGCTGCAGTTCAGCCTCGTCCTCGTCGGCGGAGCCACGTTCCTCATGGGCTGCCTGCCGACCTTCGAGGCGATCGGCTACTGGGCACCGGCATTACTGGTGACCCTGCGATTCATCCAGGGCTTCGCCGTCGGCGGCGAATGGGGAGGTGCGGTTCTCCTTGTCGCAGAACACAGTCCGAACAAGTCTCGCGGATTCTGGGCCAGCTGGCCGCAGGCAGGCGTACCGGCAGGCAACCTGCTCGCCACCGTCGCACTGCTCGTCCTGACGACCACCCTGTCCGACGAGGCCTTCCTCAGCTGGGGCTGGCGCGTCGCGTTCTGGCTCTCCGCCGTCATCGTCTTCGTCGGCTACTACATCCGCACCAAGGTCTCCGACGCCCCGATCTTCCTCGAGGCGCACAAGCAGGCCGAGGTCATCAAGGCTGCGTCGTACGGCGTCTTCGAGGTCGTGAAGCGCTACCCGCGTGGCGTATTCACCGCTATGGGCCTGCGCTTCGGTGAGAACGTCATGTACTACCTCGTCGTCACCTTCTCCATCACGTACCTCAAGGTCGAGGTGGGTACCGACACCAGCACGATCCTGTGGTGGATGCTCATCGCCCACGCGATCCATTTCTGCACAATTCCGTTGGTGGGCAGGCTCGCCGACCGCATCGGTCGTCGTCCGGTGTACTTCGCCGGCGCGCTCACTGCGGCCACCTGGGGCTTCTTTGCGTTCCCCATGATGAACAGCGGCCACAACGTCGTCATCTTGCTGGCCATCATCATCGGCCTGATGTTCCACGCCTTCATGTACGCCACGCAGCCGGCCATCATGGCCGAGATGTTCCCGACGCGGATGCGCTACTCCGGAGTGTCGCTCGGCTACCAGGTCACCTCGATCGTCGCCGGTTCGCTGGCCCCGATCATCGCGGTCAAGCTGCTCGACATCTACGGCTCGTCCGTGCCGATCGCGGTGTACCTGGCCGTTGCCTGCGCCATCACCGTGGTTGCCGTCGTCGTCGCCAGGGAGACCAAGGGATTGGCGCTCGAGAGCATCGACATCGCCGACGCCAAGAACCTGGCCACCGAGGCCGAGTTGGCCAAGGCCGGCCTGCTCGATCAGAACGCGCAGCGATGACCGATCTGACCGGACGCTCCGCCCTCGTCACCGGGGGAGCGTCCGGGATCGGGGCTGCGTGTGCGCGAGAGCTCGCCGGCCGCGGTGCACGCGTCACCCTCGCCGATGTGAACGACGTTGCCGCAAAGGAATTGGCGTCGGAGATCGGCGGTGAGGTGTGGTCGGTGGATCTGCTCGACACCACCGCGCTCGACGATCTTCGCTTGGACATCGACATCTTGGTCAACAACGCGGGTATCCAAACCGTCGCACCGATAGTCGACTTCGACCCGGGCGCGTTCCGCAAAATCCAAACGCTGATGGTCGAGGCTCCGTTCCTTTTGGTTCGGGCTGCGTTGCCGCACATGTACTCTCGCGGGTTCGGTCGCGTGATCAACCTGTCGTCGGTGCACGGACTGCGGGCCTCGGAATTCAAGGTCGCCTACGTCACCGCCAAACATGCACTCGAAGGACTGTCGAAAGTGACGGCCCTCGAAGGCGCAGCCCACGGAGTGACGAGCAACTGCGTCAACCCGGGATACGTACGAACGCCATTGGTCGAGAAGCAGATCGCAGACCAGGCCAAGGCACATGGGATTCCCGAGAACGAAGTACTCGAAAAGGTGCTGCTGACGGAGGCTGCCATCAAGCGACTCGTCGAACCCGCCGAAGTCGCCTCACTGGTGGGGTGGTTGACCTCCGAGAACGCGGGCATGGTCACCGGAGCGTCGTACACCATGGACGGTGGTTGGTCGGCTCGATAGCTTCGGTGCCGCCCGTTCCGCGTCAATGGACCACTGCATACGTCTGACCGGTGCAAGGGTCCATTGACGCAATACCGGCAGTCGCGTGAATGGACCACTGCATTGCACTGGACCCCGTGGGTTGGACTGCTCAATGCAAAGCCTAGGCGGCGAGGGCCTGAGCTCGGTATCGCACCGGGCTCAGGCCGTCGAGGCGT
>NZ_NOXY01000011.1:0-157298 GCF_002258735.1 Rhodococcus sp. WWJCD1
GCGACGAGTCGGGCGGGCAGGGAGAGCTACAGCGGCATTGCCCACATGGAGCTCGAGCGTTCCTTGAATTCGGTGCAGTTCGCGTGTTGCTTGCTCGCCCTCTGGTAGAAGGTCTGCAGAGGGGCAGCGGGTTGCACCGGTTCCGGAGCGGGCGCAACCGGGAGATCGCTGAGTTCGAGTGCAGCGTCGAGGGCTTCCTCTGCCTCGACGCGTCGGGTGCGCGCCAGGTTCGACAACGCGAGCTGGTGAATCGTCACCCGCTCACCGGACTTGGCGTCCACGCGGGCCTGTCGGGCAACGGATGCATCGAGTTCGTACACCTTCGAGGCCAGCTGGTAGATGCTGGGGCGTTCGAGTTCTGCGTCCACCAGAGCAGGCTCGGCCACGGTGCGCGTCGGCACAGTCCTCGGCACGACTTTCGGTGTGTCTTCCTCGGCGGCACGTAGCGCGTGCCGCGCACTTGGCTTTTCGATTTTTTCGGCCGACGGCCGTTCCAGTAGCTGCTCGAGTTCGGCTACCTCACGGTCGGCTGCTCCATCCTTGGCAGGCGGAACGACGAAGGGCACGATCGGCTCGAACGGGATCCTCTCCGACGACGTCGCCAGTGCCGCGCTCCGCGAGGGGATCAGCAGCGCCACGATCACCGTGCCGACGCCGAAGACCACGGCGGCAACCAGGCTGGTGTGCGTCACCGCGTCGCCGAACGCGGCAACGGCATTGGCCTGCAAGTTGTCTGCGAATCCACTGAGAAACGCATTCTGAGCGCGAATGATGTCGGACACGATCACTGCACCGGCGAGCGAATCCTGAGACGCGGCAAGCCCTTCCGCTGCCTGCCCGGTGTACTGGCCGTTCGGTTGTTTACCGGGGAAGGTTTGCAGAAAGCCTTCGATTCCCTGGCGATAGGACGCGGCGAGCACCGAACCGAGCACGGCGATTCCGAGCGAGCCGCCGAGTTCGAGCGCTGTGTCGTTGAGTCCGCCGCCCACACCGAGCTTGCTGTCCGGAAACTCGCCCATGATGGCGTCGGTGCACGGCGAGACGGACAAGCCGATCGCGAGACCGAGCAGCGTCAGCACGGGTAGGAAGTCGGAGTACGTCGCGGTCGGGTCGATTCCGATCAACGAGACGACCGACAGCGTTCCCACGACCATGCCCGCGGTCACGGTGATGCGTGGTCCGAGCTTGGGTGTGAGCCACATCGTGATTCCGGATCCGACGAAGACTGCGCCGGCCAACGGCAAGAGGTGCACGCCCGTGGACACCGGGCCGTATCCGAGGGCGAACTGGAGGTACTGGGCGACGAAGTAGATCGCACCGAATGTGACCAGGAAGAACACCAGCACCGCGAGGGTAGCGCCACTGAGGATGCGGGAGGAGAACATTCGGACGTCGAGCAGCGGATTGGGATGGCGCATTTCCCATCCCACGAAGCCCACGATCGACAGCAGGCCGACGAGCGCGAAGTACAACGGCCCGACGGTCCAGCCGAAGTGCATTCCTTCGATGATGGCGTACACGACGGTCGACACGGCCAGGACCGACAGCAATCCACCGACCCAGTCGATCGCGCCGGGGTCGACGGCCCGCGACGGCGGAACCAGAACGACGGCTCCGACGATGGCCGCCAACGCAATAGGAACGTTGATCAGGAAAGTCGAATGCCAGGTGAAGCTCTCGAGGAGCCAACCCGCAAGCAGTGGTCCCGCTGCGATGGCGAGTCCCGAGGTAGCCGCCCACACGGTGACGGCGGTAGCGCGCTCCCGCTTCGGGAACGTGGCGACCAACAGCGACAGCGTTGCGGGCATGACGATCGCTGCGGCGACTCCCATGACGATGCGCGCCAGGATGACGCCGAGGGTGGCATCGGTGAGTGCCCCGGCGATCGAACCCGCCACGAAGATGATCAAGCCGAGAATCAGTGCCCCACGACGGCTGTAGCGATCGCCGATCACGCCGCACAGCAGCATCAGTGACGCGTAGGGGACGGTGTAGCCGTCGATCACCCACTGCAGGTCGCTGCTCGTCAGACTCAGGTCGAGAGTCATCGACGGTGCCGCGACCAGCAGGGACGTGTTGGCCATGACCACGATCAGCAGGCTCAGGCACAGGACCACCAGAGCCGACCAGCGTCGTGAATACGGTTTGTGCATATCTTGGACAGGCGTCATCGCAAGCAACGTCATTGTGTTCCCCCCCGTTGGCAAAGTGCCGACACACCTTGCACAGTGCTGTGCAGCTTAAGAAGAATCGTCTAGGATCGGCAATCTTTTGTGGCGGCAGCCACACTCTCCGCACACGATCGTGCTAGTTGTTGACCTGTGCGAAAGACGACGGAGTCGACATCGACTGCACGGGGTGCCGCAGCGCCGCCCGTGCAGCGCCGTGACGCCCGGTCGAACCGAGCGAGAATTCTCGATGTCGCGCAACGGGTACTGGCGGACAATCCGGATGCAACCATCAACGACGTCGCAGCCGCGGCAGGGGTGGTTCGGCGAACCGTGTACGCCCACTTCGCCTCTCGCGAAGCGCTGATCGACGGCATTGCCCTGGAGGCGGCCGACAGCATCTCGGCGGCTCTCGGCCGCGTTCCCGCCGCCGACGAATCGGCAGTGACGGTCTTCGTCCGGCAGACGCTGGCTCTCACTCGCGTCGGCGACCAGTACCGTCTACTTCTCGCTGTTGCGCGAACAGATCTGGGCCACAACGGTATTCACAATCTTCTCGGTCCGATGCGAGAAGCGGCCGCCGCCGTCATCCGGCGCGGTCAGCGGGAGGGCGTGTTCTCCTCGTATCAAGCCGCGGAGGTACTCATCCTCAATATCGAGGCGATTGCGCTGTCCATCCTCGATGCGACCAACGCCGGGCTGCTCACCGACCCGGCAGGGGCCGCCACCACGTCGAGCCTTGTTCTGCTGGGGATCGCCCCGGAGGATGCGGAGCGAATCGTCGCCGATGTCCGGGCGTCCGACTCGTCCGCCCGCGCCCGCTGACAACTCCGGGACCTTCGAAACGACGAATGTCCCGACTCGAGCAACGAATTGCTCGAGCGGGACATTCGGTGCGAACTGTGGACTGTCAGGGAGCCGGGACGAATCCTGCGCCGAGTCCGTTGCCCTGATCGACGTTACGAAGGATCGCATCGAAGTTGGTGCCGACCTCGGGACCGAAGCACGCGACTCCGAGGTAGGCGTTGACCATGCCGACGAGGGTGTTGCCGACGACGACCGGGCTACCCGAGTCACCTTCGACGACGCACAGCTGCGCCCAGGTCTCCTGCGACTGCAGGATGTCGCCGTACGCGAGGCCGCAGGTGTTGCCGGTGGTACGGCCTTCCTTGCAGACGATGTTCGGGAACGCCGTCGGCGGGCCGACCTGAGAGATGGTCACGTTGCCCACGCGGCTGATCGGTGCAACCTTGTCGCGCTGGAATTCGATGACGGCGTAGTCGTACTCCGGGTTGGAGAATGCGATGCGGCCGACCTCGCCGAGAGAGGTGTCGTATTCCGGGACGATGGAATCGCCTGCGCGACCGCAATGGCCGGCGGTGAAGCCCACGAGGTTTCCGCTGCGGTCGTTACCGATCGTCGTCAGCGTGCACTCGGCCTGACCACCGACGATGATTCCCGACCCACCGCCGAGAGCAGCTGGAGCGGCCGCGGATGCGGTCCCTACGCCGACGCTGGCTACGATTGCAGCCGCCCCCACGACGACGAGCATGAATTTCTTGAACATGTACTCCCTCTCAGCGGTGTCGGCAGAACCCTAGCAACAACACGTGTACGAACACGAGCGAGTGGTTCATACGTCCTGCTCGAGGGCGGCAAGGGTGGTGCGCGCTTCCTCCAGTTGGCGACTCAGTTCTGCAACGCGGCGAGCAGCCTCCTCGCGCGCGTGGGAGATGACGGCCTCGACTGCGTCGCGTGCGATGGGATCGCCCAACTCTCGCACGGCCCTGCTGACCGACTCCGGACTCACCGGTTGCGCCTTGGTGGGGCGCTTCGCCCCCTGGGTGACCGTGACCGACCAATCGTTGTCCGCCCCGGCGTGAATAGTGACGCTGACCCCGCCTGGAGCCTTCTTGCCACGACGGGGAGCCTGCTGTTGCGGCTGCGCCCTGGGTGGTTCCACCACGGCCTTGGGTTGCTCCACCACGGCCTTGGCAGGTGCCGGGCCTGTCGTCGGCTTTGCCGCGACTGCTTCCGCCCGAGCCGGGGCGGCGGACACCGGCGGCGCCACTTTCTTCGCAGGTACGCGCTTGGCCGGCGCAGGCGGGGTTGCCGCGTTGCGAGTGATACGTAGTTCCTCTGCCTCGTAGGGCAATTCGTCGTTGACACCCTTCGGACTGATAGTGACCGTGGTGCCGTCGATCGAGATCACCTTCGCCGACGTACCGTCGGACAGTCCGAGGCTCGGGTTCGGTTCACGAAGATAGACGGTGGCCCGACGCCCCTCGGCGAGCGCCGCAGCCAGCGTCGTCAGATTCTCTGGGGTCAACGAATCGTTCACGGCGCGCCCACGGGGTGGCATCGACTACCGGCCTTTCTCGAAAGTGTTTGCGAATACTGTCGCACAGATACTGGGCCGATGTCATAGACCGAGCGCGGGATATGTCGACAGCACGCGTTCGGAATGAATATCGGGGAGGTATCTGTTAATCCAAGTAACTGTAACCGCAAGTAACTGTTACTTGGATTAACACTTAGATTTGGGTGGCCGAGAAGGCCGATGCCTTAACTCTATACGACCGTTGTCAGGAACGCCCGCCGAGTCCACTCGACGTGACATTCACTCACCTAACGGACACTGAACGTCACATCGACTACCGCCGGGTACCCGCGAGTAGCGGTGCGCGGCGTCGAGAGATTTCGTCCCGTTACGACCTCACCGAACCGCCCTCGCGGCCGGTATCTCCCGCGTAGCCTGGCGACCGTGCCTTCTTGTGTGGGTACGGAACAGGAGCCTCGATGTACCACCTCGACGCGGACGAACAATCGCTCAGCGACGGTCCGCACGTGTATTTGCTCGACGCCAAATCCACCCTCGAGGTTCAGGCTCTGAATCAGTGGATCGATGCGACCACTCCCGACGGCGAGCCGAGGCCGCCGTCGGTCGTGTTGTCCGGTGAAGCGAGAACCTCACTGGCGGAGAGTGTTCGCGGGTACGCGGACGATCCACTCCTCATTCCGTTGCGCGTGACGCTGTCCGATCGCAAGAACGGCATTCTCCACCGCATCTTCGCTCCGCGCGGTCGATCGAAGCCCACCCAGGTATGGCAGCGGTGGGTGGCGAACGACGATCCCGATCATTCGGCGGTGTTGGTCGGCGAGCCCGCGACCCTCCGTGATCTGCAGGATCGGTTCGAACGGGGCGGCGGCACCTCGCTCTCGTCGTTCATCCTGCGACAGGCCAGTCTGGCGTTGGACAAGGCCGAGCGTGGCGTCATCGGCTCCGAGTACAAGATTCCGCGATTCGTCGTCGAGGACATGACGGAGCAGAAGAAGTTCCACGACGGCATCACCGCGCTCGCGGAGGAGGTCGGTCAGGACCGCGACGCAGTCGACAAGCGCGTCAACGACATTCTCGGTGAGATGGTCGCAACCGAGACCCGTCGGGCAGTGGAGATGTGGGGAACCCTCGGGGCGTATTTCTCGCGGGCGTACAAGGTGGACGTCGATCGCGATCAGCTGCAGAAGGTCCGCGAACTCAACAAGAACTATCCGTTGGTGTTCCTACCCAATCACCGTTCCTACCTCGACCCGCTCGTGCTACGCCCAGCGCTGCTGGCCGAGGGTCTGCCGCTCAATCACGTCATGGGCGGCATCAACGTCGGCTTCTGGCCGCTGGGTCCGATCGCCAAACGCAGTGGCGTCGTGCTCATTCAGCGAAAGTTCTCCGACGCGATCTACAAGTGGACGCTGCGTCAGTACATGAGCTTTCTGCTCAGCAAGCGGTTCAACCTCGAGTGGTACATCGAAGGTGGACGCAGCCGCACCGGCAAGCTTCGCCCGCCGAGGTTCGGCCTGCTCACCTATCTGGTCGACGCCCTGGAGTCGAGCGACGCAGAGGACGTCTATCTGGTTCCGACGTCCATCACCTACGACCGTCTGCACGAGGTCGGCGCTATGGCCGAGGAATCGCACGGGGCGAAGAAGCAGGCCGAGGGCATTCGGATGGCCATCGGGTACATCCGTGCGCAGGGAACGTTGCGCGGAAACGTGTATCTGAACTTCGGCGAACCGATGTCGGTGGCGTCGATCGTCGCCGAGAACACCGACAAGCGAGTCGCGGTCCAGAAGATCGCGCTCGGCGTCTCCCACGCGATCAACGACGCGACACCGGTGACTCCGGCGGCTTTGGTCACGATGGCACTGCTGGGCATCGAGGATCGCGCACTCAACGTCAACGAGATGTGGGCCATCATCGCCCCGCTCGCCCGCTACATCAAACGCCGCAACCTGCCCACCGCGGGCGGCGTCGACATCGCCGACGTCGATGTGGTGCGATCGGCCGTCGTCGCTCAGGTCAACGCCAACGTGGTCAAGCGTTTCGACGATGGCCCCGAGCCACTGTTCTATCTGGCGCAGGACAAGCATCTGGTTGCAGCATTCTTCCGCAACAACGCGATTCACTTCTTCGTCATGCGTGCCATCGGAGAACTGGTGGTGCTGCCGACCAGCGGCGATTCGGCACCTCTGACGCAGGAGTCGCTGTGGCAGTCGGCGCTGCAATTGCGCGATCTGCTCAAGTTCGAGTTCTTCTTCGGTGACAAGAAGGACTTCGGGCAGCGGCTGGAATCCGAGGTCGACCTGATCGATCCGGACTGGCGGACCAAGATCAGCGACCCCGATTATGCTGCGCACCAACTACAGTCACAGGATCTGCACCTGGCGCACCGTGTATTGCAGCCGATCTTCGAGGCCTACCAGGTAGTGGCAGATCAGCTTATGCTGCTGCCGCAGAGCGGCGAGTTCGACAAGCCCAAGTTCATCGCGGAGTGCCTCGGTGCCGCTCAGGCCAGGCGACTACGTCAGCAACTCGATCACAGCGAGTCCATCTCCGGCGAGTTGTTCGATACTGCACTGCAATTGGCCGAGAACCGGGATCTCGTCGACTCCGGCTCCGACGGTGTCGCGCGCCGGCGCAGAGACTTTGCGCTCGAGATCGACGAGTGGGCCCGCAAGGTTCGCACGATCCGAGACATGGCCCACCAGATGCTGCGTGCGGTAGAACCGATCTCGGCCCCCGAGGAGAACAATTCATGACCGAGTTCGACGATCGACTGATCGCGATCGCCGCCGCACCACCGGGCCGAGACACCGTGGCATTCTTCGATCTCGACGGCACCCTGATCAACGGATTCTCTGCCCGCGCAGTCTTTCTCGAACGTCTCAAGACCCTCGACGTGACGGTGAAGGAGCTGTGGGAGATCTCCAGTGCCGTCGTCGAGATGCGGATGCGCAACTCCCCCGTCGACAACCTGATGGGCAAGGCCGTCCGGGGCCTGGAGGGCCGTCGGGAGGACGATCTGATGGAACAGGCATACACGCTGTTCCGCAACGAGATTGCGCCGATGATCTACCCGCAGGCCCGTGCCCTCGTCGAGGCTCACCGGCATGCCGGGCATCGCCTGGTGATGGCCACCTCGGCCACGCCGTACCAGGCACTGCCGGTGCAGCAGGACATGATGTTCGAGGAATTGCTGTGCACCACCCCCGTCGTCACCGACGGAATCCTCACCGGCGAACTCGTCGGCGACTCGCTGTGGGGTCCGCGCAAGGCGCAGGCAGCCATCGACTACGCCGAACGTGAAGGCATCGCCTTGGCGGGCTGCTTCGCCTACTCCAACGGCGGCGAGGACGTGCCGCTGCTCGAGGCCGTGGGACGACCCGTCGCCCTCAACCCAGACCCCGATCTCGCACGGTATGCCGCCAAGAAGAAGTGGCCTGCTCTGACGTTGGAAAGCCCGAAGCGCGGCACGGACATCACGTCGGCCGTACGCAGCACAGCGGCGCTCGGATCGGTGCTCGCAAGCGCGTCGATCGGGCTGGGCCTGGGGATTCTGACGCGCAGTCGCCGCACCGGTGCCAACATCACCAGCACCATCGCGCCGGACATCGCGCTCACTCTGGCCGGCGTGAAGCTCGACGTCACCGGCACGGAAAATGCCTGGTCGGCCCGCCCGGCCGTCTTCATGTTCAACCACCAGAGCACTGCCGACTCGATCATCGTCACGTCCATCCTCCGGCGAGACATCACCGCCGTGGCAAAACGCGAACTCGAACGCGACCCGCGATTCGCACTGCTGGGCAGGATCTTCGACGTCGCCTACGTCGATCGTGGTGATCCCTCACAAGCGCGCGAGGCGATGCGACCCGCAATCGACAAGCTCCACAGCGGTATCTCCGTCGCCATCGCACCCGAGGGGACGCGCATGCCGACGTCACGTCTCGGCCGATTCAAGAAGGGCGGCTTCCACCTGGCTATGCAAGCAGGTGTGCCCATCGTGCCCATCGTCATCCACAACGCGGGTGACGTGATGTGGAAAAAGGATTTCACCGTTCACTCCGGTACGGTCAAGGTCACCGTCGGCGAGCCCATTCCCACCACGGACTGGGAGCCCGACAAGATCGACGAGTACGTGGACGATGTTCGTTCCTATTTCGACAGAACGTTGGGATATGCCTGAGAACCAGATCAACTCGGTAGTGCAGACGGAAATCGAGCGGAATCTATTGGGCGGCGAGCCCAAGTACAACCGTGCGGACATCGTCGAGAAGTCCGGCATTCCACTCGAACGAGTCATTGCCCTGTGGATCGGCATGGGCTTCCCCATCCACACCGACACCGAGGCACTCGTCTACACCGATGCCGATCTGGAAGCTCTGAAGCTGATCACTGCACTCACCGCGCAGAAGGTGATCAAGCCCGAGATGGAGGTCGCGATCGCGCGGACGCTCGGGCAATCCATGTCCAGGCTCGCGGAATGGCAAGTGGGCGTTGTGAACTCTCACATACTCGAGCGCATCATCGACAGCGACGAAGACAAGAACGACATCGACGCGATTCGGCGTAACGCCCGAGCGATCGCGGCAGAGACCGTCCCCACCCTCGAGGCGCTCCAGGGATACACCTGGCGTCGTCACCTGGCCGCCGCCGCCGGTCGGTCCATCGCCGCGCCCGACGACGCCACCGACAGTCCCACGATGGCCGTCGGGTTCGCCGACATGGTGGGCTACACCAGTTTGACGCGTCGGCTGGACATCGGTGAGTTGACCACTCTGCTCGAAGAGTTCGAGTCGCTGGCCACCAATATCATTGCCCGCGGACGTGGTTCGGTGATCAAGAACGTCGGCGACGAGGTGATGTTCAGCGCGCAGACACCCGAGGATGCCGCCCACATCGCCCTCGACCTGCAGGATGCGTTCGACGAGCAGGAGGATATGCCGGACCTGCGGGTCGGGCTGGCCTGGGGGCCGGTACTGGCCCGATACGGCGATCTGTACGGCTCGGTGGTCAACATTGCCGCGCGGCTGACCAGCTCCGCCAATCCCGGCACGACACTCGTCGATACGGTCATGACCGAGGAACTCCGCCACGATTCCGAGTTCTACCTCAAATCGATTCGCTCACTGCGGGTCAAGGGATTTCACAAGCTCAAGCCGCATGCGCTCCGCCGCAACAAGCGGGGCGGTCACAAGAGCGAGGAGTAGAACCCCAGGTGTCGACGCGCAGCCTCGTCCCAGGTGAGGCTGCGCGCCAGCGCGAGCCCCGGTAGCGGATCCCGCGGCTCGTGCAACGCCCGGTCCAACTGGCTCGACATGGCCTCCACCGACGACGCGTAGGTCACGCTGTCTCCGAACACTTCTCGCAAGACCGGCAGATCACGCGCCACCACCGGGATCGACGCGGCGAGCGCCTCCATGGCAGCCAGGCCGAAGCCCTCCTTCGTGGAGAAGAACGGCAGCACTGCGGACTGTGCCACGAGGTGCGGCAGTTCGTCGTCGTCGACGGTTCCGAGTATTACCGGCTCGATGCCGAGTTCTGCAGCACGACGGTCGAATTCCGCCCGGTAGTCCCGATAGTCGAACAGCGTCTCCCCGCCGGCGAACACCAGTTGCACGTT
Source organism: Rhodococcus sp. WWJCD1 (assembly GCF_002258735.1). Taxonomy (NCBI): domain Bacteria; kingdom Bacillati; phylum Actinomycetota; class Actinomycetes; order Mycobacteriales; family Nocardiaceae; genus Rhodococcus; species Rhodococcus sp. WWJCD1. The sequence goes on from NZ_NOXY01000011.1 coordinate 10,127, forward strand.
CCGCTCGGACAGCCCGGCGAAGGCATCGAGCAGATCGAGACTGCCCTTGCGTGGTTCGATACCGCCGACGGCGAGCACATATCGGCCGAGCTTGTCACGGCAGTGCGTTCGACCGGACTGCGCAGCAGCAGTGAATCTCTCGGCATCGACGCCGTTGGGGATGACCGTTGGTTCTAGTCTCCATCCGCGGCGAACATCGCTTGCCACCGCTGCCGACACACAGATGCGCGCGTAGGGCGCAGTGATCGCGCGTTCGTGACACGCCGCCAGTTCGGGCGTGGTGAACTCGTCGAGGTGATGGATGGTCCTGATACAGCGACCTACGGCGTTTGCGGAGATGCAGTCCTGAGCGTGGACGATGTCGTATCGGTCCGGTGTGAACGCCTGTCGCAGAACGTCAATCGACCGCAGTATCCGCTGACCGACACTCTCGTTCTCCCGCTGAGGAAACGGCACCATCCGCACGGTGACGGCTGGGTCGACCGTCCGAAAGAACTCACTGTCGCCGCCGCGGCCGAGAGACCACACCGAGACGTCCTGCCCGGAGCGCGCCAACGCCTCGGCCAAGGCCAGTGTATGTACTACGCCTCCACGCGGTTTGGACGAGTAGGTCAAGAGCGCGATCTTCACTGATCCGGCTTCTCCTGCAGCAAATTGGGGTAGGCGTCGACACGACGTTCGGCGAGGTGGTGCAACCCTCTGCGGGCCCGGTCCACTTCGGCGTCGACATCGATCTCGTGCACGGCCAGGCCGCCTTTGGACCACGTTTTCGCGAGGACGTCACCACCGGGTCCGACGATCTTCGCTTGCCCCAGGAAGCGTAACGACCCCATCACCCCGGTCTGGTTCGACGACACCAGCACCACTTGATTCTCCGCCGCCCTGGCGGCGTCGTACAGATCGAACAACCGGGACTGACGGTCGTTCGGCAGTGAGGACGCCCGATCGGTGACACTGGCGGGCCACGCGGACAGTGCCGCAATGATTCTCGCACCGTCGAGCGCCAATGCGCGCGCCGATTCCGGGAACGTCTTGTCGTAATCGATCAGCATGCCCATCCGTCCGACCGGAGTATCGAAGGCCTCGAACCGATCGCCGGCTGCATAGGCCAAGGATTCCCCGAGTGGCTGATGCACCTTGCGGTGACTGCCGAGAATCCCGTCACCGGTCAGGCATGCAGCAGCGTTGTACCGCAGGCCTTTCGACAACTCGGTGTAGCCGATGCATACCGTCATGTCCCCTGCCGCCGCGATGATCGCGGCCAGCTCGGGACCGTCCGGATCGAGCGTCGGTGGTAACTCCGCGGGATCCGGATTGCTCAGACTGTCGATGTAGCCCCCGAGAGACGCGTCGGGCAGCACCAGGAGATCGATACCCTCTCGGGCCGCACTGGACATGATCGTGGTGATCTTCAGTACGGCCCTATCGACATCTCTGCCGAAATGCGCTGCTAGCGCGCCGATCTTGATGGGGGCCACGTCAGCTCAGACCATCTGACTCTGGGGTTGTGCTGCACTGATCTCGAGACCGATCTGATCCGCCAGGAACGCGGCATCTCGGGCCACCGAGGCGAAACGACCCGAGCCCCAGGTGTGCTGCCAGGGCAGGCCGAGGAAGTACAGGCCGGACACCGAGGTGACGCCTCGGTTGTGCGTCGGGTGACCCTCCCCGTCGAAGGCCCCGACCTTCAGCCACCGATAGTCGGTACGGAAGCCCACCGACCACACAATGGCGGTGACGTCGGAGGTAGCGAGATCCAGTTCGGTGGTCTCGGCTTCGGGACGCCACACCGGTACGTAGCGCTCCTCGGTGGGCGCGCTGATGCCCTCGCGCTCGATGTACGCGTCGATGTTGTCCTTGATGCTCTCGGCAACACGGTCGGCCGCATCGAGGGACGCCTCGAGCGTGGGCGCGAACTGCAGCACGCCGTCCTCCACTCCGAGCAAGCGACCGTAGAGCTGCATGCCTTCGGTGGCGAATGCACGCAGGTCGATGTCTCGACCACCGTCACGTCCGGTGACATAGTGGTTCGTATTCTCGCGTTTGCCGACGCCACCGGGTTGATCTTCGATGGAGACATCGTAGACGCCCATGTCGTGCAGCCAGGCGACACAGTCGCGTCCACGATAGAAACGCGCGACACGGGGAGCGGTACCGGCGACCAGGTGAACGCGGCGGCCGTCGAGGTGCAGATCCTCGGCGATCTGCGCGCCGGACTGGCCGGTGCCGACGACCAAGACGTCACCGTCCGGGAACTGATGCGAGCCGCGGTATTCGGAGGAGTGGATCTGGACGACGTCCCGTGGAAGCTTCTCGGCGAATCGCGGAATGGTGGGGATGTGGTAACCGCCGACCGCAACGACGATCTGGTCGGCATGCATCGGTCCGGCAGAGGTCTCGAGGTCGAAACCACCATCCGCTGACTGCAAGGCCTGATCCACCGAAACATGCTCTCGCACCGGTGCATCGAAGCTCTCGGCGTAACGACGCACGAAGGCGTAGACCTCGTCGCGCTGCATGAATCCGTCGGGATCGTCACCGTCGTAGGAGTACCCGGGGAGTGCGCATTGCCAGTTCGGCGTCACGAGGGTGAAGTTGTCCCAGCGGGAGTCCTTCCACTCGTGCGCGATCGTGTCGCGCTCCAACACGACATGTTCGACGCCACGCTGCGTCAGATGCCAGCTGATGGACAGGCCGGCCTGCCCGCCGCCGATGACGATCACGGAGTGTTTTTCTATCGCACTGTGGATCTCTGTCATAGCAATTCAGCTCCCGACATGCTCAGTACGCGAACGGCACCGGCCCGGTACGAAGCGCTGACACCGTGGATCTCTTCCATCTGCTGGGCGGCCGAGGTGCACCGCATACCGAACTTCGCGAGTACTCGATCACTCGCCACCGTCAGCGCCTCGGACGTGCGCTCGACGAAGTCCTGGACCGTGTACTCCGCACCGGGCGTCAGGTAATCGTGCATCACCAGCGACGGTGAATAGCAGGACTGTTCGCGCCCATCGGGCCAACGAACGACGAACGACATCTCAGGCATGGACCGGCTCCTTGGTTATGGTCCGATAGACCGACGGCCGGCGATCACGCAGGTTGTACATACCGCCGCCACGTGCCGCCCCGATCAACGCATCGACGTCGACGGTGGCCGTCGCCAGTCCCGGTTCGACGCCGGTGCCCGCCAGAATCTCTCCGCCGGGCCCGACGATCTTGGCGCTGCAGACGAATCTCAAGGATCCGAAGGTGCCGGCCTGATTCGCCGCGACCCAGATGATCTGGTTCTCGAGCGCACGAGCGCGGTCGTAGATGTCGAAGCGCTGCTTCCAGCGGTCCTCCTCCATGTTCTCGACGGTCGCGGTACGTGCCGTCGGCCATGCGGAGATGGAGGCGACGATCTCGGCACCGTCGAGGGCAAGTTCGCGGGCGGCTTCGGGGAATCCCTTGTCGTAGCAGATCTGCATGCCCATTCGGCCGACCGGAGTATCGAACGCGGAGTAGCTGTCTCCTGCGTCGTAGCAGAGGTTTTCACCGAGCGGCTGGTGCACCTTTCGGTACGAGCCGAGGATTCCGCTGCCGTCGACCGTCACTGCGGCGTTGTAGCGGGTGTCGCCGTCCTTCTCGCAGAAGCCGAAGGTGACGACGGTATCGCCCGCCATGTCGATGACCCGCCTGATCTCGGGCCCGTCGAGTTCGAGAGCCGGAGGCAGTGCCTTCAAGCGACGCTGCCGAGACTCCTCGGTCTCGTCTCCTCCGCCGAGACTGGGCAGGTAACCGCCGAGGCAGGCTTCGGGCAGGACGAGCAGTTGGCTGCCGCGATTGCGCGCTTCCTCGAGCAACGCGGCGATGGTGGCGTAGCTCTGTTCCATGTCGCGCCCGAATTCGGCTGCGGCAACGGAGATGGTGATGGCGTTCATGCTTCTCCCAATCCGGTCACGGTGGACGTGACCGCGCGAGTGGTGATTCCGTCGGGCCATCGCAGCGCGACGCCCGGAATATCGGTGAGCTCTCCGCAGACTGCGGACAGTGCAGGTCCGGACGGTGCAACTGGTGCACCGGGACGGTCCGCGGTGATCATCGCGAACCCAGGAAAACACGTGATCCACTCGCCCATCGACGCAGCGTCGGGCTTCGGGATCGAGGAGATGTCCAGTACGGCACCGGTTCCGCTTGCCTCGGCCAGCATCCCGGTAGTGCCTGCCAGGCCGGCCATCGAGACGTCCTTGGCTGCTTTGGGCGCGGTTCGGGCAACGAACGACGCCATTGCTGTCAGTTCCTCGGTGTTGCGTCGCGAGGACGAATCCCATTGCTGACCGGAGTATCCGCGTCGCCATTCGCCTTCGATATCGGCGGTGAGCGTCAGCCGGTCGCCGACGTTGCCGCCGCCGGCCCGCACCGGGTTGGCTGTGCGCCCCAGCGCAGTGACCGACAGTGAGGACGGCACCCCGGCCTGGGTATGGCCACCGAGTACCGGGACCTGCCATGCCGCAGAGGCATTGGCGAGTCCGCGAATGATGCGAGTCAGTCGGGACTGTGTGGGTGCGCCGACGGAATCGAGCATGCCGACGGCTCGGGCTCCCATGGCAGACAGGTCGTTCAAGTTCACCAGGGCAGCGCACCACCCGGCCCACTCCGGGTCACGATCGACCATCGAGGGAATGATTGCGTCGCAAGCTGCGATCATGTCGCTGCCCGGTACCGGCACCCCGTCGTCGCCTCGAAAGCCTTTGGCCCCGAGCCCGAGCGGCTGTGCCTTCAGGGGTGCGAGCACACCGGCGAGCATCGCTTTGGTCGACGACACCAGCCGTTCGATTCGGTCGATGGGCCAGTACATCGCCACATGTGGAGTACCGGCCACCTCGACGTCGCCGCGTCTGATCCACCCGAGACCGGTGAACAGTCTCTCGTTGCGCTTCTGCACCGTCGCATCGAACCGAAGTACACCTCGGCTTTCGGCATGCGCACAGGCTGCGCGAACCAGTGCCGGCCCGACGCCGGAGGTGCGCGCCGAAGCAGACACCACCAGGCGACTGCCGGCCCACCATCCCAGATCCGTTGCGGTGCAGGGAGCAAGGCGTACTCCACCGAGCACGGTACCCTCCCGGTCGGTGGCGACCAGAACGACAGTGCGACGGTCGTCGTCGATATCGTCCTGATCGGTGCCGGAGAACAAGCCCTGTTCGGCAACGAACGTCGCTCTGCGTAGCGCCCGGTACGAGCTCAGTTGCGCCGGGTTCTCGCACGGTTGGACCATGAACTCGGGCTCCACGACAGTGGTTGCAGCACCCGACAATCCGGCTAGATCCTGCGCGTCCACCCCGTACATCTCAGCCTCCCGCATTCTGCAGGACGCTGCACGCACCGCATGCCGCGCAGCCTGCCTTCTGATCGGAGCCGAGCATCGCTGCTGCCTGGAGCTCTTTGGCGACGCGTCGGGTGACGCTTTCGAGTACGTCTCGGCCCGGGGCCGTCGCACGATCGACATCGACTGCCAACGTGCCGGCAAGTGGACGGAACGGAACGACGAAGGGATACACGCCCATCTCGATGAGTTCCGCAGCACCGGAAACCAATTCCTCCGGATCCTCACCGAGGCCCACCAGAATGTAGGTCGAGACCTGGTTGCGTCCGAAGATCCGGACTGCCTCTCTCCAGGCCGCGCGATACTCGTCCATCGATACCGACGCCTTGCCCGGCATCCACCGGCGTCGAACCTCGTCGTCGAGAGATTCGACGTGAATGCCGATGGATTCGGCTCCGGCGTCGTACAGGTCCTGAATCGTCTGCAGGTCGCCCGGAGGTTCGCACTGCACCTGAATTGGCAGATCAGGAACCACGGCCTTGATGGCGCGTACACATCGGGCCAGATGACGGGCACCGCGATCCTTTGCGGCCGAAGTACCTGTCGTCATGACCATTTGGGTAACGCCGTCGAGCCGTACCGCCGCCTCTGCCACCTCGGCCAGTTGCGCCGGGGTCTTGACGGCGATGGTGTCGCCTGCCTCGAGCGAGGCCTCGATGAAGCAGAAGCGGCACCGCTGGTCGGCGTCGTAACGGATGCACGTCTGCACCACGGTTGTAGCGAGAACGCTGGAGCCGTGGAGCTTGGCGATCTTTTCGTAGGCGATCCCGTCGGCGGTGGCGAGATCGTAGAACTTCGGACGGTCGACGGCCTGAACATCGAGACCGATGTCATTGCCGTCGAACAACACTCGGCCCTCTTCGAGAACGTACGGGCTGAGCGGATTGCGGGGGATGGCTGCGCCGAGGCCATCGATGGTGACATGCCCGTCGTCGCTCGGCCCGGCGCCTGCCGTTCTCGAGACCGGCGTGGATCCTCGGATTCCGAGCAACGCCAGATCTACACGCGTACTGACCGACATGGTTCGCTCCTAGACCATGTAGGTCGAGTTGATGATGGCACCCTTGCGCGCGTAGTGGATCAGCGCGTCTTGCACGTCGAGGGGGTGGGCAGGGATGACACCTTCGATGAGATCCTCTTCACGACCGCCGTGCAGAGCCAGCCCGAAGCGGCAGCAGAACACCGTGCCGCCCTCGGCGATGAACGTCGCGAGGGAATCGTTGATGTTCTGCTCGCCCGGGAAGCCGGAATCACCGGTGGTCGGAAATCCGCGAGTGGCAAGGCAATTGATGGCACCGGGGCCGTAGAAGTACATGGCCGACTCGAAGCCCTTACGCAGGGCGCGCGTCGCCTGGAGTACCGCGACGAACGATACCGAGGACTCGTGGGCGATGCCGTGCACCAGAGTGAAGTAGCTTTCGCCGTTCTCGGCCTTGTAGTCGGGGAAGATCTTGGTGGAGCCGTAGATGTTGCTGCCCTTGGGAAGTGACGGGTGCGGGATCTCTTCGAGGGACTTCTTGATGTTCTCGGCGATGGACTGGTCGAGGTCTGACACGGGTGTCTCCTGAGGTTCGCAGAGCTGGCTGAATGCAGTGGGCAACTACTCGAGATGCGGTGGACACCGATGGCCACCTGAGGAAGAGAGGTCATGTCCGGCGAAAGAGCAGATCCTCTTCGGCCATGGGACAAGTACAAGCCCCATCCATTTCCGGTTGGTCACGCTCGGAACAACGCCGTGTTTCGAGGGCCTCACAGTGTTGACGTGGTGTTACGCGGCTACTGTGAAGGCCGGTCCACCCATCCATTGCGAGCAGGACGAGGAACACGATGATCGGCGCCGTCACCGGCTTGTTGTACGCGTTGTCCCTGGTAGTGGGCATCTGGGTGCTCGTGAAGCTCGCCACGAACCGGCCCGTTCTGTTGAAGAACAAGGCCGACCGAGCACTGTTCTGGACGATCGCAGCCACCGAGGCCGTCGTCGCGCTTCAGGCCGTGATCGGGTTCGTCATGATGTTCACCTCGGATCGCGAGATACACCGGTTGACGTTCGGCTCTTATCTCGTCGGACTGCTGTTCCTGCTTCCATTGGGAACGTGGTGGTCCCTGGGCGACCGTTCCCGCGGCGGCACAGCGGTGCTGCTCGTCGCCGTCCTCACCCTCGCAGCCATGGTGCTGCGCCTGAGCCAGATTTGGGCCGGATATGCCTGACAACCTCCAGCAAGCGACGCGCACCGGCTTCGGGCGCTTTCTCATCGCCGTCTATGCGGTGTTCGCCGTTGCCGCGACATCGCGCTCGATAGTGCAGCTCACCACCCGATTCGACAACGCACCGGTGGCGTACCTCCTGTCGGCCTTCGCTGCGGTGGTCTACATCATCGCGACGGTGGGACTGGCGAGGGCAACCGAAGCATCCCGACGCGTGGTGACGGTGTCCTGCATCATCGAACTCGTCGGAGTCATCGGCATCGGCACCCTCAGCTACATCCAGCCCCAGGACTTCCCGGAGCCGACGGTGTGGTCGCACTTCGGATCCGGATACGTCTTCATCCCGGTGGTGCTCCCCATCGCGGGACTGTGGTGGTTGCGAAAGACTCGACAGCGGTAGGGGTCTGTGGCCAGAATCGGCCATGACCACCTGGACGACCGTCGATGTCGATTACCACCTGTTCTCGCTTGTAGCAGTGCACAGTGAGCCGGTGCCCCCGGGTGCCCTCGGCGAGCTCATCGACGCCTCCGACAACTGCATTCACGTCCACACGGGAATTGCATCGGGGCCCGTTCGCGTTGCCGTCGACGTCCTGGCGCAAGCACCGACAGTCGAAATCGACGGGTCGTGGGAGGACGCGGCCGAGGTCTCGATCGCCGTGGACGCGACGCTAACTTTCGTCTCCGCGCTGGGGTACGTAGGTTCGGACGCGACTACGGTCTCGCCGCCCGTGAGCGGCTTTCTGGGAGTCCGCGTGAGTTCGATAGGTAGAGGTACCCATTGGGATTCGGATGTGAGCGAACCGGTCGAGGACTATCTCTTCGAGATCTGGCCCGAGACGATGCGACGCGAGTTGACGCGCGTGAAGACCACGAACGGTCCACAGACCTCGAAGCCCGGTTCGGTACGGCCTCCGAGTACGCCGACTTCGAGGTCGAATTTCGATCCCTACAGCGATGCGACGGTACGTCTGCGCGGTCCGGTCAGCTGGGATCCCGAGGAAGTGTGAAGATCTCCGACTCTCGACGTGGCTGTTAGCACACCCCACCGACAGATTTGCATTCCTGAATTCTTATGTAGGGCAATAGTTTTCGATTCGACTATCATTGTCAGTCGAACGCACGTTCGATACACTTACCCCCATGACCGTAGACATCTGGCAACTGAGCGAGGCAGAACTCCTCGCCGACGCTGCTGATGTCTCCCACCGAATCCAGTTGATGGAAGCCCGGCGTATCGCCCTCGTCGCCGAAATCGACACCCGCGTGGCCCGCGAGAAACTCGGATTCCCCGGACCCGCAGGCTGGCTGACCTCCACCACCCTGCTCACCCCCGGCAAAGCCACCAAGATCGTCGCCCTCGCCCGCGGACTGAAGAACTTCCCCGATATCGCCGACGCCGTGAACACCGGCGTGATGTCCGTCGACCATGCCGCTCTGATCCTCGACTTCGCCGAAACACCACCGAAGAACCTTCCGCAAGAGGGTAGCGATATCGCTCGGAAGGCGATGATCACCGCCGCCACCGGACCCGGCGCACGTACCGACCGCATCCGCGAAGCGATCACCAAACTGAAAGACACCTACGGTGGCAACAAACCACCACCCGAAGACACCGACCGCAACGAACTGTTCGCCTCGAAAACCCTGAACGGGCGGCTGGCGTTGAAAGGTGACTTCGATGCTGTCACCGGTGAGAAGCTGCTCACCGCACTCTCACCCCTGACCGAACCCCGCCCCGCCGCCGACGGCACCCCAGACGAACGCAGCCCCGCTCTACGCCGCGCCGAGGCGTTCGGACACATCCCCGACCGCTACCTCGCGTCGAGCAACCGACCCACCGAAGGCGGGGAGAAGCCGCACGTCAACCTGCACATCACCCTCCGCGACCTCACAAACCTCCGCGGCACTGCAGCAGGCGCAGGCTCCGGTGACCGTGAAAGTGGCAGCGGCAGTGGTAGTGACGAAAACACAGGTACGGCAACCAGATCCGATAGCGCGAGCAGCAGCACCCGCGACGGTGATGCTGATGGTTGTGACAGTGGACCGGCCTCCGATCGTGGCGCATATCGCGATCTGTTCGGTGATGGCACCACCGTCGGGTGGCTGCCCTGGATGGGACCGCTCACCCGCGAGACGTCCAGGCAGCTCGCCTGCGACTGCATCCTCACCGCGATCGTCATGGACGAGAACGGCTCACCGATCAACCTCGCCCGCACCGCACGCACCGTCACCGCCAAACAGAAACGCGCGTTGACCGCCCGTGATCACGGGTGCGCGTTCCCCGGCTGCGGAAAACCCGCAGCCTGGACCGAAGGCCACCACATCTGGCACTGGACCGACGGCGGACCCACCGACATGAACAACCTGGTCCTACTGTGCGGATTCCACCACCGCCTCATCCACCACAGTGATTGGGAGGTCTTCATCGCCGCAGACAACCACCCCTGGTTCATCCCACCAGCCACCGTCGACCCCTACCGACAACCCAGACAATCCCACGCCCGAGCCGGCCCCCACATCACATAACCACCCACACACGGAACCAGCCCCGCACCGAGAACACGGTGCGGGGCCGGAAGAGGTTGTCGTGCAGCTACTTCAGCAAGGATCGGTCACTTCAACGCCGCCAGGTTCGCAACGGATTTCTTGACATCGGTGTCCAGAGCGCGCGCCACCACCGATCCCACTGGACCGAACAGCACACCCCCGCCGAATTTCGCGTCGAGCGTCAGCTCCGATCCGCCCTCGGCCTCACGCACATGGACGGTCAGCGAGATTCGCACCCCGCCCTTGCCGCGTCCGGACATCTCGATCAGCTTGGGCTCGTCGTATTGGGTGAAGGTCCAGTTGATCGTGTTCTTGAAGCCCTTCACCTTCACCAGCGACTCCACTTCGGTGCCCTTGCCGACCTTCTTCGGTGGTGGGCTGCACCACCCACCATGGATGGTCATCCACTCGTCGAAGCGGTCGAGCGCGGAAGCCTTGTCCCACGCGCCCTGCGGATTCTCGGGCATCTGTACCGAGACACTGATCGTCGCCATGGGATCGAGCCTGTCACAACTTGCCCGCAGGTTCTGACGTCGGCCACTAACCTGAGACGATGGCCACGCTCGAGATCGAAGGACGGAAGGTCTCCGTCACCAACCTCGACAAAGTGCTGTTCCCCGACACCGGCACCACCAAGGGCAACATCATCGAGTACTACGTTGCCGCCGCGCATGCGATGCTGCCGCACCTCGTCGGCCGCGCCGTGACCCGCAAACGTTGGCCGAACGGCGTCGACCAGTCCTCGTTCTTCGAGAAGAACCTCGCAGCATCGGCACCCGACTGGCTCGATCGCCGGTCGATGCAACATTCGGATCGTGTGGTCACCTACCCACTGTTCTCCACCGCAGCCGATCTGGCGTGGCTCGGCCAACAGGCAGCCATCGAGGCCCATGTGCCGCAGTGGCGATTCGACGGCACCGAGCCCGGCCCCGCCACCCGCATGGTCTTCGATCTCGATCCCGGTGATGACGTCGACCTCGCCCGATGCGCCGAAGTAGCCTGCGAGATAAGAGATCTGATCGGCGATATCGGCATGACGGCATATCCGGTCACCAGCGGCAGCAAGGGAATTCACCTGTACGTTCCGCTCGAGAAGCCACTGTCGACGTCGGGCGCGTCCACCGTCGCCAAACGTGTTGCCACGCTGCTCGAAGAGCGCTCGCCGGATCGGGTGACCGCCACCATGGCAAAGGCGAAGCGCACCGGGAGAGTGTTCGTCGACTGGAGCCAGAACAACGGCAAGAAGACGACGGTCGCACCGTACTCACTCCGCGGGCGAGCACTCCCCACCGTCGCGGCACCTCGCACCTGGGACGAGCTGGAAGCGCCTGGCCTGCAACAGCTTCGGTTCGAGGAAGTGCTCGAGCGCCTCACCGATGTCGGCGATCTACTCGCCGACCTGGATCCCGCCATGAACTCGGACGAGAACCAACCCCAAAGCGGCACCACCACAGACAAACTCGACGAGTATCGCAGCATGCGGAGCGCCGACCGAACTCCCGAGCCGGTGCCCGAGACCGCCGAGCCGCAGGGCAACAACGACACCTTCGTCATCCAAGAGCATCATGCCCGACGCCTGCATTACGACTTCCGACTCGAACACGACGGCGTCCTGGTCTCGTGGGCCGTCCCCAAGAACATCCCGGACGATCCCAAGCAGAACCGGCTGGCGGTACACACCGAGGACCACCCACTCGAGTACGCGACGTTCTCCGGTCGGATACCGAAGGGCGAGTACGGCGGTGGCGACGTATCGATCTGGGACAGCGGAACCTACGAGCTCGAGAAATGGCGCGACGACGAAGTCATCGTCGTCCTGAACGGTTCGAAGGCCCGCGGCAGGTTCGCCCTGATTCGCACCAAGGGCAACCAGTGGCTGATGCATCTGATGAAGGACGCACCCAGCGCAACGAACGAGGGCGCGACAACCGAGAATCCCCCACCCAAGAACATCTCGCCGATGCTCGCCACCGCCGGCGACATTCTGGGTCTCGGCGACGACGAGTGGTCGTTCGAGGGCAAGTGGGACGGGTTCCGCATCGTCGCAGAACTCACACACGGTTCCATGACGCTCCGCACCCGCAGCGGCAACGACTACACCGAGAAGTTCGGTGCGCTCCAATCTCTGGCGGACGACCTTTCCGACCACGATGCCGTCGTCGACGGAGAGGTCGTCGTGTTCGACGACAACGGCATCAGCAGCTTCGAGATGCTGCAGAACGCGAACCGTGACGACATCCGTTTCATCGCCTTCGATCTGCTCTACCTCGACGGCACCTCACTGCTGCGTAAGAAGTACTCCGATCGACGACGGCTGCTCGAGCTTCTCACCACCGGACTCGACTCGGTGCTGGTGCCTCCGCAACTGACCGGCTCCGCCGCGGATGCCGTCGCCGAAAGCCGAGAACGTGGGTGGGAGGGCGTCGTCGCCAAGCGAACCGACTCCGTCTACCAACCCGGCAAGCGCGCCCACACGTGGATCAAACACAAGAACTGGCGGACGCAGGAAGTCGTGATCGGTGGGTGGCGTCGGGGCCAGGGTCGTCGCGCGGGCGGGTTCGGCTCGTTGTTGATGGGGATCCCCGACGGCCACGGCCTCCGCTACGTGGGTCGCGTCGGGACCGGGTTCGACGATCGCGCACTCGACACTCTCGCCGCCCTTCTCACGCCTCTCGAGACGTCGGACAGTCCCTTCTCTTCGGCGCTGCCCACCGCCGACAGGAACGGTGCGGTGTGGGTGGAACCGACTCTCGTCGGCGAGGTCCGGTTCTACGAATCGACCGAATCGGGTCATCTACGGCATCCGAGTTGGCGCGGTCTGCGCCCCGACAAGGCACCCGAGGACGTCGCTCCCGAATAGCGATACCGTCACGCCCGACACGACGTTCGGCACTTTCGAGAGAAACCGGCACGGAGACCGTTCTTCTGTTGCCATAGAATGTCCGAGTGCGTACCGTTCGTCCTATCGTTTCCGGGGGGAGCGTAACGAGTCACGCTCTGACAGCTATACCGATTTGCGGGCCGGCTCTACGGGGGCTTGCCGGATCATCGGAACGCGCGTCGTTTCGATTCAGGCACGGAGGGGTTTAACACATGCGGGTTCTCAAATTGGCAGGCGCTGCCGGAATGACGGCGGTAGCACTGCTGTGTTCGTCGGTCGTCGGCGCAGGTCAGGCGGCGGCGGAGCCACTGATGCCGACCCCCATCGCGGACGGGTTCGGTGCGCCGCCTGCGGATCTGGACGCCCTCCAACCGGGCGATGTGATCTCCAGCCGACCCATGCCCCCGCCGCCCGGATTCTTCGATATCGACGTGTGGCAGCTGAAGTTCCGCTCGACCGACTCGGCGGGTGATCCCATTGCTGCAATCAATACGATTATGGTTCCGCATAACAAAGCGCCCAACGGCCCATTGCTTTCTTACCAACACATCATCAATGCACTCGGTCTCGAATGTGCACCTTCACAAGCACTCTGGTCCAATGACCCCAATTTGGCGATTCGCGAGGCACCGGCACTGAACGCTGTCCTGCAGCGCGGCTGGACTGTCGTCATCGCCGATCACCTCGGACCGAGAAGCGCCTACGGTGCCGCCAAGCTCGGCGGGCAGATCGTGCTCGACAGCATTCGCGCCACTCAGCGCTTCGAGCCCATCCAGGTTCAGCAGAGCCCGGTTGCGTTGGCCGGCTACTCCGGCGGCGGCATGGCCACGGCATGGGCGGCGGCGTTGCAGAACGATTACGCACCCGAGCTGAACATCGTCGGCAGCGCGAACGGTGGCGCTCCGATGAACCTCGAGCGCATGGCCCGCGATCTCGGTTTCGCCCCGCACCCCATGTTCGGCCTCGCGTTTGCGGCCGCGCTCGGTATCGAACGCGAGTACCCCACCCGCATCCCGATCAGCTCTCAGCTCAACCCGGTGGGTAAGGAGATCGAGAGCAAGATCCAGAACGGGTGCACCAACGACATCATCGCCGCGGGCGCAGGCAAGAGTGCCATGGAGGTCGCCGGCACGCTGGACCTGATGAACAGCCCGGAGATGATCGCCGCCGTCAACGAGAACAGCGTCGAGTTGTATCCCGGAGTGCCGAAGGCCCCGTATTTCGAGTGGCACAGCCCCACCGACGCGTTGATCCCGGTCAGCGCAATCGACAACACGATCGCCCGATACTGCCGCGCCGGGGTGCTGGTGACCGAGGTCAAGGTGCCCAGCAACGATCACCTGACCGCTGCAGTACTGGGCCTGCCGCAAGCCCTCGAATGGATCGACCAGCGATTCGCGGGTGTGCCGGCCACGACCAACTGCTGATCGCACCACCGACCTATGGCACGTGATCGAAGCCTTGATAGGTCGGTTAGGCTAACCTCGCTCAGTTACCGCGCGAGGAGATCACATGAAGAAGTCTGTACAGCTCGTCGCCGCCGGTGCCTCAGTTCTGGCACTGGCGGTCGGCTGTTCGTCCGACAACACAACCGCCACATCCGGTGACTCCGGAAGCGAGGCGGGCTTTCCCGTCACCATCGAGCACCATTTCGGTGAGACGGTCGTCGACGCCGAGCCCACCCGCGTAGTGACGATCGGGTTCAACGAGCAGGACTTCACGCTCGCTCTCGGAGTCAAGCCTGTGGCGACGCGCGGCAACCTGAGCTACGACTACCGCCAGCGCCCGTGGGCCCAGGAGGCACTGGGCGGCACCGAGATTCCCGAGGTCGGCAGCACCGACCTCAACCTCGAACAGATCGCCGCGCAGGCACCCGATCTGATCCTCGGGCCGTACTCCTTCATCGATCAGGGTCAGTACGACCAACTTTCGGGAATGGCTCCGACGATCGCCGACATCGGCGGCTACGACAACGTGCCCGCGGCAACCTGGCAAGAGGAGTTCGCGGTCGTCGGCAAAGCCCTCGGCAAGAGTCAGGAAGCCCAGGACCAGACGGCCACGCTCGAGCAGAAGTTCGCCACCACCGAGGCCGAGAACCCCCAGTTCACCGGCAAGTCACTGTCTCTCGCGTTCGTCATGGACGACGGCAGCTACCTACTGCTCGGCAAAGACGACATCCGGGCGCTGTTCTTCACCGACCTCGGCTTCGAGATTCCCGACGCATCCGAGACGATAAGTCCCGAGAACCTCGGGCGTCTCGATACCGACGTACTCGTCATCGCCGGCCAGAGCCGCGAGCAACTCCAGGCGAACCCACTGATCGCGGCCCTCGACGTCGTGAAGCAGGATCGAACGGTCTACATCGGCTCGTTCAGCACGGATCTGCCCTCGGCTCTTGGCTATTCGAGCCCGCTGTCGCTGGACTACGCAATCGACGGATTCACCCCGATGCTCGCCGCGGCAACCGACGACGACCCGTCCACAGTGGTGCCGGCGCCCTGAAATGCCTGGTCCGACCTGCCCGACTGAGCGAACTGCGTCCGATGCAGCTCCTCGTAGCGGCCTCCCGCCGCGAGGAGCTCGTCGTGCGTGCCTCGCTCGGCGATTCGTCCGTCCTCGATCACCAGGATCACGTCGGCTGCCCTGATGGTCGACAGTCGGTGCGCGATCACCACCGAGGTCTTCCCTTCCAACGCCTCGGCCAGCGCCGCCTGCACCGCGGCCTCGGACGTGGAATCCAGTGACGCCGTGGCCTCGTCGAGAATGACGACCCGTGGCTGCGCGATCAGCAACCGCGCGATCGTCAGGCGCTGACGCTCACCACCGGAGAGCCGGTATCCACGCTCACCGACGACCGTGTCCAGGCCGTCGGGCAAGGAGCGTACGAGATCAGCGAGCCGCGCCCTCGACAGGGCATCCCACACTTCGTCGTCGGTGGCATCGGGCCTGGGCAACAACAGGTTGGACCGGATGCTCTCGTGGAACAGGTGACCGTCCTGGGTCACCATACCGACTGTGCCGCGGACTGATTCGGCCGTCAGATCTCGCACGTCGATACCGCCGAGGCGGACAGCGCCGCCGTCGACGTCGTACAGGCGGGCAATCATCTGGGCAATCGTGGACTTGCCGGCACCGGAGGTCCCGACCAACGCCACCATCTGGCCCGGCTCGGCGCGGAACGACACACCGTGCAGAACCTGTTCTCCGCCGCGCGAATCCAAGGTCGCCACCTCTTCCAGCGAGGCGAGCGAAACCTTGTCCGCCGAGGGGTACGCGAACCGGACATCGTCGAGTTCGACGGCCACCGGCCCCGCCGGCAGGGTCTTCGCATCGGGCTTGTCGGTGATGAGCGGAACGAGATCGAGCACCTCGAAGACCCGCTCGAAACTCACCAGTGCGCTCATCACTTCGACGCGCGCGCTCGCCAGCGCGGTCAGGGGAGAGTAGAGCCGCGCAAGCAGAAGTGACAGTGCCACAACCGAACCCGGGTCGAGTGACCCCCGGAGGGCATAGAAGCCGCCCAAGCCGTACACCACGGCCAGAGCCAGCGCCGAGACCAGCGTCAGTGCCGTCACGAACACCGTTTGCACCATGGCACTGCGAACGCCGATGTCGCGCACGCGCCGGGCGCGTACCGCGAACTCGACCGATTCCTGCTCGGGATGACCGAACAGCTTCACCAGCGTCGCTCCAGGAGCCGAGAATCGCTCGGTCATCTGCGTGCTCATCGCCGAATTGTGCGCTGCCGCTTCACGCTGCAGCCGAGCGAGGCGTCGACCCATTCGTCGCGCGGGAAGCACGAACACCGGCAGCAGAATCAGTGCGAGAAGCGTGATCTGCCAGGAAATTCCGATCATGACCACCAACGTCAGCGCCAACGTCACCAGGTTGCTGACGACCCCGGACAGCGTGGTGCTGAATGCACGCTGCGCTCCGATCACGTCGTTGTTGAGCCGGCTCACCAGCGCACCGGTACGCGTTCGCGTGAAGAAGGCGATCGGCATGCGCTGGACGTGGTCGAACACCGCGGTCCGCAGATCCAGGATCAAGCTTTCGCCGATGTTCGCCGAGAGCCACCGATTGATCAGACCGACCACGGCGTCCACCAGAGCGATCGCCGCGATGGCGATTGCCAGCAGCACCACCACGCGCAGCTCGCGCCCGTCGACGATGGCGTTCACCACCCGGCCTGCCAGTACCGGCGTGGCCACCGCGAGAACAGCGGAGGCCACGCTCAGCACCAGGAACCCGCCGAGAGCGCGACGATGCGGTGCCGCGAACGTCAGGATCCTGCGGGCTGTCTCCTTCGAGAACGACGACTGGGTATCGGGCCTGTTCATCGACCGATACATCTGGTTCCAGGCGGTCATCTCCATACTCATGCCAGCACCCTCATGTCATCACCCTCATGTCGTCGATCTCATGTCATCACGGTAGAACCTCGACATAGCTCGAGGTCAAGCGCGGCTCCCGTCGCCACGATCAAGCCGCCGCGGACGCTGCCACCGGTTCCAGCGCGAGCGCCAGGATGTCGGCGACATCGGTCATCGGACGGACGTCCAACGCTTCCAGCACTTCTGCGGGCACGTCGTCCAGATCCGGTTCGTTGCGAGCCGGAATGAACACCGTCTTCAGCCCCGCTCGTTGCGCAGCGAGCAACTTCTGCTTCACCCCGCCGATCGGCAGCACTCGACCGTTCAACGTGACCTCACCGGTCATGCCGACATCCGATCGCACCGGCCGTCCGGTGGCCATCGACACCAATGCCGTCACCATGGTCACCCCTGCCGACGGGCCGTCCTTCGGCACCGCGCCCGCCGGAACGTGCACGTGAATGCTGCGATCGAGCGATTCGGGCGTGACGCCGAATTGTGCTGCGTGCGAACGCACATAGGACAGCGCGATCTGCGCGGATTCCTTCATCACATCGCCCAACTGACCGGTGAGCTTCAATCCGGGATCGCCGTCGGTCGAGGCCGCCTCGATGAACAGCACATCGCCGCCGAGTCCGGTGACCGCCAGACCCGTTGCCACACCTGGCACTTCCGTTCGCTCGTGCGCCTCGGGCGTGAAGCGTGGACGACCGAGGTAGGTCACCAGATCCGGCTCGTCGATCTGCAGAACGTCGGCGGTACCCGCGAGTTTCGTCGCCACCTTACGTAGGGCCTTTGCCAACAACCGCTCCAGCTGCCGCACCCCGGGCTCGCGGGTGTAGTCGGCAGCGATCTTGCGCAGTGCGGCGTCGGTCACCGTGACCTCCTCGGACGTGACTGCAGCCCTGTCCATCTGACGGGGAAGCAGGTAGTTCCGCGCAATGACGACCTTGTCGTCCTCGGTGTATCCGTCGATGGTCACCAGTTCCATGCGATCGAGCAACGGGCCGGGAATCTGATCGATCACATTGGCCGTGGCGAGGAACACCACGTCGGACAGGTCGAGATCCAGATCGAGGTAGTGATCACGGAACGTGTGGTTCTGCGCCGGGTCCAGCACCTCGAGCAGTGCGGCACTCGGGTCGCCGCGGTAGTCCGAACCGACCTTGTCGATCTCGTCCAGCAGCACAACGGGATTCATCGATCCCGCCTCACCGATGGCCCGCACGATTCGGCCCGGCAGTGCGCCGACGTAGGTGCGACGGTGCCCACGGATCTCGGCCTCGTCTCGAACTCCACCGAGAGCGACGCGCACGAAGGTACGGCCGAGCGCACGTGCGACGGACTCGCCGAGCGAGGTCTTGCCTACCCCGGGTGGGCCCGCGAGCACCATGACGGCACCGGATCCGCGCCCACCGACGGACTGCAGGCCACGTTCGGAGCGTCGCGCACGGACCGCCAGGTACTCCACGATCCGATCCTTCACATCGTCGAGTCCGTGATGATCCGCGTCGAGGACGGCACGCGCAGAATCGATGTCGGTGTTGTCGGTCGTGGTGTTGTTCCACGGTAGGTCGAGCACGGTGTCGAGCCAGGTACGGATCCAGCCCGATTCCGGACTCTGATCACTGGCGCGCTCCAGCTTGCCGACCTCGCGGAGCGCCTGTTCGCGCACCTTCTCGGGCAGGTCGGCGGCCTCGACGCGGCCACGATAGTCGTCGGCACCGTCGGGCTCGTCCTCGCCGAGTTCCTTGCGAATGGCGGCCAGCTGCTGCCGGAGCAGGAATTCCTTCTGGGTCTTCTCCATCCCCTCGCGTACGTCGCCGGAGATCTTGTCGTTCACCTCGACCTCGGCGAGATGGGCCTTGGTCCACTCGATCAGCGAATCCAGACGCGTTGCCACATCCGGGGTTTCGAGAAGGTCACGCTTCTGCACGTCGGTGAGGTAGGACGCGTAACCGGCCGTGTCGGCGATGGCACTCGGATCCGTGAGCTTGTTGACCGAGTCGATCACCTGCCAGGCGTCTCGGCGTTGCAGCATCGCCACGACGAGCTGTTTGTACTCGGCCGCAAGGGCTTTGAGGTCATCACTCGCGGCCACGTCTGCGACGGTCTCGGCCTCGACCCACAGGGAGGCACCGGGACCGCTGACTCCGTGGCCGATGTGCGCGCGGCGCGTGGCCTTGATGACGGCGGCCGGTCGCCCGTCGGCCAGGCGGCCCATCTGCACGATCGTCGCGAGGACTCCGTACGCGGCATAGCGGTCTTCCAGACGGGGTGCGACGAGCAGCGTGCCGTCATTGCTCGCCTTCGCCGCATCGACGGCGGCGCGCGCGGCCTCGTCGAGTTCGACGGGCACCACCATTCCGGGCAGGACTATCGGGTCGGTCAGGAACAGTACGGGGACACGAACGGTTTCGGTCACTTCTCCTCCAAAGATTGAGCTATCGGGACTCAACTTCGAAAGCAGTAGTGATGTTCCCGCTGCTGGCCGGTGTTCTCCGTGGGCAGAACACCGGCCGCCACCGTCTTCACATCAGGGCGACTACTTCAGCGCGCTGACCAGCTTCTCCGCGAGCGGACGCGTCGAGGCCGGGTTCTGGCCGGTGTAGAGGTTCCGGTCGACGACCACATGCGGCGACCATGCGTCGGCGTTCTCGAACTTCGCACCGTTCTCACGCAACCGGGTTTCCAGGAGCCACGGGGCCTTGTCTGCGAGCCCGGCCTGGGTCTCCTCCTCGTCGGTGAAGCCGGTGAGCTCGTACCCGTCGAACGCCCAGGATCCATCGGAACGCACGGCAGGAAGCAGGGCCGCCGGCGCGTGGCACACCGCGGACACCACCTTGTCGGCGTCGAGGAAGTCGACCACCAGCGCGCCGAAGCTCTCGGACACGGCGAGATCCTCCATCGGTCCGTGACCGCCGGGAACGAACACGACATCGAAGTCCGACGCCTTCTGCTCCTCCAGAACTGCGGGGGAGGACAGAATGGACTCGATGGACGCGAGGTAGCTCTTCTGATCCGCCACCTTCTGCTCGTCACCGCCGTTGGCGTCGACCGCCAGGCTGCCCTCGTCGACGACCGGCGCCTTGCCGCCCGGCGTGGCCACCGTGACGTCCCATCCTGCGTCGACGAACGTGCGGTGGGATTCGACGAGCTCTTCGGCCCAGTACCCGGTGGGGTGCTTGCTTCCGTCGTTCAATGTCCAGTGGTCGGCAGCGGTTACCGCGAACAGCAAAGTAGTCATGATCGACGCATGCCACCAAGACCCACTATCGAAACACGATGTGGACCACTACTCGCTTGTCGAACCGATCACCACAACGGCGTCGAACATCTCGGATTCGCTGATACCGGCCGTGAACCCGGCCTCGTGGATGGCCTCGAACGTCGAATTCGCCAGCAGGGCACTGGTTTCGATGAGCAGACTGCCGTGCGGAGCCAGCCACTCGTGGGCGTGCGCCGCAACCCGCCGATGGAGACGAGCACCGTCCTCGCCGCCGTCGAGTGCGATGTGCGGCTCGTGAAGTCGCGCCTCTCTCGGCATCAGCTCGATCTCGCCCGTGGGGACGTACGGGGCGTTGACGACTATCGCGTCGAATCTGCCGTGCAGCTCCGGCGGCAGCGCGTCGAACAGGTCGCCGCGGTGCACCGTTCCTCCGACGGCCTCCAGGTTGCGTTCGGCGCACTCCACCGCAGCGGCGTCGACATCGGCCGCATGCAACTCGGTGACACCCGGAACCGACAGGCCGATCGCACCGGAACCACAACACAGGTCGAGGAGCGTCGAAGGATGCAGTGCTGCAGCGCATTCCACGAGGAATTCGGTGCGGCGGCGGGGAACGAACACACCCGGTTCGACGGCGATGCGTCGACCACAGAACCACACCCACCCGACGACGTGCTCGAGCGGTTCACCGGCGACGCGTCGCCCCAGCAGGTGGGCGAGCTCTGCCGGGTTCGAGGCGGACTCGACGAGGATGCGTGCTTCCTCCTCGGCGAACACACACCCGGCAGCGCGCAGCGCGGACACCACGTCGTCGAACCCTGGTTCCAACGCGCTCGACCTCCTGGATTGCTGTGCGTCCAGCTACCCCGCTGAAATACTGTAGCCCGGTATGTCGCAGTAAAGGAGAGGGCGATGAGCTGGGATGCCACAGTCCGTCGAATGTGCTTGGCGCTGCCCGAGACGTACGAGGAGCAGGCCTGGGTCGGTGAGCGCTGGCGGATACGCGGTCGCACGTTTGCCCACCTGCTCGAGATTCGCGACGGTACTCCGCCGGCATTCGCGAAGGCCGCAGGCACCGACGGCCCAGCCCATGTCCTCATCTTCCGTTCTCGCGGAATCGAACTCGACGCATTGTCGAAGCGGGACGGCTTCTTCGCTCCGGGTTGGGGACCCGAGATCATCGGCATGAAACTCGACGGTTCCGTGGACCGCGTGGAACTCGGCGAGCTGATCACCGAGAGTTATTGCAACCGGGCACCGAAGAAGCTCGTCGCATTACTCGATCTACCCGAGTGAATCTCGTTTGACGCTGACACACGCCGAGGGACACAGTGGAACCATGGCTGCCCCGAGCGAGAACTTGCTGGCCGATTGCGGCAGTTGTTTCGGGCTCTGTTGCGTCGCTCTGCCCTTCGCGAAGTCATCGGATTTCGCAATGGACAAGGCCGCAGGGGAGCCGTGCCGCAACCTCCTGGAGGACTCGCGGTGCGGCATTCACTCGTCGCTCCGGGAGAAGGGTTTCCCCGGGTGCACGGTGTACGACTGCTTCGGTGCGGGCCAGAAGGTGTCGCAGTCCACGTTCGAGGGACGTGACTGGCGGCAGCAGCCGTCGAACGCGTCGGAGATGTTCGCGGTCTTTCCGGTGATGCGTGATCTGCACGAGCTGCTCTGGTATCTGGCGGATGCGCGTGGCCGGACGTCGACCGAAAGCCTGCACACCCGGCTGAGCAGCGAGTACGACGAGCTGGATGCGCTCACGTCGGCGACTCCCGAGATCCTGATGTCGGTCGACATCTCCGTCCTGCGCTCGCGAATCAACGACGTGCTGCTCGATGCCGGCGACCAGGTGCGCGCCGAGGTCGTGGGCAAGAAGACGAACTACCGCGGACGCGACATGATCGGCGCGAAGCTCGCCGGTGCCGATCTGCGCGGCGCAAGCTTGCGCGGCACCTACCTCATCGGAGCCGACCTGCGCGGGGCCGACCTGCGACTGGCGGACGTGATCGGTGCGGATCTTCGCGGTGCCGACCTCAGAGGCGCAGACCTGCGCGGCAGCATCTATGCCACGCAGTTCCAGATCAACGCCGCACGGGGTGACCGAGCAACACGGCTACCCGAATCCCTGACCCGTCCGAGTCACTGGGCCTGACCATCAGCCGAGTGATCTACCGGTCTGCTCCAATGCTGCTTGGACGACCGTGAGCGCCTTCGGACCTACACCGTGCAGTTTTCTCAACTCGGCCGCCGACACACCTGCGAGGTCGTCCAGGCACAGGTAGCCCGCCGCGCGGAACGCCCGAGACGCAGGATTTCCGGTCCCCTTCGGAAAGGCCGGATGTTCATCGGTTTCTGCTGTGCTCACGGGCGCATCCTAAAGCAGACCGGTAGCCTGGCGCCGTGCCTGAAACCAAGCAGAGACGCGTTGTCATCACCGGAGCGAACACCGGTATCGGCTATTTCACCGCCTTGGAGTTCGCGAACCGTGGCGACCACGTGACGCTCGCCTGCCGTAACCAGGAAAAAGCCGAGTCCGCAGCCGCGAAGATCCGAGCGGAGGCACCGAACGGAACCGTCGACACGGCGACCCTGAATCTCGCCGACCTGGCCTCGGTGAGGGAATATGCCGCGTCGGCTCCCGAGTCGATCGACGTACTGATCAACAATGCAGGCGTCATGATGCCGGCCTCGCGGACCGAGACCGAGGACGGATTCGAGCTTCAGCTCGGCACCAATCACCTCGGCCACTTCGCCCTGACCGGCCTACTGTTTCCCAAGCTCGCCGACTACGCGAAGATCACCACCATCGCGTCCGTCGCGCACCGTCAGCGCCCCAAGATCGACTTCGACAATCTCCAGCTCGAGCGGGGCTACAGCGCTCAGCGTGGGTACGCGAACTCCAAGCTCGCGAACATCTTGTTCGCGCTGGAATTGCAGCGTCGGATCGACAAGGCCGGATCCAAGGTGACCAGCAATGCTGCGCACCCCGGCATCTCCTCGACCGAGCTGTACTCGAGCCCGGACGGCTTGGGCAGCAACAAGATCCTGGCGGCACTGGCACCCATCGGACTGAAGTTCATCTCGCAATCCGCCCGTGCCGGAGCACTTCCCACGATCTATGCCGTCGACGTCGCAGGCGGCGGCACCTACAGCGGCCCCACATCGCTGTTCGAGTCACGCGGCAAGCCGGGCCCGGCGTCGATGACTCGCATGGCGCAGGATCCCGCACTCGCGGCAAAGCTGTGGGACGTCAGCGAGAAGTTGACCGGAGTCGGCTACCCACTCTGATCCTCCAGCCGCGCCGTTACCGCGCGGGTTCGGGCAGCGGAAGTCCGCGCTCGCTCATGACAGTGCGTACGCGGTCGGGATAGTCGGTGATCAGACCGTCGACGCCCAGGTCCATCAAGGCACGCATCGTGTCGGGGTCGTCGACTGTCCACGGGATCACCCGGATTCCGCGGACGTGGGCTGAATCGACCATTGCCTGGGTGACGAAGAGCTCGAAGTCTGGGTCACCGACCTTGCCGCTCTGCGGGTTTCCCTGCACCGGCGAGTAGGCGGACGCTCCGAACGAGTCGATCGCGGCAATCGCGTCCCCGCCGAAATCGTCGATGTCGATTCCGCCGAGCCAGGGTGACGAGCCCTCCTGGCCCACCTGCAAGAAGTCACCGTTGGTCAGCGCAACCACCGGCACCTCGGGCGCGGCGTCTCGGACCAGTTTCAGCGCGCCCCAGTCGAAGCTCTGCACAGTGATCCGGTCCAGCATGTCTGCTTCCCTGATCGTCCCCAGCACTGTGTCGACGAACTGCTCGCGTGGAGCGGTTTCGGTAGGGCTGCCTGCCTCGACCTTGGTTTCGACGTTCAGCTTCACGTCCGGCGCGTCGACCGACTTCACCAGATCCAGCACCTCGGTGAGCGTCGGCATGCGAGCACCGGGCACGCGTCGTTGCTCCGGGTAGTCCGCGAGCGGCAACGCACCGCAATTCAGTGTGCGGATCTGCGCGAGAGTCAGTGTGTTGACGAACTTTCCGACGTACGGAAAGTCCGGGTCTCCCGGCATGGATGCACCGGTGTCGATGCACTTCTTGTCGGACACCTTGCGGTCATGCGTGACGATCGCGACGCCGTCCTCGGTGATCTGCGTGTCCAATTCGAGGGTGTTCACCCCCAGTTGCAATGCGTTGCCGAACGATTCGATCGTGCTCTCGGTGACCAAGCCGAGACCGCCGCGGTGCGCCTGCAGGTCGAACGAGCCGAGTGGCGCCGCGCCACCTTCCGTCAATGCCGGGTCTGCGGTCGATTCGGTCCCGCACCCGGCCAGAACCAGAGCCGAAACGCATGACACCGCCATGTATCTACCGAATCGCATGGTCGGCGAGACTACGGGAGGTCGGTGTCCATCGAGTTCCCGCGCAGTGAACGCCCGGCACCCGCGAGGTAGACCGCGATCGGCAGTCTCAGCGCTGCAATGTCTTTCGATGTCCGACGACCGAACACCACGTCGGCAATCAAGCCCTCGCACAGCGAGACGAGTCCGTCGCCGTGGGCGGGTTCGTCGAACAGTTCACGGGCCAGTTCGAGCGAAAAGAACGAGCGGGCCAGGACATCCCGAACATCCTGCGCAACAGCAGGATCGAGCATCAGGGCGTAACGAGCCCGCAGCTCGGTCATGCGATGAGTGAGCGCACGGTGGAGGTACTGCCCCACCACCGTGGCCACATCGGTCTCGTTGTCGGCAATGTCCACGAACGACGCGTGCGACAGCTCGACCAGTCTGGCGGCCACCGCAGCGAGCAGATCGGACTTGGTTCGGAAGTAGTACGACGTGGACCCTGCCGGGTAGTCGAGCGTCGAGTCGATCGCGCGGTGGGTCAGCGCGCGCAGGCCGTCGCGAGCAACGACGCCGAGCGCGGCGTCGGCGATGGCGGTTCGACGATCCATGGGCGTGAGCCTACACACCCACTCTACAAATGTAGAGCATGTCGGAGTACGGTTCGGTTCATGAGGCCGACTGCACCACGATGCACCTTCGACACCGACTTCATCCTGGACGACGCCCAGGCCGCCGCAGCTGACGCGCTGTCCGTGCCCGGCACGAAGGGCCTTTATCTGTGGGGGCCTGTCGGACGCGGCAAGACCTGGCTGCTCGACACCTATTTCGACAACGTCGACGGCACGGCCAAGAAGCGCGTCCATTTCCACAGCTTCTTCCGTGACCTGCACGCGGCGTACTTTCGCCGCAACTTCTCGATCGACGCGGCCATCGACGACATCCTGTCGACAGAATCGTCTCCTGCATCACTGCTGTGCTTCGACGAATTCCACGTCCACGACATCGGCGATGCCCGCCTCATCACGCGCATGCTCGACGCCCTCTTCGCACGCGGCGTCGTCCTGGTCGTCACCTCGAACTACGCACCGGACGAGTTGCTGCCGAATCCACTGTTTCACCCGACGTTCCTTCCGACGATCGAAAAGCTGAAAGAAGAACTCGACGTGGTCTGTGTCGACGGTCCCGTCGACTACCGAGCCGCCGGGACGAGCGGGTCGCGATTCGCGTCGGGGAGTTGGAGTCTGCAACCTGCGCGGCGCGGGCACACGTTTGCCGAGTTGTGTTGCGCCGCTCGTTCGACGGGTGACTACATCCACTTGATCGAGACGGCAACGACTCTGACGATCACAGATGTTCCGGCTCTTGCGAGTGTGGACGAATTCGCCGCTCAGCGCTTCGCGAATCTCGTGGATGTACTCTACGACCGGGACGTACGTACCGACTTCCACGCTCTTGTCCCGCTGCATGGATTCGCCGCCGGACGCACCGGTCTCGACACCGATCGATTGGTCAGCAGGCTCAGCGAATTGGGTTCTCCGTCACGCCAGTGCGCGGCGGACGGCGTCCGGATCACCGGCTCGCAGTAGCTCTTCGCCGCGAGCGATTCTCCCTGCCGCGCCCGTCATCAACGGGTCTGTGGTCGCGCCCCAAGTGGTTTGATCATCACGACTTCGTGCTCATGGGGAGCCAAGGGGTAGGGAACTCTGTCACCGGTAGCGCTGAATCCCCTGCGCCGATAGAAGGCTTGGGCGCGTCGATTGTGCTCGTGTACCTCGAGCGTCAGCTGGTCATGCCCGCGTTCGCCGGCCCAACGCTCGATTTCGTGCAGCAAGGCTTCGGCGAGGCCTTCGCCGCGGAGGAGGGGCGTCACGTAGACGCCCAGCAGAAATGTCCTACCGTCTTCGACCCGCGCCCGCATGATCCCTACCCACCGACCCGCGTCGTCCACCGCGGCGAAGCCACACGAGAACGCAGAATTGGTTTCGGCGGCTCGCCGCTGCCAGTCGTCATCCGATTGCCGCGACGCAGCATCGAGAGTCTCGACGAACGCCTTCGGCGAGTCTGCCAACATCTCGAGCCGAAGAGCGCGGAACAGCGGCCAGGACTCAGCCGTGACGGGAACGATGCGAAACGCCATGACGTCGATGCTAGGGAAAGAGTCAGGCCGAGACGGACCCACAAATTAAGGGAGACACCCACTACTGACGGCGGTCGGGGGCGACAGCAGCAGCGGGTGTCTCATTGACCATTCGGGGCCCGTCACCGGGTGGATGGGTATCGGATGGGAAATTCTTTCGAAGTTTTTTCACCCGCCCGGGCATAGCCTGTGACCATGCCTTTCACAGCAGCGAACCACTACGAGTTCAGTGGCGACGACATCACCGGAACCGTCGACGCCCATCGATCCGCCGGCGTCTGGGCGGCGCAGCTCGTCCTCAGTGGTGAGACGCTGGAATCCACGGACGTCACCCGCTCCGATCTGGGATTCGAGGTGCGCACCCTCGTGAAGACTCTCTCGGACGGCAACCGGACCCACCTACTCATCGTTCTGCCGCGTGTCAACATCGATACGGATGACGGCCAAGACGTCACGTTCACCTCTTACGCAGTGCTCTACACCGTGCACGGCGGGTCCTCCGAGCAGCACGGCGCTGCCGAGTCGTACGACGTGCGTTCGCTCGGCGGAACCGCGTCGCTCGTCCGGTAATCGACGCGGAATAGCCCGGACCGCGAATCGGTTGTACGGCTTAGTCGATGCAAACGCATGAACTTTGTTCGGTAGGAGCGCACGTGCAGTTCGGAATTTTCACAGTCGGAGACGTCACGACCGACCCCACGACAGGTGTGACGCCCACCGAACACGAGCGCATCCGCTCGATGGTCACCATCGCCGAACATGCCGAAGAAGTGGGCCTCGACGTTTTCGCCACCGGCGAGCACCACAACCCGCCGTTCGTGCCGTCGTCGCCCACAACGATGCTCGGCTACATCGCGGCCCGGACCGAGAAGCTGATTCTGTCCACGTCGACCACGCTGATCACCACCAACGACCCGGTGAAGATCGCCGAGGACTACGCGATGCTCCAGCATCTCTCCGAGGGACGCGTCGACCTCATCATGGGTCGCGGCAACACCGGTCCGGTCTACCCGTGGTTCGGCCAGGACATCCGTCAGGGAATTCCGCTGGCGCTGGAGAACTACCAGCTGCTCCGACGACTGTGGACCGAGGACGTCGTGAGCTGGAAGGGCAACTTCCGCACCCCGCTCGACGGGTTCACCTCGACGCCGCGTCCACTCGACGGCATTGCGCCGTTCGTCTGGCACGGGTCGATCCGCAGCCCGGAGATCGCAGAGATCGCCGCGTATCACGGTGACGGTTTCTTCGCGAACAACATCTTCTGGCCGAAGGAGCACTACATCCAGCTCATCGATCTCTACCGGGAACGCTACGAGCACTACGGCCACGGCCGTGCCGACCAGGCCATCGTGGGACTCGGCGGTCAGGTGTTCATGCGCAAGAACAGCCAGGACGCGGTGACCGAGTTCCGGCCGTATTTCGACAACGCACCCGTCTACGGCCACGGTCCCACGATGGAGGACTTCACCGAGCAGACGCCGCTGACGGTCGGATCTCCGCAGCAGGTGATCGAGAAGACGCTCGCATTCGCGGACTACTTCGGCGACTACCAGCGTCAACTGTTCCTGATGGACCACGCGGGTCTGCCGTTGAAGACCGTGCTCGAACAGCTCGACATCCTGGGCGAGGACGTGGTGCCGGTACTGCGGAAGGAATTCGCTGCCCGACGCCCCGAGGGTGTTCCGGAGAATCCCCCGACTCACGCGTCGATGCTGGCGGAGAAAGAAGCAGCTGTTGCCGTCTGACACAGAGTTGTCGATCGAGGCCTGGGAGGCTCTGTTTCGCTCCCAGGTCGCCCTGATGCGCCGGTTCACGGCCGACGACATCTGGGATCCGATCGGCATGCGTGAGTACGACGTGTTGTTCACCCTGAGTGCCAGTCCGAATCACAGACTCCGATTGCACGAACTCAACGACGAGATCCTGCTCAGCCAACCGTCGCTCAGTCGGATGTGCGACCGCCTCGCAGCGTTGGGTTACGTTGCCCGAGAACCCGATCCGTCGGACAAACGCGGGACGGTCATCTGCCTGACCGATGCGGGAGCACACGTGCAGACGACGATCGGACGGAAACACGCCGCCCGCATCAGACGCTACGTCGGCGATGCTTTGAATGCCGACGAGCTGAAGACACTCCACAGTCTGTGCACCAAGCTCAGACTCGCCCAGACCGACATCCGGGAGCACACATGATCCAGGTCCTCACCCCTCGCGAAGTTCCACTCGGCGGTCCCCGCGCCATGAAGGTTCGACGCACCCTGCCCCACAAGGACCGATCCCTCATCGGTGCCTGGTGTTTCGCCGATCACTACGGCCCCGAACGCTCGCGCATGGACGTCGCACCGCACCCGCACACCGGACTGCAGACGGTCAGCTGGCTGTTCTCGGGCGAGATCGAGCACCGCGACAGTGTGGGTTCGCATGCCATGGTCCGGCCCGGCGAACTGAACCTGATGACGGCCGGGCATGGCATCAGTCACTCCGAGGTCTCCACCCCGCAGACCGACATCCTGCACGGCATGCAGTTGTGGGTCGCCCTTCCGGCCGTATCCCGTTTTGTTGCACCGACATTCGAGCACTACGTGCCCGAACCGGTCACTGCACCCGGACTCGCCGCCCGGGTGTTCCTCGGCACCGTGCTCGGCGAGACCTCGCCGGTGTCGACGTACACCCCACTGCTCGGGGCAGAGATGATGCTCGACGCCGGCGCGCGGGTCACTCTCGAAGTCGACCCGACGTTCGAGCACGGGATCATCGTCGACCGAGGATCGGTGACCCTGGCCGACGCCGATCTGAGCGCTGCCGAACTGGGTTATGTCGAACCCGGTGAACACGAGCTGCACCTGCACAATTCGACGCAGGAGCCGGTTCGGTTCCTGCTTCTGGGCGGCCCGCCGTTCGGCGAGCAGATCGTGATGTGGTGGAACTTCGTCGGCCGCAGTCACGAAGACGTCGTCGAGTATCGAGCGGCCTACGAGGCCGAGAATGGCCAGTTCGGCACAGTCGAGGGCTATCCCGGGCCGCGGCTCCATGCGCCCGAACTTCCGAACGCCCGCATGAAACCTCGCGGCTGACTGCCGAGCACAACCGTCAGAACAGCGTCGCGATCTCCGGCTCCGACGACCGCGGAGCTGCGCTCGTGGGACGCTGGGTCACAGCGGGCACGGTCTCGGCAGGCACGGCCTCAGCGGGCACGGTCTCGGCAGGCGCGGCCGTCTTGGATCCCGCGTTGGCTCCCGCTGCTGCGATTGCCCTGGCAGCTTCGCCCGCCAAGGCGTCGGCTGCTTCGTTGAAATGATTGCCGACGTGTCCACGGACCCATCGGAACCGTACGGGCCCTTCACGGTCGGTGATGGCCCGCTCGATGTTCTGCACGAGCTCGAGGTTGCGTACCGGAGTGCCGCTCGCCGTCTTCCAACCCTTGCGCTTCCAGCCGGCGAGCCACTCGGACGCACACTTGATTGCGTACTGAGAATCGGACTCGATCAACAGCGGTTCGGGGCCGGGGTGAGCCAGAACTGCCTCGAGCAGGGCACGGAGCTCGGCTACCTGGTTGGTGCCCGAGGGCTCACCACCGGAGTTGCTCGGCCCCGTGTGATTGACCCACGCCCACCCGATTGCTCCGCCGGGGTTACGCAGACACGAGCCGTCCGTACTCACGATGATCACGGTCTCAGACCCTACGTCGGGCCACCGACAAACTCCGGGTGACTCGCTCGAGAACATCGAGTTACTTGGCGGCCGTCTGCGCTGTGCCGAGAACCGATCTCGGCGAACCTGGTCACGACGTGCCGGTACCCGTGGCCTTTCGGCCGTCGAGGGTGAGCAGCACGAACGCCACCGCTGCCAGCGCCGCGATCAGCGCCGAGAACACCAGCCCCGCAGTCACCAGTCCCCACTCCGTCGCCGCAGCCCCGGCTCCGATCACCGGGACCGAAATCGCAACGTAGAGCACGACGAAGAAGGTAGAGGTCACTTCGGCGCGCCGGTGCGGCGGAAGCTGCGCACCGATCGCGGCCATCCCGTTGCTGAACGTCACGCCCTGCCCGATTCCGCAGAGCAGCGCCGCGCACACCAACACGATCAGAGACGTCAACAGCAACGACGCGGCAAGCAGAACCAGACCGAACACCAAGACCAGGCATCCCCAGCGCTGAGCCGAGGTGGGATCGGCTGCGCGCAGCGTGATCTGGGCGGTCGCGGACGCGGCGAAGACGGCGAACACCACCACACCTGTGATGGCGTGATTGTCGATCCCCAGCACACCGGCAATGAATCCCGGCGAGACGGCGGTGAACAATCCCAGTACCGCGAACCCTGCGAAACCACCCACCGCAGCGCGCAAGAACGTGCCGCGCACCTCCACGGGAACGGACAGACGCTGCACGTGCGGACGCGCACCGGCGACGACTCGGACGGTTTCGGGCGCGAAGTACACCGCCGCTGCAGCCACGAGAAGCAGCGCGATGTCGACGAAGAACGTCAGCCGCAAGGGCTGCGGCAGGTATTCCACCAACAGACCTGCCACCAGCGGCCCGAGACCCAGACCTCCGATATTGGCGGCCGTGGCGATCGCCGGAGCCCGATCACGCCACGCGTCGGGAACCAGTTCGAGCAGGGTCACCGTGGCGGTACCCACGAAGATCCCGGCCGAGACACCGGACAGCACGCGCCCGATCACCAGGGCCGTCAATGAGTCCGCGGTCACGAACACCACGGCACTGACGAGACCGAAGGCGATGGCCGCCAGCAACATCGGACGCCGACCGAGCGAATCGGACCAGCGACCGAAGGCCAACAGTGCCCCGAGCACGCCTACGGCGTACGCGGCGAACACCAATGTGACGACGAAGACGGAGAACCCGAATTCGACCTCGTACAACGCGTAGAGCGGCGTCGGCATCGTCGTGCCCATCATCGCGACGACGAACGCGAATGCGACCCCGACGAACGATGCTGCCCTCGATCGAGTCACGGTTGTCCTCCTTGTCCGGGTACACGATATTTCCCGTCGACTCCGCCGAAGGTGTTGACTGGGCTCTGCCAGAGATACACCGTCGACGCTGGTCCTGACAGTCCGGGAGGTGACGAACCGCAATGTCCGACGCCACCGGGTCGAGCGGAACCGTACGCGTCGTCACCTCCGAGAAGCGGCTCGACGTGCGGATGTCGCTGTCGCCGTTGCGTCGGGGCCGCGGCGATCCCACCTACGAGTCGACGCCGGACGGCGGAATCTGGCGCACGTCGAGGATGAAGTCGGGTCCGGTGACCTACCGTCTGACCCAAGCGTCGCCGACCAGCGTCCAGGCCCGAGCATGGGGCCCCGGCGCACTCGAACTGCTGGACGCGGTGCCCGCGCTGCTCGGCCACGGCGACGACGCCAGCACATTCGTACCGGAGCACCCGATTCTGCGAGAGGCACACCGGCAGCTGCCGCACCTGCGTCTCGGCCGAACCGACCTGGTTCTCGAGGCGTTGATCCCGGCGATCATCGAGCAACGTGTACACGGCATTTCGGCGTTCGGTTCGTGGCGGTATCTGGTGAGCAAGTTCGGCGAGAGCGCACCGGGGCCGACTCCCAAGCCGATGTTCGTCTTCCCCACACCCGACGTGTGGCGTCGTATCCCCTCGTGGGAGTACCACCGCGCCAACGTCGACCCGGCCCGGTCGAAGACCATCGTCCGCGCCGCGCAAGCGGCCGGACGCCTGGAGGAGGCGTCGACGATGACACCCGAGGATGCGCAACGCAGGCTGCGGGCAATCCCGGGCGTCGGCATCTGGACCGCGGCAGAGACCGCGCAGCGCGCCCTGGGGGACCCCGACGCGTTGTCGGTCGGCGACTATCACCTGGCTGCGGTGGTGGGTTGGTCGCTGTTGGGCAGGCCCATCGACGACGCCGAAATGGTCGAGTACCTGCGGCCCCTGGCTCCGCATCGACATCGCGCAATTCGCTTGCTGTATCTGAGCGGGAAGGCCACCAAGCCGAAGTTCGGTCCGCGAACCGCTCTGGTGGATCACACGTGGCACTGAGCCCTCGGCTGCTCGTAGAGTCGAGTTGTTCGCCAACGTAAGGAGTACTTCGTGGTTGCCATCGGCACGTCCGACCTCGACATCTTTCCGCTCGCCCTCGGCGGGAACACCTTCGGCTGGACCAGCGACGAGGCTGCGTCCTTCGAGATTCTCGACGCCTTCACCGCCGGCGGAGGCAACTTCGTCGACACCGCCGACTCGTACTCGGCCTTTGCCGACGGCAACTCCGGCGGCGAGTCGGAGACGATCATCGGCAAGTGGACCAACGCTCGTGGCAACCGCGACGACGTGGTCATCGCCACCAAGGTCAGCCAGCATCCCGACTTTCGCGGGCTGGCCCCGGACAACATCCGAGCGGCCGCCGACGCATCGTTGACTCGGTTGCAGACCGACCGCATCGACGTCTACTACGCGCACTACGACGACGACAAGACCCCGCTGGTGGAGTCCCTCGCCGCGTTCGACGAGTTGGTCACGGCAGGCAAGGTTCGCTATGTCGCCATCTCGAACTACACCCCGGCGCGGGTGCGCGAGTGGGTCGAACTGGCGAAGGAGAACGGGTTCGCCGCTCCGATCGCGCTGCAACCGCACTACAACCTGGTCGCCCGCCGCGACTACGAGGGCGAACTGCAGAAGCTGGCCGTCGATCACGACCTCGGCGTGTTTCCCTACTTCTCCCTCGCCGCCGGATTCCTGACGGGCAAGTACCGCACCCGCGAGGACCTGGCCGGCAAACAGCGCGAGCGGCTGACCACGGGATACTTCTCCGATGCCGGGCTCGATGTGGTGCAGGGTCTGCGTGAGATCGCCGAATCGCGATCCGCGGAGATTTCGAGCGTTGCTCTGGCCTGGCTGCTGGCTCGTCCGGGCATCACGGCGCCCATTGCCAGTGCGAGCAAGATTTCTCAGCTGCCCGCCCTGCTCGACGCACCGGCCTTGGCTCTGACCAGTCAGGAAGTCGAGAAACTGACGGTTCTGTCCGACGCCGTGGCATAGAACACGAAAGTTGTAGTCAGCAACCAGGAACAGAACGAGTTCCCCGGTTGCTGACCTTCGGGTGGCCCCAGCATCGAACACGTCTTCTACGGACACAGTCGTAACCAACACACCGGTGACCGACACCTCGGCTCCGGTAACCGAGCCGACGTCGCGGGAGCGCCTGCGGGTGATCCTCGTACTCGGCGCGCTCATCGCCCTCGGTCCGCTGACCATCGACATGTACCTGCCGGCTCTACCGGCCATCGCCGACGACCTGAACACTCCGTCGTCCGCCGTGCAGCTCACGCTTGCCGGCACGTTGGTCGGGCTCGCCCTCGGCCAACTCGTCATCGGTCCGCTGTCGGACATCGTCGGGCGACGGCTTCCCCTGATCGTCGGTACCGGCGTGCACATCCTCGCTTCCGTGGCCTGCATCGTGGCCCCGAACATCGCCGTGCTCGGTGGCTTACGCGTCGTGCAGGGTCTCGGAGCTGCGGCGGCAGCGGTAGTGGCGATGGCCATCGTGCGCGATCTGTTCACCGGCCGCGCTGCCGCCACCGTGCTGTCGCGTCTGATGCTCGTCATGGGCGTCGCGCCCGTGCTGGCTCCGTCGCTCGGCGGTGCCGTGCTGCTGGTCGGATCATGGCGTCTCGTCTTCGCTGCGCTGGCGATCCTGGGCGTCGGCCTGTTGACGTTGGCGATCGTGTCGCTGCGCGAGACCCTGCCACCCGAGCGTCGTCGCGCCAGTGGCGTCATGCCGGTGTTGCGTACCTACCGTTCGCTGCTGCGTGATGCCCAGTTCGTCGTACTCGTCCTGGTCGCCGCACTGGCGATGTCGTCGCTGTTCGCCTACGTGGCCGGGTCGTCGTTCGTGCTGCAGGAGGAGTTCGGCCTCGACGAGCAGCAGTTCGCGATCGTCTTCGCTGCAGGCGCGATTTCCCTGATCGGTGCATCCCAGCTCAACGTCCTGCTGCTCGGACGCTTCGCACCGGTACAGATCGTCCTGTCGGCACTGTCGTTCGGCGTCGTCGCCGGCGGAGTCATGGTGGCGTTGGCGGTGACCGGGACCGGCGGTATGGCGGGATTCGTCGTCCCGCTGTGGTTCGTGCTGGGGGCCGTCGGATTCGTGATGCCCAACGCGCCTGCACTCGCCCTGTCCCGGCACGGCGAGGCCGCTGGTGGTGCTGCCGCACTTCTCGGAGCTGCGCAGTTCGGTCTCGGTGCCATCGTCGCGCCCATCGTCGGCGCACTCGGAAACGATGCGGTGGCAGTGTCCACAACGATGGTCGTGACGTCCGCTGCAGCACTGATCGCCCTGGGCGTCATCACCGCGCGGTCGTCCGCGCGGCAACCTGCCGAGGGAGCAGCGCCTACCCACTAGGGTGACCGCCATGACCGAACGCGAGCGCGATGCGCGCGGTAAACCTCTCAATGCCAGGCCTCGCGACGGTCTCGGGCGGCCACTCGCCCGCGGCGGAAGCGGAATCCCACGCGTGCCCGACGACGTACGACTTCCGCCCGGCGCAGCTCTCGTCGAGGCGCAGAAATTCCTCGACGCGAACATGCCGTTCCACGCACACGAAGTACTCGAAGGAACGTGGAAGAGCTGCCCGACCGACGAGCGTCCGCTGTGGCAGGGTCTCGCCCAACTCGCCGTCGGGCTGACGCACCTCCTGCGCGGTAATCGCATCGGTGCCGCGTCGCTGCTTCGACAGGGACACGATCGCTTGATCGGCTTCGAAGCCGACCCACCGCACAGTGTCGACGTCAGCGGCTTGTTGGTCTGGTCCGAAGGGCTGCTCGACGACCTGGAGACCGGAACCCTGCCGGTCTCCCCCGGCATTCCGATGCTGCGCGCCACCGATCCGCACCGGGGTGTGCTGGCACCCGATTCCGGCTCGAGCTAGCCTGAGAGAATTAGGTAAGGCTAGGACAATCTGCACCGGAAGTGGGGTTCGTCGGCGTGACCGTGTTCGCACCGCTGAGAGTCGCGCGACAGGGACTCTCGGGCGGGGAGACCATCAGCCCAGCTCAGCTCGGACGCACCCTGTGCACCGAGGTCGCCGAACAGGTTCCGTACTGGGTTGCCGTGTTGACCCCCGCCGAGCGGCCTCTGCTCGACGCCCGATCGGCATCGGGTCGTTCCGAGCAGGCTTCGGTGACGCACGAGCTTCCCCAGTACCATCACCGACCCCACGCTCTTCTGCTCGCGGCGCTCGGGTCGGCGGTATGTACGTGGCAGAGGAACAATCGCCGTGGCTCGTCGGCCGGCGTCCTGGTGGATCTGGACCTCGACGCCACGAACGAAGTGCACCCGGTTCGCCTCCCCGCCGTCCACACCGACGCGCTCGCCGTGCCCGCGCACTGCAAGAACCTCGTCGACAATGTCTCCAGGAAACTGGACTCGGTGCCGAACGGCGGCCGCGACTACGCGCTCACCCGCAACTATCCAGCGCTCGCCTCACGTGCCGGGGCGCAGATCATCGTGCGTGACCACACATCGGCGGAGCCGAAGGACGGGTACGCGATCGATGTCAGGATTGCCGTCACGGACGCCGGTACCGCGGCGGCACGGGTCAGCTGGGCCGGCGAACTGCAGGGTGTCGACGAGCTGATCCGACTGTGGTCGGTAGCCGTCCACCACCTGACAACGATGGCAGCCGCCGCTACAGGCTCTTCAGCAGCCTGACGTCGTCCTCGATGCCCTCGGGCGGCGTCTCGAGAATCACCGGCGCGTCGGCGGCCAAGGCGACGGCGGTCAAGATCTCGGCGTCGATGGTTCCGGTGCCGAGGTTCGCGTGTCGGTCCCTGGCCGAGTCGAACTCGTCGCGCGAGTTGTTCAGGTGCACCAGGTCGATTCGTCCGGTGATGGCCTTGATGCGGTCGACGACGTCGACGAGATCCTCGCCCCCGGCCCACGCATGGCAGGTGTCGAGGCAGAAGCCGGCACCGAACTCGCCGATCGCATCCCAGAGCCGGGCGATGTCGTCGAAGTGGCGCGCCATCGCCGAATCCCCACCCGCGGTGTTCTCGACGAAGATCGGCACCGCGAAGCCGCCCTGCTCGGCCTGACGCTCGAAGAGCTTGCGCCAGTTGTCGATTCCCTTGGCGGTGTCCTCGCCCTCGCGGACGTGGCCGCCGTGGACGACCAACCCGATGGCCCCGATCTCGGCTGCAGCAGCCGCCTGCTCGACGACGGCCTTCCTGGACGGGATACGAATCCGATTGTTCAAGCTCGCGACGTTGAGCACGTACGACGAGTGCACCACCACATCGACCGAGCCGGTCAACAGAGCCTCGCCCTGCGGGTGTGGTTCGAGCTTGTTCCACTTCTGCGGATCGGTGAGAAACATCTGGACGAGATCGACGCCGAGCGCCTCGGCGGTACCGAGAGGGTCGGTGCTGTCGCGGACGTGTGCTCCGATGCGCATGACGTCCATCATAGGGGTCGTGTTCAGGGTCTCCCCTGATAGCAACCGGCGCAGAACACTGAAACACTGGAGCGTATGAGCGACATTGCCGCGCGCGCGGTCGACGTATCGAAGGTCTACGGTTCCGGGGACACCCAGGTGCACGCACTGTCCGGGGTGAGCGTCGAGTTCGCTCGCGGAGAATTCACCGCCATCATGGGCCCGTCGGGTTCGGGCAAGTCCACCCTCATGCATTGCCTGGCCGGATTGGACACCGCGTCGTCGGGCACGGTGACCATCGGAGACACCGAGCTGACGGCGCTCTCCGACAAGGAGATGACCGGATTGCGCAGGGACCGAATCGGATTCGTGTTCCAGGCATTCAATCTGGTGCCCACACTGACCGCGCTGGAGAACATCACCCTGCCACTCGACATCGCGGGCCGCGCCCCGGATCAGGGGTGGCTCGACACCGTCGTCGACCGACTCGGCCTCCGCGATCGCCTCGATCACCGACCCAGCGAACTCTCGGGCGGGCAGCAACAGCGAGTGGCGTGCGCCCGCGCGCTCGCCGGCCGACCCGACATCGTGTTCGGCGACGAGCCCACCGGCAACCTGGATTCCCGTTCCTCCGGCGAGGTCCTGTCGATTCTGCGCACTGCCGCAGACGAATTCGACCAGACCGTCGTCATCGTCACCCACGATCCACGCGCGGCCAGCTATGCGGACCGCGTCGTGTTTCTCGCCGACGGTGCCGTCATCGATCAGCTGAACTCGCCCACGGCCGACGCCGTACTCGAGCGGATGAAGAAGCTGGAGACGGTCCGATAATGGCGCATTCTGTCTCCAACAAGCCTCCACGACAAAAGTCGGCGGGCAATCCGATGCGCAAGGTGTCACTGAGAAACCTTGCAGCACACAAGGTTCGGTTGGCACTGACGGTTCTGTCCGTGGTCCTGGGCACCGCGTTCGTCGCGGGTTCGTTCGTCTTCACCGACACCCTCCAGCGCACCTTCTCCTCGTTGTTCGCCGATACTGCGCAAGGC
The DNA here is from genome assembly GCF_002258735.1 of Rhodococcus sp. WWJCD1. Lineage (NCBI taxonomy): Bacteria > Bacillati > Actinomycetota > Actinomycetes > Mycobacteriales > Nocardiaceae > Rhodococcus > Rhodococcus sp. WWJCD1. The sequence goes on from NZ_NOXY01000011.1 coordinate 48,661, forward strand.
GCGGATGTCCGAGTGAGCCCGGAGGACGCGCGCTCGAGCGGGGTGCCCAACGAGGACATCGCAGCGATCTCGGCCCTGCCGAACGTGCGCGCCGTGTCGCCGTACGTCGGCGGACAGCTCGTACTGCTCGGCTCCGACGGTGCCGCCGTGCAATCCGGTGGGGCGCCGACCATCGGCGAGTCCTACCTACCGGAAGACCAACGACTGGGCGATCCGACGACCTTCGTCGACGGCTCGGCTCCCACCGCTCCCGGGCAGGTCGCGATCAATGCCGGTGGTGCCGAGCGTGCCGGGTTGAAAGTGGGCGACGCCACCCAGGTGCTCGTGCCGTCCAAGGGCATCACCGATATCACGATTTCTGGAATCTATTCCACTGCAACAGAATCCGGCGGCTACATCGGAATCCAGTTCGTGCAGAGCCAGGCGAACGAGTTGTTCACCGACGGGGCCCACGTGCAGTACATCGACGTCGCGGGTAACGATCTCACCGCCCAGGGGCTCACGCAGAGCGATCTGCGGGACGAGATTTCCGCGGCGCTCCCCGGCCTGAAGGTGCAGACGGCCGCGGACGTACAGGAAGAGACCCAGGCCGAGGTGGAGTCGGCCCTGTCGTTCATCAATTACTTCCTGCTCGCCTTCGGCGGAATCGCACTGCTCGTCGGCACCTTCATCATCTACAACACGTTCTCGATGATCGTTGCCCAGCGAGTCCGTGAGCTGGCGCTGCTGCGGGCCATCGGGGCCAGCCGCGGCCAGGTCAGCCGCTCGGTGGTACTCGAAGCACTCGTCGTCGGCGTCATCGGCAGTGTCCTCGGCTTCGCGGGCGGAGTCGGGCTGGCCTACGGCCTGCGCGCACTGCTCAACGCCTTCGATCTGGGATTGCCGTCGGGGCCACTGGCACTCGAACCCCGAACCGTCGCCGTCGCCTTCGCGGTCGGCATCATCGTCACCGTCCTGAGCGCATACGCACCGGCGCGGCGAGCGGCCAAGATTCCGCCGGTCGCCGCGATGCGCGAGGAGTTCGCCTCGGCCGGCGACACCCTGCGCACTCGGACGTTCGTGGGCGTCGGGCTGGGAATCGCCGGCGCGGCTGCACTGGTCATCTGCGCACAATCGACCGGCGGAGCCGCGGCCGCGACGGTCGGGGCAGGTGCGGTCGCACTCATCGTCGCCACCGCACTGGCCGCGCCGTCCCTGTCGCGGCCCATCGTCGGTGCACTCGGTGCCGTCATCACCCGTCCGTTCGGAGCGATCGGACGGCTGGCCAGGACCAACTCCGTGCGCAACCCGCGTCGCACCGCGGCCACCGCCTTCGCTCTGATGCTCGGCCTCATGCTCGTCACCGTCATCGGCGTACTGGGATCCACTGCGAAGGCCAGCGTCGATTCGCTCGTCGACACCGGTGTGGAGGCCGACTACATCCTCTCGGGCCCCCAGTCGATCGGCGTTCCGACCGGTGCCACCACAGCAGCGCAACAGGTGAACGGCGTGGACCGAACCGCAGTTCTGCACCCGGTGTTCGTCACGATCGCCGGCCAGGAGGAGTACGGAGCCGCCATCGACGGTTCGCCGGAAGGCCTGCTCGATCTGTCGATGGTCCAGGGCACCGCAGACCTCGACAGCAACGGCTTCTCGGTATCGGAAACCGAGGCCGCCGGCCGCGGATGGACGGTAGGCACCCAGGTCACCTTCGACACCGTGGACGGGGCTTCGGTGCCGGTCACCGTCACCGGGGTGTTCACCGACAATCCGCTGATCGGAAACTGGATCGTCTCGGGCGACATCTATCAGAAAGTGACGCCGTCCATCACTCGGTCGGATCTTCTGGTGCTCGTCAAGGCGGTGCCGGGGACCGATCTCGGGACGCTTCGCACCGACCTCGAGGCCGCCACCAAGCCGTTCGTCGTCGTTCAGGTTCAGGACGTCGAAGAGTTCAAGGGCAGCCAGGGACAACAGATCGACACCCTGCTCGCGGTGCTGTACGGATTGTTGGCACTGGCCGTCGTCATCGCCGTGCTCGGCATCGTCAACACGCTGGCCCTGTCCGTCGTGGAGCGTCGGCGAGAAATCGGGATGCTGCGGGCCATCGGCATGCAACGTCCACAGGTTCGCCGCATCATCTACCTCGAGTCGTTGCTCATCGCGCTGTTCGGCGCGATCGTGGGCGTCGTCCTCGGCATCGCCTTCGGCTGGGGATTCGTGCAGACCCTGCGCGACGAGGGCCTGGGAACCATGACCGTCCCCTGGGGTCAGGTGGCGTCCATGTTGGTGGGATCCGCCGTCGTAGGAGTTCTGGCCGCACTGTGGCCTGCTGTGCGGGCGGCTCGCACGAAGCCTCTGGAGGCGATCGCAGACCTCTAGTACTGCCGAACCCGACCGGGCATTTCGCAACGACACCTATTTGTTGTGAAATGTCCGGTTTTTGGCTTGCGCCGAAAGGTGATGCACGTCTACCTTTGAGACGGTAAAACAGTCTTCAAGTAGGTTTGCAGTCCGCAAACCAACTCTGTCATCACGGGTCGGGCTCGTGCAAGGAGAATCATGTCGGTTCAAGACATCGATGCACCCACCCGTCCCGCACTGGCTCCACTGTGCCGGCCCGAGAGCCGCGACACGCTGATGGCGCGCTACCGGGAAGTCGCTCACGTCCTGCCGGACGCCGTTGCACTCTCCGTAGGCGGAACCTCGCTCACCTTCGACGAACTGCTGCACCGCGCATACTCGCAGGCCCGGAAGATCGCCACCCTCTTCCCCGGGGACTCTCGGCCGCTTGCCGTCGATACCGACGACACTCCGATCTCGATCGTGCTGATGCTGGCCGTCGTCGCCTCCGGTCACCCTCTCGTGCCGCTCGATCCCATGCTTCCCGCCGAGCGACGCGCCACGATCATCGACCGAGCCGGTGCGACGGCGATCGACGCCTCCACCGTTGCCGAGACCGTGGATTCCTGCGTGCCGCTCCCGACACTGTCGGGTGATCACACCGCGGTGATCAACTACACCTCGGGATCGACAGGCACCGCCAAGGGCGTGATCCTCAGCCATCGCATGTGTCTGACGAAGGCATACGAGGTCGCCACCGCGTTGTCGGTCGGCCCGCACGATCGCATCGGAAATTCGCTGCCGGTCAGTTTCGGTGCCGGGTTGAACACGCTCTTCGCAGGGCTGCTCAGCGGTGCCGCGGTCCACTGCCGAGACCCTCGGTCGGGTGTCCCGTCCGACACTGCCGAATGGATCGCCGAACATTCACTGACCACGCTGCACTGCTCCTCGTCACTTCTGCGCACGATCGCGGCAGCCGACCACGGGCACGCTGCCGTGCCCAGTCTGCGCGTGGTCACCACGTACGGGGAGTCCCTGCATTCCGACGACGTCGACAATTTCAGGCAAATGTTCGACGGGCGAGCCACGGTGGTGAACTGGTACGCGACCACGGAGGCGGGTGCCGTCGCCTACAGCGAGTTCCCACCGGAGCGAACGCTGCCGTCCGGCTTCCTACCGGCCGGAAGGCCCATCCCCGGCAAGCTCGTAGAGGTCGTCGCCACCGACGGCTCGGTGTGTGTGCCCGACGCGATCGGCGAAGTCCGAGTCACGTCCACCTGCCTGGCCGACGGCTACCTCGGCGATGCCGGTCTGGATTCCGAACGATTCGCCGCCCTCGACGATGGCCTGTTCCGGTACCGAACCGGAGATCTGGGGCGTCTGGACGAACACGGGACGCTGCATCTGGCCGGACGCATCGACGACGCCGTCAAGGTTCGCGGCTACCTGGTCGAGCCGGCCGAGATCGAGGCAGCCCTGCGAGCCATGCCGGAGATCGACGAGGCCGCGGTGATCGGCAGACACTCGGGTACCGACACCGACCTGGTGGCCTACGTGTGCTCGGCGGGATCGGCCAAGCGGCCCTCCGTCGGCGAGATAAGAGCGTCGCTGCGCCGGACCTTGCCGGAATGGATGGTGCCCACGCACATAGTTGCGCTCGACGCGATGCCGCGCAACGAACGCGGCAAGCTCGATCGCAGGGCATTGCCCGAGCCCGCGGATCGGCGGGTCGAGCGAACAGCGGCCGGGCCGACCGAATACATCGTCGCCGAGGCTGCCCGGGCTGCCATCGGTCTGGACTCCATCGGCCGAGACGAGGACTTCCTGGCTCTCGGCGGTAACTCGCTGACGACAACGGCGATGCTGGCCCAACTGCGGGACACGTTGAAGGTCGATCTCACGGCGGAGGACGTGTTCGCGGCGACGACCGTTCGAACGCTCGCAACGACGGTCGATGCCCGCCTGCGAGACGCGGCCACCGTTCGTCGACGCACGTCCGGCGAACACGACGTGCTGGTGCCCCTGCGCACCGAGGGCAGCAAGGCACCGATCTTCCTGATCGGCGGAGCCGGCGTCGGCGCGATGGCATTCCTCAAACTCGTCAAGCACATCGACGACGACCATCCGGTGTACGCATTGCAGGCGCACGGCCGGGGTAAGCGCGGACGACCGGACCGCACCATCCGGCGAACCGCGAGGCGATACGTCGACGCGATACGCACCGTCCAGCCCGAGGGACCGTTCCATCTGGTCGGCCATTCGCTCGGCGGGTGGATCGCCATCGCGATGGCCGAGAGAATCCGAGACTGTGGTCTCGGATCTCCGCACCTGCTTCTGTTGGACACCCGGCTGTTTCGGCATCTGCTGGACAAGCTGCCCGGCGGTACCGACGTTCCGGCTGCACCTCCGGCCCAGACGCGGGAAGAAGCGGGCTTCCACCTCGGCCGCCTCGGCACGGCCGCTCTGTGGATCCGCATGCAGTTCGCCGGGTTGCTGCGGTACCCGACGACCATGGAATGGTTGGTCTTCGCAAGCATCGGGTACGTGGCGTTGAACAAGCACGTGCCGACTCCGTGGTCGGGCTCGATGACCGTGGTTCGCACAGCGGAGAACGTGAAAGATGCCCGGTCGTGGCAGACAGTTGCTCGTGGTGAACTGACTTTCGTCGACATCAACGGCGATCACGGTGACATGCTGAGCGAACCGATGGCCGAGGAGCTGGCCAAGATCATCGACGACACCGTCGGCAGCGGGCGCTGAAGCCCGGCAGCCCGTAGGACGGTCTGTCGCGACCGCGGTACAGCTTGTACGTTTGTGCCAGAAGGCGCGACAGGTCCGAACTATTCGACAGGGAGGCCGACAATGAGTTCATCGTACGAATTGCAGTCCGTGGAACTACACAAGGACGTCCTGCGTTACGTTGACATCGGCGACGGTCCGCCCGTGATCCTCGTGCACGGCCTGCTCGGGTCGCATCAATCGTGGGCCCCCCAGCTCGAGCGCCTCTCGCACAAGTACCGGGTGATCGCGCCGGACCTGTTCGGGCACGGCGAGTCCGACAAGCCGACCGGTGACTACTCGCTGAGCTCGCACTCGGCCACCATTCGCGATCTGATGGATCATCTGAAGATCGACTCCGCTCCCCTGGTCGGTCACTCCCTCGGCGGCGGCATCATCATGCAGTTGACGTATCTCTTCCCCGAACGGGTCGATCGCCTCGCCCTGGTCAGCAGTGGCGGCCTCGGCCCCGAAGTGAGCCTCCTGCTCAAGGCCGCGACGCTGCCCGGCAGCGAGTTGGTACTGCCGCTGCTTGCGTCCGATTGGTTCCGCAAGAACGCCGAGGGCGCACTGTCACAGCTGGGCAAGTGGGGCCTTCCGGTCAAGCCCGGTCCGAGCATGGCCGAGACCTGGCGATCGTTCCGGTCGGTCGCCGACCGCTCCACTCGCGAGGCCTTTCTGGCGTCGACGCGAGCAGTGGTCGGCCCGCGCGGTCAGACCGTGAGCGCCAAGCAGCATTTCGAGAAGTTCGAGTCGATTCCGTCTCTGCTCGTCTGGGGCGGTAAAGATCGCATGATTCCCGCCAAACACGCGGACAACATCCGACGTGAGGTGCCCAACAGCCGCGTCGAGATCTTCCCCGATGCCGGCCACTTTCCGCAGCTCGACGAGCCCGATTTCTTCTTCCGACTTCTGGACGAGTTCCTGGACTCGAACGGGCAGGGGAAGGACGTCGCGGCAGGGACCGACGCGCGTGAAGACATCACTCCGGCAGTCATGCCGCTGCAACGCCCGTGAGTGTCATCCCGATGTTCCCGCTCGGGAGCGTGCTGCTTCCCGGCGAACGTCTACCGCTGCACATTTTCGAGCCTCGCTACCAGGCGCTGGTCCAAGACTGTCTGAAGCAGGACGACCCGAGCTTCGGCGTTGTGCTCATCGCGCGTGGCCACGAGGCCGGGGGCGGCGACGTTCGGCACGACGTGGCGACGGTTGCGCACATCATCGGACACGAGGCCATCGGTGACGGCAGGTACCTACTCGAGTGCGTCGGCGGCGAACGGATCCGGATCGACGCCTGGCTGCCCGACGATCCCTACCCCTTGGCAGACGTTCGACCGTGGGACGACGAGGACGCCGAGTCGGTGATCGCCGATACCGAATTCGACACCACCTGGGCGCGGGTCGAGGATCTGTACGAGCTCATCGGCCGACTCGAATCCACCGAAAACATTGCCACTCCGGGCTTTCCGGACTTTCTGAGCCTGCCGATCTCGGCCGCCGAGAAAATCTGGTCGCTGGCTGCACTGATTCCGATGGGTCAGTCCGATCGCCTCGACATTCTGTCGGCACCGGACGCCCGGGCCCGCAAGACGGCACTCGACGACGCCATCGAGAACGTCACGGCCGTCGTGCAGTTCAGACTGCAACCCTGATACGTACGAAACACGTCAGGCCCGACACGATGTGTCGGGCCTGACGTATGTAGTAGCGGGGACAGGATTTGAACCTGCGACCTCTGGGTTATGAGCCCAGCGAGCTACCGAGCTGCTCCACCCCGCGCTGTGTGTTCTCAACCGTACATGCCATCCCGGCAGTCTCCCAATCGCCTGGTCAACGCTCTACGGTTCTCGGTATGCACACCGAGTCTTCGCCTGTCCTGTCGTATCCGTTCGATGCCGTCGCACAGATCACGCTGAGCAATCCACCGGTCAACGCGCTGACCCGTCCGGCGACGCGGCGGCTGCATGCCGTTCTGCGAGACCTGGCTCGGGACGCCACAATTCGAGCGGTGGTCGTCACCGGCGAGCGGGTGTTCAGCGCCGGTTCGGACATCTCCGAGATGCCGGAGATGCAGAACGACGGTGACGTGCTCGCACGCAAGAGCACCCTCGAGAACGCCACGCTCGATCTGCTGGCCGCACTGCCGCTTCCGACGGTCGCGGCGATCGACGGATTCGCGTTGGGCGGCGGACTCGAGATGGCGCTGTGCTGCGATCTTGTCGTCGCCGATGCAGGAGCTCGACTCGGACTGCCGGAGATCGACCTCGGCGTCATCCCCAGCAGCGGCGGATCGATGCGCGCGCTGCGCCGTGTGGGTCAGGCCCGCGCAGCCGAACTCGTCTTGCTCGGCGAGCCGATCACCGCCGAGACCGCGCTCGAGTGGGGTCTGATCAATCGGGTGGCGCCGCGCGGTGCATCGCTGTCTGTCGCCTTGGACCTGGCGCAGACGCTCGCTCGGAAATCCCGTTCTGCGGTGCACGCGAACAAGCGAGCACTCGAGCTCACCTTCGGGCCATCCCCGTACGAACCGGCACAACGGGCATTGCCGGTGTTCGAGGAAGCATTCGGGTCGACGGACGGGCGGGAAGGCGTGCGCGCCTTTCTCGCCAAGGAGTCACCGAGATTTCGATAGGCGTCGCTCCGCGAGAATCGTTGCGCCGGTGACGATCTCCCAGCCGATGATGGTGTAGACCGAGATCCGCTCGAACGTTCCGCCGCCGAGGATGCCCGTGTCGGCGAGAAAGAGCGCGAAACCGGCCAGGCCGACGACACCGGCCAGGGCGCTGCCCGCCGTGTACCACCGCGGCGCTCCGACGCGGCCGCCGTACCGGCCTGCAGCCAGGAGCACCAGGTTTCCGCCGATGATGGCCATACCCGCGCCCGCCGCGTGCGGTGCCGACGCTCCGTCGACCGAAGCATGCGCGAGCCCGACCACGATGCTGCCGACGCCGTGCACAACCGAGGTACCCAGCACGATCCACCGCGCTCGACCCTCGAACAACACCGACAATCCGAGGCCGGCAAGAACGAACAGCGTGCCGTCGACCACAAAACCGGCGTTCATCACCGAGTGCCACGGTGAGATGTCCGGAATCCCGAGGTCACTGATGTTGTTGCGCGCGTAGCTGTACGGCCGATCGGTCCAGCCCAGCGCCGCTACTGCTTCGGCGGCCAGATAGGTCACCCCGCCGACGAGAAAGGCTCCAGCGGCCAGATAGGTCACCCCGCCGACGAGAAAGGCTCCAGCGGCCAGGACCGTAGTTCTCTTCACAACTGCAGTATTCACTGCCTACTCGACCCCGATATACCCGGCGTGTACCGATTGGTACAGTACCGGCTCATGAGCGATCGCCACGACGTGGTGCCGATACTCGCAGGGGTGTTCCGCGACCACGGGTTCGACGGTTCGTCTCTCGCGGTCATCAGCAGGCAGACCGGCCTGGGCAAAGGCAGTCTCTACCACTACTTTCCGCGCGGCAAGCAGGAGATGGCCGAGGCCGTCCTCGACGACGTGGAGCAGTGGTTTCACCACAACGTGTTCGAGCCGCTGCGGCACGGCACCGATGCCGCGTCGACCACGCACGACATGTTCGAGCAGACCGCCCGATACTTCCGCTCCAATCGCTTGGTGTGCCTGTTCGGGGCGTTCACACTCGGACTGGAGCGCGCGGCCTTCTCGGGACGCGTCGCAACACATTTCGCGCACTGGATCGAGGCACTCACCCCGGTACTGAATCGCCTCGGACACGGCGAGTCGGCGGCCGAACTGGCCGAGGAGATCGTCGCCGGCATCCAAGGTGCGTTGGTGCTCTCGCGCGCATCGGACGACGAGACGAGATTCGATCGACTGTTGTCGAGGCTGGAAGCATCGGCCGCACGCCTGCCCGCAGGAGCGCACGCATGACGCGCGACGACACGACACCCGAGCCCGCTGTACCCGAAGCCTTGACGCCCGAGCCCGCACCCGAGCTGAGGACTTTCCGCATACGAGAACTGCTGCGGCTGATCGTCATCGGTTCGGTGTTGACGTACTTCCAGGTCGTCGCGATCGGACGCTGGGTTCGTGCGCCCCGACGCGGGTGGCCGTTACATGCGTCGGAGGCCGTCGTCGACGCCTTCTTCGCTCTCGGACCCACATTCGTCAAAGTCGGGCAGCTCATGGGCTCCTCACCGGGTCTGTTCCCGAAGGTCCTCGCCGATACGTGCCTGCGGTGCCTCGACGAGGTTCCACCGTTCCCCGGCTCGCAGGCACGCGCGGTGATCGAGGCCGATCTCGGCCGCGGAATCGACGATCTGTTCTCCTCGTTCGACGACGTGCCACTCTCGTCCGCGTCGGTTGCTCAGGTACACCTGTGCGTGCGCCGCGATAACGGGCGCGAAGTGGTCATGAAGGTGCAGCGGCGAGGGATCTACCACCGCATGAAGATCGATCTACGGATCGCGTACCTCATCGCCCGCGGGCTGGAGAAGTTCATTCCGTTCTTCGCCACCGCCAATGCGTCGGCCATCATCGTGGACCTGCATGCTGCCACCTTCGCGGAACTCGACAGCGCCGTGGAAGCGAAGCGGCAGGACAGCTTTCGCGCGGCCATCGGCGCGTTCGGCGACAACGAGCACGTCACCGCCCCCGAGGTGTTCCTCGACTACTGCGGCGGCCGCGTCATCTGTATGGAACGCATGCACGGTTCCCCACTCGACCGCTACGAGCCCGGGGAGCAGTCCGAGCTCATCGTCCGCCGAGCGGCCAAGGTCTGGATGGAAGCGCTTGTGCTGCACGGCCTTTTTCACGGCGACGTGCACGCGGGCAATGTGTGGGTGCTCGACGACGGCAGGGTGGCGTTCCTCGACTTCGGAGTCATGGGCGAGGTGGACGAACAGTGGCGCGCACTGCTACTGGACCTGTTCCATGCCACCGTGATCGACGGCGACTTCACCCGGCTCGCAGGCACCGTCAAACGCCTGGGAATCGTTGCACCACAGATGGGTTCGGACGCCGAGGTCGGGGCGATACTGCAGTCGGTCTTCGCCCCGATGCTCTCGACGACCCTCGCGCACTTCAGTCTGGCGGACTTCATCCGGGCCCTGGTGAACATGGGCAAGCAATACAAGACGTCGAGCCCCGAGGAGTTGATCCTGGTGGCCAAGCAACTCGGCTATTTCGAGAGATACGCCATCGAACTCGCACCCAACTGGGCTCTTGGCACGGACCCGTTCGTCTTCAAGAATGTCTTCCCCGCCGAGATAGCCGCCTTGGCCGAGGCGAGGGGCGTCGAACTGCCGGAGTGACCCGGCAGCCCGCACACCCGATCACAGACTGAAGTCGAGCACCACTTTACCTGCGGCAGTGCGGTTTTCCAGTGACGCGATGGCCGCAGCGGCATCGGCAGCCGGGAACACAGAGGGCTCGGGAGCGACGAGCGAACCGTCGGCGAGCAGCGGTTCGATCTCGGCCCACTGGGTGGCAAGGTAGCCCGGCCGCGTCATCCACCACGCGCCCCAACCGACGCCGACGACATCGACGTTGTTGAGCAGTAGCCGATTCACCTTCACCGTCGGAATCTCACCACCGGTGAAGCCCAGCACCAGAATTCGACCCGACGGTGCGAGCGATCGGATGCTGTCGGTGAACCGATCGCCGCCCACCGGATCCACGACCACATCGACGCCGCGTCCGCCGGTCAGTTCCTTGACCGCGTCCTTCCACCCGTCGACGAGAACGACGTCGGTGGCTCCGGCGGAGCGGGCGATGTCGGCCTTGGCCTCCGAGCTCACGACGGCGATCACCCGGGACGCACCGAGCACCGGAGCCATCCGCAGCGCCGAGGTTCCGATACCGCCGGCGGCACCGTGCACCAGCACCGTCTCGCCCGCCGCCAGCCGGCCGCGTTCGCGCAGTGCGAAGTGCACCGTCAAGTCGTTGAACAACAGCCCAGCCCCTGCGGTGAGCGATACCGACTCCGGGAGTGCGAACACCGTATCGGGTGAGACCACGGCGACCTCGGCCATACCGTCACTCAAGCCCGTCAGCGCTGCGACGCGATCGCCTGCCGAAAAGCCGGACTCCGCCGGAGCCGACCGGACGACACCGGCGATCTCGCTTCCGGGAACGAACGGCAATTCCGGCTTGTACTGGTACAGCCCACGGGTGAGCAGCGCATCGGGAAAGGCGACGCCCGCGGCATGGACCTCGATGACCACCGACCCGTCGCGCGGGGCAGGTTCGTCGATGTCCACCACGCTCACCGAGTCGGGTCCGTCGAGGCTGGAGATCTGTACCGCGCGCATGAATGGTCCTCTCGGTCGGGATCGTTCCCTCCACGCCACCGTACAAAACAGCCGAACTCACCGCGGCTACCGGCATGCGGTACTGGCTGGCCGAATGGGTCATTCCGCAGGCTCCACTCCTGCACTACTGGGTCGTTCCGCAGGCTCCTCTCCTGCTGTGCTCCAATCGAAGGGTGAACACCACTCCCCTCACCGTCGTCCAGCCCGACGGAACCGCCCGCGGCGGCGTCATCGTCATCCAAGAAGCATTCGGCGTCACCGACCACATCGTCGACGTCTGCAATCGGGTAGCGGCCGCAGGGTGGGTCGCGGTCGCTCCGCATCTGTTCCACCGGCAGGACGGCGTCACCGTGCTCGACTACTCGGACATGGACTCGGCCATGGCGGCCATCGGGAAATTGAAGGCGGACGAGGTCGATTCCGACGTGGACGCGGCGGCGAGTGCGCTCGCCGAACTGGGATTCGAGCCCTCGTCCATCGCGATCGTCGGCTTCTGCATGGGCGGCACTGTCGCGTTCCATACCGCTGTCCGACGGCAACTCGGTGCGGCATCGACGTTCTACGGGGGTGGAATCACGAAGGGCCGCTTCGGTTATCCCGCGATGGACTCGGTGGGCGACGCACTCCAGACACCCTGGCACGGATTCTTCGGAGACCTGGACGAGGGCATTCCGTTCCAGGACGTCGAGACGCTGCGCGAGATCACCGCAACGGCCCCCGTCGACACCGAGATCACCCGTTACGCCCACGGCAAGCACGGGTTCCACTGCGACGACCGCCCCGCCGTGTTCGACGCCGACGCCGCGGCCGATGCCTGGGGCAAAACTCTCGAGTGGTTCGACGCCCATGTCGCACGCTGAACAACCGCGCTCCGACGCCGAACTTCTCGAAGAGACGGAACGCATCGTCGCCTTCTGGACCGAGTTGTCGTTGCCCGGCCTGTTCGACGTCCACACACACTTCATGCCGAAGAACGTGATGGACAAGGTGTGGAGTTACTTCGACAGTGCCGGGCCGCTGACCGGCAGTGTGTGGCCCATTTCGTATCGCTTTGCCGAAGACCGACGACTACAGGTCATTCGCGGGTTCGGGGTGCGCAAGTTCACCTCGATGATCTACCCGCACAAGCCGTCGATGGCGGCGTGGCTCAACTCGTGGGGTGCCGACTTCGCGGCGCGTACTCCCGACTGCCTGCAGACCGCTACCTTCTACCCCGAGGACGGTGCCGCCGAGTACGTCGAGCAGGCACTGACGAACGGTGCCCGAATCTTCAAGTCGCACATTCAGGTCGGCAACTACTCACCGAACGATCCCTTGCTCGACGGCGTCTGGGGCGCGCTCTCGGACGCGCAGGTACCCGTGGTGATCCACTGTGGCTCCGGTCCGGCACCCGGCACCCACACCGGACCGGAGCCGATTGCCGAGCTGCTGCAACGATTCCCGAAGCTGCCGTTGATCATCGCGCACATGGGCATGCCCGAGTATGTCGAGTTCCTCGATCTGGCCGATCGCTTCGAGAACGTTCGACTGGACACCACGATGTCGTTCACCGACTTCTCGGAGGCGGGCGCACCGTTTCCGAGACACGAGCTGCCACGGCTAGTCGATCTACAGAATCGCATTCTGTTCGGCAGCGACTACCCGAACATCCCTTACCCGTATCTGCACGCCCTGCAGGCGGTGCGCCGACTCGACCTGGGAGACGACTGGGTTCGCGCAGTGTGCTGGGAAAACGGGGCCGCACTGTTCGGCTAGAAAGGTTCTCTAGACCCAGAACTCGGCGATACGCTCGGCGATGGCATTGCCCTGCGCTCGTCCGGCCACGGCTGCAGCGGATCGGACGGCGACGTCGGTGGCGTCGGGGCCGATTGCCGCCGACGAATCGGCGTCGGGTGCAACCACTTCCACCTTCGAGCCACCCTTCACCAACCGCTCTCGTTCGATGTCGAAGGGATCGTGCTCCAGGTCGAGTGCGCCCACCCTGAACACCAGCACCTTCTCGAAACCGACTGCCAGATCCGCGTTTTCGCTCGCGCGGATACCTCCGTCGACGTAACGATGATCGCCGATCGTCACGGGCGGCCACATTCCCGGGATGGCGCAGCTCGCGGCCACCGCATCGACCAGCTGAACGCCCGAGCCACGATCGAGTACCCGATGCCGGCCGGTCAGCGCGTCGACGGTGACGATCCGCAGGTCGCGGATCGGCCATGAGTGCGACGGCAGCCGTCGCTCGATGATTGCCCTGCGCTCACGCTCGGTGATCGTCGAGGCCGCCAGCGCCTCGCTGCCGATGCGTCGGCGAGTGTCGATGGCACTGCCGTCCGAATTCTGGGCCGCCCGAGCCAGCATGGAGACCAGCTCGTCGATGGTTGCCTCGGCGTGCGGCTCGTCGTCCTGTTTCGATTCGTCTGCCTGACGCTCGAACAACTCGTTCAACGTGGCACCGCTCGAGATCTGCGCTGCCACCGAGGAGCCTGCCGATGTTCCCAGCAGCATCTCCGCATCGGTGACGTCGGCTCCGGATTCCGCCAATCCCAGTAGGACACCCGTCTGCCACGCAATACCTGCGACTCCGCCGCCGCCCAATACGAGTGCTCGCCTGGTCATGGCCTTACTCCCTTCATCGAAAAGATCCGTCAGGAACTTACAGCGCTGGTCTGTACTCGCGGACGCAGCCAGGCGATGAGGTCGTCGAGGACGCGCTCCTTCTCCGGTTCGTTGAACACTTCGTGGAACAGCCCGTCGTACTTCTTCAGGGTCAGGTCGTCGGATCCGGCCAGCTCGGCGATGAGTTCGCTGCCGGAGACATCGGCCAATCCGTCCGCGGTTCCGTGCTGAAGCAACACCGGGATCGTCAGCGACGGCAGGCGCGCCGGGAAACTGTCACCGGCACCGAGCATCGCTGCGGCCAGGCCCGCCGAGACACTGCCGTGGTAGCCCAACGGATCGGCAACGTAGGCGTCGACGACGTTCTTGTCCCGCGAGACCAGGTTGGGGTCGAGCTTCAGTACGGGAGCGGCCGGTACCAGGCGCCCGAGGATCTTGCCCACCGCCACCAGGGCTTTCGGTTGCCCGACGCTGGGAACCACTGCTGGGCCGGACAGCATCAGCCCATCGAGGTCGGCCTGATGGTCGAGGGCGTAGGACAGTGCGATCGCGCCGCCCATGCTGTGGCCGAGTAGGAAAGTGCGCTTGTTCGGGTACTCGTCGGCTGCGATTCCGAACAGCGTGTGCAGGTCGTCGGTGAAGTCGGACCACTTCGCCAATGCCACCCGCTTGCCGCCGGAGCGCCCGTGCCCGCGGTGATCGGGCGCGTAGACGACAAGGCCGAGAGAGCCGAGCCGTTCGATGACGTGCCGGTACCGGCCCGCGTGCTCGGCCAGGCCGTGGGCCAGCACGACAACCCCGGTCGGTATGTTCTCGGCCGCAGTCTCGGGGGTCCAGACGTCGTAGACGATTCGGGTTCCGTGGACTCCGGTGAACGACGAATCGACATGCTTCATGCGGTCACCGTACAAGGGTGGCGGGTCGTGCGACGGCCCATCGGCGAACCCGCAAAGATTCGTTCGAGTAACTATCCTGGCCGAGCGGGCGATGTCATTGTGAGACGCCACTACCTCCGAACCTCGGCCCGAGGTTCGGCCACAAACCAGGAGTTACGAATCCAGAATGCGTGATCAGTCCGCCACCAGCACGTCGCCTCGGTGGCGCGACCCCAAGCGCTACCTGTGGCCGCTGGGATTGACGATTCCGTTGAGTCCGTTCCTGGCCTGGGGTCTGGTGACCCTCCTCGGTCCCGGCGCTTTCTGGACCCTCGGCCTGATGATCATGGGCATCGCGTTGCCCCTGGTGGACAAGTTCGCCGGTGTCGACCGCAGCAATCCACCCGACGAGGCCATCGCTGCGCTGGAGAAGGACCCCTACTACCGATGGTGCGTCTACCTGTTCCTGCCGCTGCAGTACGCGGGACTCGTTGCCGCCTGCTACCTGTGGGCGCACGGACCGCTGGGGGTTCCCGAGCGAATCGGCCTGGCCATCACCGTCGGCATCGTCGGCGGAGTCGGCATCAACGCCGCCCACGAACTGGGCCACAAGCGTGCCCGCCTCGAACGATGGCTCTCGAAGGTGACGTTGGCACAGACGCTGTACGGCCACTTCTACGTCGAACACAATCACGGCCACCACCTCCGCGTTGCCACCCCGGAGGATCCGGCATCGGCGAAGTTCGGCGAGTCGTTCTGGAAGTTTCTGCCGCGCACCGTCGTGCACGGCCTGCGCTCGGCCTGGGAGCTTGAATCCCGACGCCTCGCCCGGCAAGGCCTGTCGCGGTGGTCG
Source organism: Rhodococcus sp. WWJCD1 (assembly GCF_002258735.1). Classification (NCBI taxonomy): domain Bacteria; kingdom Bacillati; phylum Actinomycetota; class Actinomycetes; order Mycobacteriales; family Nocardiaceae; genus Rhodococcus; species Rhodococcus sp. WWJCD1. The sequence continues at coordinate 64,384 of NZ_NOXY01000011.1, forward strand.
TACCGAAACAATCTGTTCAACGCCGCGGCCATGAGCGTTGCACTGTTCGGCGTCCTGATCGCCGTCTTCGGCACCGTGATCGTGCCGTATCTGGTGCTGCAGGCCGCGATCGCCATCGTTCTGTACGAGGCGGCCAACTACCTCGAGCACTACGGGCTGTTGCGGCGGAAGCGGCCCAGTGGGCGATACGGCAAACCGACTCATCGGGACAGCTGGAACAGCGATCACCTGTGGAGCAACCTGTTCCTCTACCACCTGCAGCGACACAGCGATCATCACGCCAATCCGGTTCGCCGCTACCAGGCCCTGCGCACCGTCGACGAGTCCCCGCAGCTACCGGCCGGATACGCCGTGATGATCTTCTGCTCGCTGATTCCGCCGCTGTGGCGCCGGGTGATGGACCAGCGACTGATCGATTTCTACGACGGTGACGCGGACCTCGTCAACGTCGATCGCTCCGACCCGAGGGCAGTGCGGAAGCTCGAGCAACTGTGCGTCGAGCGAGCCGAGGCGCACCGATAGTTCACACCGCCGCGGGTTCGTCGGTCTGCGCGCGCAGATAGCGACCGAAGTGCGGCACCGTGAATGCGATGGTGCCGCGCTCGGCCGAGTAGATCAGGCCCTTCTTGATCAGGCCGTCGCGGGCCGGGGACAGTGACGCCGGCTTGCGCTTCAGTTCGGTCGCCACGGCCGAGGTCGGCACCGAGCCGTCGTCCACCGACAGTTCGGCCATCGCGCGCATGTATTCACGCTCGGCAGGCGTGGCGCGCTCGTAGCGAGAACCGAAGAATCCGACGGCCAGTTCCTCTTCGGCCGTCGGGGCGGCGACGCGTACGTCCTCGACGGTGATCGGGGTGTCGGCCGCAAGATCCCAGGTCGCCTTGCCGTAGGCCTGGACGAAATACGGGTAGCCATCAGCGGCCGCATACAGCGCGTCGAGGGCGTCGGGGGTGAATTCCACGTCCTCTCGATCGGCCGGTGCGATCAGCGCCAGGTCGGCCGCGGCTCGTTCGAGCCGACCGATCCGGTGGTAGCTGAACAGGCGCTCGGAGTAACTCTTGGATGCCGACAGCACCGCAGGCAGGTGCGGCAAACCGGCTCCGACGATGATCAGCGGGGCGGTGTCCTGACTGAGTTCGTGGCAGGCCGCACACAGCGCGGAGATGTCTGCGGGCCCGAGGTCCTGCATCTCGTCGATGAAGATGGAGATGCCCACGCCCACGTCGCCGGCCAGCGCGGAGGCGTCGAGCAGCAGTTCGACGAGGTCGATCTCGATGTCGCCGGAGTCGGCGCGGCCGGTCTTGGCCGGGACGTCGATGCCTGGTTGCCATCGCTCCCGCATGCCCTTATCGGCGGTGGAGCGCAGAGCGAAGGCCTTGAGCACCCCGAGGAATTCGTCGACGCGTTCGGGATCGCGATGCGAGGCCGCGATACCGCGGACCGCCATGTGCAGGGCCGAGGACAGCGGTCGACGCAGTTCCTGGTCGGGGCGGGCCTCGATCTTCCCGGTTCCCCATCCGCGGGCGATGGCTGCGGACCGGAGCTGATTGAGCAGCACCGTTTTCCCGACGCCCCGCAGACCGGTGAGTACGACACTGCGCTCCGGTCTGCCGCGGGTGATGCGTTCGAGCACCACATCGAAGGCGTCGAGCTGCTTCTTTCGGCCTGCGAGCTCGGGTGGGCGCTGGCCGGCGCCGGGAGCGTAAGGGTTACGCACGGGGTCCATGGGGCCAAAGTTACAACGAGTCGTGCGATATATGCGGACATCTAGCTCGTGTCCTAGAGATCTGTATTCACTCGATACTTGCGCGCGGCTGCGACGAAGGACTACTTTCTGGGGTGTGAAGCGCATTCTCGTAGTACGCCGCCGTAGCGGGGTCTGATTCGGACCGACCCCTCGCTGCGGGTCGTCGTGCTCTCTCGGTCCTCCCTTCACATTCGGAAGACCATCCTCATGAATGCACTTGCTTCTTCTTTCGCCACAGATCCCTTCCATGCCCGTTTCGGCTGTGCCCTACCGCGCACGATGCGCGACCAGATCACCTGGCAACACATGTCGTGGGCGAATTTCACCGAACGCTTCTCACCCACCACCGGGCCGCTCCGACTGGGGTCATGGACTGCCGGCAGGGCACCTGGTGGCAGGACCGAATTCGACGCCACCTTCGGCATCGGCGACACCATCATCAACTGTGCCGCAATGACATACGGGCCGATCGAGGCACTGTCGTCGATGTTGCACGATGCCGGATTCCGCATCGAGATTCTCTCGTTCCACCAGCAGAGCATCGGTTCGGAGACGGCCACATTCGTGCTGGCCGAGCGTGACGGTCGACGCGAATGGTCGATGGGCATGGATGCCGACGCGATCCTGTCGTCCATCAGGGCAGTCATCGCCGGCGCCAACCTTTTGGATCGGTAGCGCTTTCTTCGCCTGTCTAGCACTCGTGCAAGACAGGCGAAGATCTCGCTAGGGCATCTCGATCGTCTCGGCTCGGTGGACTTCGGCCAACGCCCGGCGCAGGTAGGTCTCGGCCCTGGCGCGGCGCACCGCAAGTAGGTCCGCAACCACCAACAACGCGTGCGCCGGACGGGGCCTGGAGCGGGATTGCTCTTCCGTGTCTGCGACACCCAGGGCTCCGGTGAGCACCTCGACGAACCCGGCGATATCCAGATTCGGCAGCCAGTGTGCGCCTCGTACGGTGCGGCCGAGCACCTCCTGGACGTTCTCGCCGGTCAATCCGTCGCTATATACCTCTTCCAGCAACGTGCGTACCATTTCGGCATGCACGTGACCGGCTTGCGCCGAGTCCGAGCGGCCCAACAGCTCGACGGCGTCGTCGAACGCGATCGGATCCCCCGCCGCAACAGCGGCCAGGGCATCGTTCGTGGCATCGGCGATCCGTCGAACCTCGGCCGGCCACTCGGCAGGCCACGTGATGGGGACGGTGCTCGGGGGAACTGCCGCTGGGGAGGGGTCGGTCATTGCAGAAGTCTCTCATTCGCGACCGACATGGTTCCTTTTACATGTAACCGGTGTTTATACTAAGTTTGCGCTCTGTGGCATCGGCCACACACGCGGAGTGGAGGAGGTGGACGCGATGAGCCAACGGAAGACTGTTGCATCGGATCCCGGCGAAGTGATGCTGCAAGCCAGGAACGTCAAGTTCGACTGGAGCGATCTGCCGATGCACTGGGTGCCGGGCGATCCGTACACCACGCACGTTCTCAACGTGCTGCACCTGTTGCTGCCCGCCGGCGAGCACTGGTTCGTGGACACCTTCAAAGAAGCTCTGCCGTACATCGACGACGAGAAGCTGCGCGACGACGTCATCGGTTTCATCGGGCAGGAGGCCGTTCACGCCGAGGCGCACACCGGCGTGCTCGTGCACCTGCAAACCAAGGGCCTCGACCCCACACCGTTCACCGACCAGATGGAGTGGGCCTTCGGCAAGGTCCTCGGATCCGACTCGGTGACCAGTCTGCGATCGAAGAACAACCTGGTCGAACGACTGGCTCTGATCGCCGCCATCGAACACGTGACGGCATTTCTCGGCGACTGGGTGCTCAACGCCGACGGTCTCGACCGCGCGGGCATCCACCCCACCATGCTCGACCTTCTGCGCTGGCACGGTGCCGAAGAGGTCGAGCATCGCTCGGTCGCCTACGACACGCTCCGCTACTTCGACAAGCGCGAAGTTCGTCGGCTGCGCACGTTCGTGGTCGTCGTGCCGTTGATGGCGTACATCTGGATGCGCGGGATCATCTTCTTGATGAAGAACGATCCGGAGCTGCAGTCGGCACCGAAATCCGTACGCAAACCGCGCTCGGCGCTGTGGAGAAAGTCGGTCCGCCGCGGCACCCTGCCCGCGCTGACGCACGTCGGCCGCAGCATGTCGCGCTACCTCAAGAAGTCCTACCACCCCAGCCAGGAAGGCTCCACTGCCCAGGCCGTCCGGTACCTGGCGTCCTCCCCGGCCGCGCAGGCTGCGGCGAGGTGAAGCTCACCTCACGCCGCGTCCCACGGCTGCTCCCCAAGGATGCACCGCCGGATCTGCGCGGACGCGGACGCCCGGATCGTTCGATGCAGCTGCTAGGCACATTCCTCAACGGGTACATGCAGGCGGCTGCCGGCGCGGAGTACAACGATGCCGTCGCCGGACACAATCCCGATTCCGCATTGCGATTGGTCGTCACAGAACGCGAGATCGTCGCCGAGGACAACGATGTCGCTGCCCTCACCCTCGCGTCGCCGACGGGCGAACAGCTCCCGATCTGGCATCCGGGCTGCCACCTCGATCTGCACCTACCGTCGGGTCGCCGTCGGCAATACTCTTTGTGCGGCAACCCATCCGACCGTAGTTCCTATCGCATCGCGGTGCGCCGAATCCCCACCGGCGCAGGCGGGTCCATCGAGATGCACGGACTGCAACCCGGCACCGAGGTCACTGTTCGCGGTCCCCGCAACGGTTTTCCCTTCGTCGGCGACGGCAGTGCACTCTTCATCGCCGGCGGGATCGGAATCACTCCCATCATCGCGATGGTCCGTGCCGCACGGATTCTCGGCATGGACTGGCAGTTCGTCTACTGCGGTCGCTCCCGCGACACGATGCCCTTTCTCGACGAGATCGAGAGCTGGGAATCGGACCGCGTGTTCGTCCGGACCGACGATGTACACGGATACCCCGGTGACGGCGAACTGCTCGAGCGCGCCCCAGCCGGCGGTGCCGTCTACTGTTGCGGCCCCACCCCCATGCTCGACGCCGTCCGCCGCGACTTCCGTCAGTCCCCGGCCACCGCACTGCATTTCGAGCGCTTCGGCCCGCCGCCGATTCTCGACGGCCGACCCTTCGAGGTGCAGCTGATCAGCACCGGAGCCGTGCTCGACGTAGCCGCCGACGCCTCCGTATTGACCGCGGTCAAGGAACAGAAGCCCAATATCGCGTACTCGTGCCAGCAGGGCTTCTGCGGTACCTGCAAGGTGCGTGTGCTCTCCGGTGAGCCCGAGCACCTCGAAACGCGATTGACCCCCGAAGAGCAGCGCGATCACATGCTCATCTGCGTCTCCCGCGCACGCAGCGGGCGTCTCGTACTCGATCTATAGAACGGAAAATTGTTGAGCAGCAATGCGGTTCGTACGACGGTCGTCAACGAAGGAATTCGGTTGGCGGTGTTCGAGAGCGGAAACCCGAACGGCGATCCGATCGTCCTCGTGCACGGCTGGCCCGATACTCACGAACTGTGGAGTCACATCGTGCCCCAGCTCGAGGATCGCTTCCGGGTGATCAGCTACGACTCCCGCGGTGCCGGCGAGAGCACGGTGCCCACCGAGCAGTCGGCGTACAAATTGGCGCGGCTGGCATCGGACTTCTATGCCGTCGCCGATGCGGTCAGCCCCGATGCTCCCGTTCACGTGCTCGCTCACGACTGGGGTGCCGTGGAGGTATGGGAGGCCGCAGCTCAACCGCAGGCGAAGGACCGAATTCGTTCCTACACATCGATTTCGGGACCCAATCTCGACCATCTCGGTAAGTGGTCGCAGTCGCGGCTCCGCAAACCCACTCTCACCGGCATCAAGCAGGTCCTCGCCCAGACGCGAGCGTCCTGGTACACCGTCACCTTCCACATCCCCGGCCTGTCGACGCTGCGGATCAAGCGACAGTTCGCCAAGGGTTGGCCGGCGTTCCTCCAGGAGTTCTCGGGAGTCGACCCGAAGCTCGTCACCCAGAACTCCACTCTGTGGTCGGATGCCACCAACGGCACCAACCTGTATCGGGCCAACATCATTCCGCTGCTGACCAATCCGCGGGATCGATACATCGACATCCCCGTTCACCTCATCGTCAACACCGAGGACGTCGCGGTGCGTCCGTACCACTACGACGACACCGGCAAGTGGGTGAAGAACCTCACGCGCAACGACATTCCGGCGGGGCATTGGTCGCCGATCTCCCATGCCGACGACATCGCGAGGTTGACAAAGGAATTCATCGACTCACTGGGCTGATGGGCTGATGGGTCAGGGGACCAGTACCAGCTTGTGACGGGTGCGTGGGGCTCGCTCCCATGCACTCGCGACCTCAGCCAGTGGCACATTCTCGTATTCCACTGCGATCCGCCCGCTGACGGCCCAGTCGGTGAGGGTGCGATACGCCTGCGAGGTTCCGTCGGGTCCGTAGTGCATCGGCATGAATCCGACGATGCTCGCCCCGAGTGATCGCAGGAGCTGCGCAGGAACGGTGACCTCGGCACCGGCTCGGTCGCCGATCTGTACCAGACGAACGAGCCGGTTGCCGGCACGTAGTGCGGCCAGAGCGACTGCGCCCCAGGTGTAATCGACGATCACATCCGCGCCGGAGGATGCCTGCCCAATGGCCGTGCTCAGCTCGTCGACGCTCCTCTCACCGATGGCAACCGTCGCCGTGGCCCCGAGATCACGGGTGGATTCGAGTGCGGCCTCATCGCGCCCCACGACCGTGATCGATCCTGCGCCGAGTAACCGCGCAGCCTGAACCGCGAGGCGGCCGACCACCCCGGTACCTCCGAGGATCACCACGTTCTCCCCTGGCGTCATGCGACCCCCATGGGTCAGTGGCATCAGCGCCGCAAGGCCGGCATTGCCCAGCGTCGCGGCGGTCGAGAAGTCCAAACCGTCCGGTAGTTCGACAAGCGACGACGTCCGTACCAACGCCTGCTGAGCCATCGAACCGTAGGGCGAGACCGGCAGGGAGAAATAGACGCGGCGACCGTCCTGCGTCGTACCCGCGCCTTCGATGCCGCTCACAGTCGGCAGCGACCGAGGGCTCAGGTAGTGCGTGCCCGCGGCGATGACGATGTCGACGGCATTGAGCGTCGCAGCCGCCACCTCGATCACCTCAGAACCCTCCACAGGTGCTGGTTTGTCGTGGTCTGTGTATGTCGGTACCCCGAATTCGGTCAGAACTACTGCCTTCATATCCGGCCTTTCGACGAATGCTCGTTCAGTGAATCTCGATTCAGTGTGTAGCGTGACTGCTGAGGTGTCAACAGGAAAGGGAACAGCGGTGGCAACCACTGGTCGCGCACAACAGGCCGAGCAGACTCGAATCGAACTCGAGAATGCCGCACGCGCCGTCTTCGCCCGGTCCGGGTACCTCAACACCAAGATCGTCGACATCACCCGCGAAGCAGGCCGGGCCGCAGGGTCGTTCTACAACCACTACTCCGGCAAGGACGAGCTGCTGTTGGCCCTCGCCGAGCAGATCGGTGAGGACGCCGACGTCATCGTCGCGGCGCAGGATCCTTCCGCTCGCGATCACCCCACCATGCGTCCGCATCTGGAGGTCTTCTGGCAGTTGCTCACACGGCACCGGGTCGTGATCGATGCGCTTCGAGACGCCGCACTGGTGAGTCCCGAGTTCGCCGAACGGGTACAGAGATTCACGCAGGTCCAGTTCGAGCCCTGGGTCGACCGCCTCGGCACCTTCGAGAAGGCAGGAGTCGAGCTACCGGCGTCCCCCGCCACCACTGCGGTGCTGATCGGCGGTGCGGCGGAGAATTTCGCCCGGCTGTGGCAGGGCTCGCCCGAGGACGGTCTCGACGCTCTGGTGACGTTCGTCGATCGGGGAGTCTTCGGGCCGGCCGCTCAGTGAGCGAGGTGCCCGCGAAGCGTCGACGAGGTGTAGTCCGCACGAAAGAGACTGCGCTGCTGCAGGATAGGGACCACCTGATCGACGAAGTCGGTGAGCGAGTCCGGGTAGCGCGGGCACATCAGGTTGAATCCGTCGGCACCGCGACCGATCCACGATTCCATCTCGTCGGCGATGGACTCCGGCGTGCCGATCATGGTGGCGTGCCCGCCCCCGGCCGCCAGGGTGCCGAGCAGTTCCCGCACGGTGGGAGCGTCCTTCTCGATGATCCGCAGAATCGTCTCGTAGCGACCCTGCGGTCCGGCGAACTCGGCGGCCGGCGGTAGCGGCGGCACCGGTTCATCGAGTTCCCAAGCAGCACAGTCCTGTCCGGTGAAGGTCGACAACATGGACAGCGACTGCTCGGTGGGGAGCAGCCGATCCAGTTCGGCCTTCTTGCGTCGAGCCTCGTCCATCGTCGATCCGATGTACGTCACCAAACCCGGCATGATGCCCACGGCTGTACTGTCGCGGCCGGCTCGATCGATTCTCGACTTCACGTCGTCGTAATAGCTTTGCGCTGCAACGAGATCGTACGCGACGGCATAGATCGCCTCGGCGTACTTCGCAGCGAGATCACGACCCGGCCCCGACGCCCCGGCCTGGAACAGCACCGGCCGACCCTGCGGTGAACGCGGCACCGTCAACGGACCGTCGACGCGAAAGTGTCTGCCGTCGTGATCGATGGCATGCACCTTGGCCGGGTCCGCATACGCTCCGGCGCGATCGAGCGTCAACGCATCGGCATCCCACGAATCCCACAGCGCCAGTGCAGTATCGACGAACTCTTCGGCGCGAGCATAGCGCTCCTCACGAGCCGGGATGACATCCATCCCGTGATTGCGTGCCTCGGCGTCGAACATGGAGGTGACGACGTTCCAGCCCGCCCGGCCGCCGCTGATGTGATCCAACGACGCCAGCATGCGCGCGGCATGGAACGGGGTGTAGAACGTCGAGGACACGGTAGTGACGAGCCCGATACGAGTGGTCGCTCTGGCCATGGCCGACAGAGCGGTGATCGGCTCGAGAAACCAGGTCCCTGCCCCGGCCGGGTCTCGAACCGAATGTCCGTCGGCGAAGAACACCGCGTCGAACTTTCCCCGTTCGGCGAGCTGCGCAAGTTCCTCGTAGTACGAGATGTTGCCCAGGTCCTCCACTCGCGAATCGGGATGACGCCACGCCGCGCTGTGGTGACCGCAGCCGTAGAGAAAAGCGTTGAGGTGCATGTCAGTCCTTGACCAGGCCGCCGTCGACGACGAGATTCTGACCGGTCACCGACCGCGCCCAGGGCGAGGCGAAGAACAACAGGGCGTCGGCGAACTCCTCCGGGGTGGTGACCCGTTGCAGCGGGGTCGAGGCCGCGATGAAATCGAACACCTCGGCCGGGGTGGCGGCACTGGCGTCGGTGGTGCGCAGCAATCCACCCGAGACCATGTTGACGGTGATGTTGTCTGCGCCGAGGTCCGCGGACAGAGTGCGGGTCAGCGAGAGCAGTGCGGCCTTGGACGCGGTGTAGTCGTGGTACGGCACCACCGGATTCTGGAACAAGTTGGTGCCCACGTTGACGATTCGGCCGAAGCCCACCTCACGCATACCCGGCAGCGCCGCCTGGGTGGTGAGCAACGCTGCACGGACACTGCCGCGCAGCTGAGCGTCGAAGCGGTCCCACGTGATGGTGTCGGCTTTGGGCCTCGCATCACCGTCGAACGAGAAGTCGGCCAGTGCGTTGTTGACGACGGTGGTGATCGGGGTGCCGAAATGCTCACGCGCCGAGTCGAACACCGTGGCCACCGCACGCTCGTCGGTCACGTCGCCCTGAACCGCGAAAGCACTTCCGCCCAGGCGATCGGCAAGCGCTTCGGCGGCTTCTTTGCTTGTGCGGTAGTCGATCACCACGCGTGAGCCCTCACCGGCGAAAGCAGCGGCAATCGCTGCTCCCAGTCCGCGGCCGCCGCCGGTGATCAACACTGTCTGCTCGTCGAATTTCATGCGCCTCGCCTCTCGTTCGAGGTCGGGACCGTCACGAGGGACAGGAAATACCGAAACGTCACGACATTCCCTTCGCTGGTCCTAACCAGATCAGGTTCGACGGGTGTGTTCTCAGCCCCTGGGGGCACCCCGTGTCGCGCTCGACTGTACCCACCGGTCTCGGTAGGGCAATGCATTGCCGTCTATACAACTCTCTAGCGCAAGTGATAGATAGCCGAATACAGCGATGACAAGTTACTGTGCCGCCATGGCCGAACGCGACTACCTGGAGTATCGCCTCGACGAGAACGTGATTTTTGTACTCGACCACCGCACGGTCGAAGCGTTCGACGCCGCCGTGAGGACCGCAGCCGGTGGGCGCTGTCGATGGCACGTGGATCAGCTCGGCGTGGACGCGAAGCCGACGCGAGACGGCACCAAGATCGTCCTCGGTCTGCGTGCATCCGACGGCAGCATCGGCTACTCGGGCGACCGAATGAAGTTCACCGTGACCGACGAACAGCTGCCGCATCTGCTGGCGTTCTTCGACCGCGCGAAGGCAGCCAGGACCCTCAGCCGATGACGGCCCAGCCGTGCGGCGGAACGCTCACCCGGCCGTCGTTCAGGTGCGCCTCACCGGCCAGTACTTCGCTACCCTGAGCCCGGTATTCGATGGCATCGTCGCCGAGGTTGAGCGCCACCGTCATCGAATTGTCTTCCCCGGACACGCGGTAGAGCAGCGCCGTGTTGGTGAGTTCGAGCGTCTCGGTGCGCGCGGAGTACAACCATGGATTACGACGCCGTACTCCGATCAACTCCTGATGCACGCGATAGACCGGCCAACCGTACGGGGCCAGATCGTCCGGGGATTGTGGATACTCGGGACGCACGTCGTCGTCACCGCCGACGCGATCTTCCTTGATACCGCGGAACGCCTGTTCGTCGCCGTAGTAGATCATCGGCATCCCACCCACGGTGAACAGAACCACCAACGCGTGCAGCAGATGTCGCTCGTCCTCCACTACGCTGGCAATGCGATTGACGTCGTGATTTCCGACGAACGTGGCGGGCACGAACGCGTCGAGCCACCCGTTGTGACGTTCCAGAGCATGCGAGAGCTCGAAGAAGTTCTTCTCGCTCAGGCCACTCCAGATCGCCTTCCACAGTTCGTACTGGGTAACCGAGTCCAGCGTGGAGGCCGAGACGATCCGGTCGTAATCACCGTGGATTACCTCGCCGAGAAAGTATGCATCCGAATGCTTCTCGCGAACCTTCGGCAGCACCGCGGCCCAGAAGCGTGGCGACACAGCGTAGGCAGCGTCGAGCCGCCAGGCGTCGACGCCGCGCTCGAGCCAGTGCGAGAGCACGTCCACGACGTACTCCTGCACGTGCGGGCTCTCGTGGTTGAGCGCGACCAGTTCGTCGTGGCCCTCGAAGTTTCGGTGCGTCGGCGTATCCCCGGACCAGTCGAGGTGGAACCACTGCGCGGCCTCGGAATCAGGCCCCTCGGCCAGGGCCTGCCGAAACTTCGGAAAGCTCTGCGCCACATGGTTGAAGACACCGTCGAACATGACCTTCAGGCCCCGACCGTGTGCAGCAGCGATCAAGGAGTCGATGTCCTCGTCGGTGCCGAGCCTGCCGTCGACGTGGAAATAGTCGACCGTGTCGTAGCCGTGCTTCTCGGATTCGAAGATCGGACCGAGGGCAATTCCCGACGCGCCGAGCTCGAGTGCGTAGTCGAGCCACTTCTCGATTCTGTTCAGCCGGTGCAGATCCGACTGCGATTCACCGTCCCAGCCGTGCACCGGCGCACCGGTGAAGCCGAGCGGGTACAGGTGCCACCAGATTGCGTGCTTCGTCCACTCCATCAGGACTCCAAGATCGAGTCGAGGCCCAGTTCGCCGGCACCGGTGTGACCCGACAAACTCGTTACCAGGTCGAATTCGGCTAGCAGACAACGCAATACGTGTGCAACACCTTCTTGCCCACCGAGCGCGAGACCGTACAGGAACGGCCGGCCGAGCAAGACCGCATCCGCTCCGAGCGCCAGCGCTTTGGCCATATCGGCACCGGTGCGTACACCGGAGTCGAACAGGATCGTCAGATCGTCGCCCACAGCCTCGACGATGGACGGCAACGCGTCGAGTGACGGCCTGGCACCGTCGATCTGACGTCCACCGTGGTTGGAGACCACGATGCCGTCGACTCCGTGCGCTGCTGCTTCACGGGCGTCGCCGACGGTGCAGATTCCCTTGAGCACGATCGGACCGCTCCAATGCTCGCGCAGGAACGCCAGATTCTTCCACGACAGCCCGGGGTTGGGGAACATCTGCGCCCAATGCATCGCGGCGGCAACAGGATTCTCCTCGACGGGCTGCGCCAGTCCGGCCTGGAACGCCGGATCGGTCAGGTAGTTCTCGATGCCGAGGTTGGCGAGGAAGGGAAGGTACCCGCGGTCGAGATCGGCAGGCCGCCAGCCCAGCAACGTGGTGTCGAGAGTCAGCACCAAGGTGGTGAACCCGGTGGCCTTCGCGCGCTGCAGGAAACTCAGCAGTACAGATTCGTCCGTCGGCCAGTACAACTGATACCAGCGCGGAGCGTCTCCGCCTGCCTCGGCGATCTGCTCGAACGAATGCGATGCCTGTGTCGAATGGATGTACGGCACACCGAGTTCCGCAGCCGCTCGAACCGTCGCGAGCTCACCGTCGGGATGGGCGAGAGTCTGGATGCCGACCGGCGCAATCAGCAGCGGAGCCGGCATATCGGTGCCGAGCACGGTGCATGCGTGATCACGCGAGGCCGAACTGCGGAGCATGCGCGGCGTGATGGCCCATTTGTCGAACGCCGCCCGGTTCGCCCGCGCCGTCGATCCGCTGCCCGCGCTGGCGACGATGTAGCCCAACGCCTCGGGCGAAAGCTTCTCGGCAGCTTGGTCCTCCAGCCGTGCCAGGTTGGTGGTGATCGGCGGTGTCTGCTGGGCGAACATCCCGGCGGCGTAGATGCCGAGTTGGTGATCGCTGAAGTTGCTGGGCCTGGCCTCGGTCATCGTTCGACCCTACCGGGGCACCGCCGAGGATCGGGCGAGAAAGGCGTCCAGCAGAGCCGAGCACCGCGCCCGAGCTGCCAGTTCCGCGTCGGCGATCTCTCTCCTGATCTCGTGCACGTCGACCCCGTGTTCGACGCCGTCGCGGTCCCACGCGGCCGCCCACGCGTCGTAGGTGTCGAGGTCGATCTCGGGGTGGAACTGCAACCCGAGGTGCGGGCCGCAGACGAAGGCCTGTTGCGCGGCATCGTTCCGGGCGATCACCGTGGCCTGCGCGGGAGCGGTGAACGTATCGCCGTGGAACTCCATCCACGGTCCGGGGGCGATGAGCTCGGGCTCGGACGTCTCTACGTCGACGAATCCGTACTCGGGATGCTCGGACTTGCGGACGGTGCCGCCGAGTACCCGCGCGAGCAGCTGCCCGCCGAAGCACACACCCAGAACCGGGACCTGCGCATCGATCGCGTCCTGTACGTACGCAATTTCCGGCGCGAGCCACGTCAGCGTGTCGTCGTACGCGGCATCGGGTGAGCCCATGACCACCACCAACTGCGCGTCGGACAGCAGCGGTGGTGCGACATCGGGGCTGTGGTCGAAGGAGTGCACGTCCAACTGGAAACCCCTGGTGCGCAATTCGGCAGCGAGAGTGCCGATGTCGCGTCGCGCAAGGATCGGATCCTGATCGTGGACGAGTACTACGGCGCGCGGGTGGTTCGGGTATGTCACAGGGCTCCTTTACGGTGTTCGTGCACACCGTACGACAGACTGGATCCGATGCCACCTCGTAGACGCACAGCCCGATCCACCACTGCCCGCACCGTCAAGGCCGGGCAGAGCAGTGCCGCGCGAAAGTTCGCGGCAGCGAAGAACGGCGAGCCCGCCGCTGCACAGAAGAAAGCTGCCCCGAAGAAGGCCGCTGCTCCGAAAAAAGCAGCACCGCGCAAGAGAGCAGCCCCGCGCAAGACCTCACCCCGCAAGTCGGCCGCACCCGATCTGCGGGTTCCCGATCCCGGCGAGCGCGTCTGGGTACTGGACGTACCGTTCGAGGATCGATCGGCAGCGGGTGCGGCCGGCGCGCGGTGGTATCCCGGGCCTCGGGTGTTCGCGTACTACGGCACCGAGTTGCCCGAGTATCTGCAGCCCTACGAGTCGACGCCGTACAGCCTGCAGCGGTGGCTCGAGGACGATGCCAACGATGTGTGGCGCGACGAGATGGTTCGGCAGCGGGCGATGCAGCCCCGAGAAACTCAACTCGAATCCGTTCGACGCCATCTCGCCGCGCTCGACGCGGGATTCCCGTACTTCGCGCAGATGGATTCGACGGGTCTGGGCAAAACGTTGGCGGTGTGCGAGGCCGTTCGGCAGATGTCGGCGGCAGAGATCGGGACCGTACTGGTGGTTGCGCCCAAGGGCGCGTTACCGGGATGGCGTCGCACCATCGCCGACAGCGAGGCCGACATCGAGCCGTCCGATCGCAAGCGCTGGCTGCTGATCACCTATCAGTCGACGAAGAAGCTGCTGTCGGTTCCGCCCGAGACCGATCTGGGCAAACGTAAACGGACACAGAACAAACGGACCATCTCGCTCGGTGAGCTGCGATTCGACATCGATGTGGTGATCGCGGACGAATCGCACGCGCTGATGAACATCGAATCCCAGCAGTCGCAGATCCTCTGGCGGTACCAGGAGGCGGCCCGCTCGGTGGTGTGGATGTCTGCGACGCCCGGCTATCAGCCGCTGCACTTCGCGTACATGGCTCGCGCGGTCGAGCGCAGCCGCGGGGTCGAGATCCTGGGTGACGACGAATATCTCGGTTATGCGGTGACGATGAAGTGGGCGGAGTTCCTCATCGAGTCCGGGTTCTCCGTCAAGGCAGGCAAGGCCACGACCGGTTTGACCACGTGGCGGTGGGAGCCGGAGGACGCGTCGAAACGGGCCCGCGACATTGCGTCGGTGCACGGTTGGTTGTCGGGAGGTGCCGTGCCGTGGTCTATTTCGCGGCCGTCGCCGCCGACTCCGCGGGAACCACTCGGTCAGGAACTCACCGCAGCGCAGAAGCGGCTGTACAACGCCGCGTGGGTGGACTACCGCAAGGAGGTGGGCCTGCCGAACTGGAAAGCCGTCGGTGGAAAGCGAGTGCTGCAGAAGAACCCCAGTACTCGGGCCGCGACGCTGCGATTTCGCCAGAAGTGTTCGTATCTGCGCATTCCCGCGTCGGCTGACCAGGTGCGGACGTGGGTCAAGGCCGGCAACCAGGTGTTCGTCTCGATGTTCTACCGAGAGTCGGTCGCGGCACTGGCGCAGACTCTGCGGGACGAGGGACTCGACGTTGCAGTGGTCGACGGCAGCATGAGCAGCCCCGAGCAGGAGGCGTCGATCAGACGCTTCCAGACCGGGGCCGCGTCGGTCATCGTCTCGACCACCACCAGCGCAATCAACCTGCACACCAACGAGTTACTGCTCCCCGAAGGGGAGGTGTCCACTCTCGCCCCGCGCGTGACGCTGATCCACGATCCTCGGTGGACACCCATCGACATCAGACAGATCGAGGGCCGCGCCAACCGCATCGACAAGGACCACAACCACACGACGTCGACCTGTTACTACGGTTACGCCGAGGGCACCGTGGAAGAGGAAATGGTGCTCACCGGTATCGAACGTATCGCTGACCTGGGATCGATCGTCGGGCAGTCGGATCTGATCGACCCGGAGGCATTTCTCGCAGCGAAAGTGGATGCCGGAAAATAGCGACAATTGTGACCATTCCTCTATCTCGGTGGCGTAGCTTCGGTCCTATCGGCATCCGCCGGTACCGGGCTCACCCCAACTTCAGGAGTGGTCATGATCGTTCTCGGAATTATCCTCGCCCTCATCGGCTATTTCGCCGGCATTTCAATTTTGACGACTGTCGGCATCATCTTGGTGGTCGTCGGCGCAGTTCTGACGGTGCTCGGTTCGATGGGGCGCGCAGTCGGTGGCCGCAAAACATGGTTCTGACTGCGTGTTAGAACATACGTTCGATTTCTGCTAGTGTGAATGCGCCCCCGGAGTTGGCGACGCAGCCAGCCGAGCCACTTCGGGCGGTCCATATCGAGCGGTAGACATTGTCGAAGGCGGTTGCGCGCGATGGCATCCGGCGAGCGCGATACCGACCCGGTTGCCGGATCGCTCTACCGCGTCGGCGATCGGTGGGCCGAACGAGCACCTACCCACTGCACCAACGGCCACCCACTCGTCGCCGGCTCGGTGCTGGTGGGCTCACGTGCGTGCTCGTGCGAGAGAGGGCATCACCGCACGCATCAATGTCAGAGCTGTGGTCTCGTGCGTTTCACCCCGGAACTCGGTCCGACGTGCAGTGATGCCAGCTTCGATTCCCGCGCCGCGCGCGCTCGGCCCGCCGTCGTGGACAATCGTGGTCATGAGCGAGGTCATGAAGAACGGTGAGACTGCGGTCGACCTGGGTCGACTGAGACAAGATTTCACGCGATTCATGATGAGCTACAAGTTCGGGATCGACGAGCTGATCACGAAGATCAACATCTTGAAGCAGGAATTCACCCACATCCACCGATACAGCCCCATCGAGCACGTCTCGTCGAGGCTCAAGACACCCGAGAGCATCTTCGACAAGGCTCAGCGGAAAAAGTGCGCGCTGACGCTCGACGCCATTCGCGAGAACATCCTCGACGTTGCCGGTGTCCGCATCACCTGCAGCTTCATTTCCGACACGTACCGCATCGCGGACATGCTCAGCAGTCAGACCGACATTCGAGTCGTCGAGGTCAAGGACTACATCGCGAACCCGAAAGCCAACGGCTACAAGAGTTTGCACCTCATCGTCGAAATCCCGGTCTTCATGTCCGACCGCGTCCAACCGGTACTGGTCGAGCTGCAGATCCGCACGATTGCCATGGACTTCTGGGCGAGCCTCGAGCACAAGATCTTCTACAAGTACCGCGGAGAGATTCCGCCCACTCTGCAGGCCGAACTGGCCGAGGCCGCCGAGAGCGCGAACAAGCTCGACGAGAAGATGGAAAGACTGCACGACGAGGTGACGGAGCTGAACGGCGATGCCGACAACTCCATCACCCTCGGTTCGTTGCCTCCGATGGCCGTGCCGCCGGAGTTGTTGCACATGCTGCTCACCGCGCAGGCCGACGCAATCGACCCGGACTGAGCGCACGCCTTCGAAGAAGACAACCCCGCTGCTCGACGGGTGAGCAGCGGGGCCTGTGTCCAGCGAGAGCTATCCGATATGCACCGGGGTGTCGCCGACGGGCAGGTCGTCCTTCTTCGCTCGGACGAGTCCCAGCACCACCGGGCACACCAGCGCGACCAGAATCGCGGCAGTTCCGAAGGCCCACGCGTAGCCGGAGACCTCGGCCGCGAACGCGTGGTCGATGGTGGCGAGCACGAAGTTGCGGATCGGCTCCGGCAGCGAGGCCAGTACTTCGGCGCTGGGGATCTCCTGGCCCGCGAGAGCTTCGGCGGGGACTCCGGCGGGCGGAGTCGGTGCCGGGTTGTCGGCCAGGTACGAGGTCTTGGACGAGGTGTAGACCGTGGTGAACACTGCCGCGCCGAGAGCGCCACCGACCTGCAGCGTGGCGTTGATCAGCGCAGATGCGGCACCCGCGTCGTGATCGGCGACCCCGATGAGCGCGACGTTCTGCATCGGCACCATCAGCAGGCCGAGACCGAGACCGAGCAGCACGACGCCGGGTAGCACGTGCGTCAAGTACGAGGTGTCGACGCCGATCTGCGTCAGCAGGAGCAGGCCGATCGCCGAGACGACGGGACCGACGGCCATCAGCGGCTTGGGTCCGATCTTCGGCACGAGTGCGGACGCGAGCGCTGCGGTGATCAGGATTCCGCCGGTCATCGGGAGTGACGCGACACCCGCGATCACCGGGCTCATCTCGAGCACGATCTGGAAGTAGAACGTGAGGTACAACGTGCCACCGAGCAGGGCAGCACCGATGACGGCCGAGCCGATGTACGCGGCACCGCGGTCACGGTCGAGCAGCACGCTCAACGGCAGCAACGGGTTGGCGGACTTGGATTCGACCACGACGAACGCGGCCAGCAGAGCGAGGCCCAACGCGATGAACGAGATGGTGGGTACCGTCGCCCAACCATTTTCGGCTTCGGTGAAGCCGTAGACCAGCGATGCCAGACCCAGAGCGACGAGGATCGCGCCGGGCAGGTCGTAGCGGGTGTCTCCGTGTGCCTTGCTCTCTTTCACCAGCGGCACTGCTGCGGCGATGGCGATCACTGCGACCGGGATGTTGACCAGAAGGCACCAGCGCCAGTTCGCGTACTCGGTGAGCACGCCGCCGAGAAGCAGACCGACGGCTGCGCCGCCGCCGGCGATCGCGCCGAAGACACCGAACGCTTTGGCGCGCTCCTTGGTGTCGGTGAAGGTGACGGTCAGGATGGCCAGTGCTGCAGGTGCGAGCAGTGCAGCGAAAACACCCTGGCCGGCGCGCGCGATGAACAGCTGCCAGCCTTCCTGGGCAAGTCCACCGATGGCGGAGGCAACGGCGAAGCCTGCCATGCCGACGATGAACGAGCGCTTGCGTCCCCAGTAGTCCGCAATGCGACCGCCGAGCAGCAGCAACGCACCGAATGCCAGAGCGTAGGCGGTGATGACCCAGGTGCGGCTGGTGTCACTGATGCCCAGGTCTATCTGCGCCTGCGGTAGCGCGATGTTGACGATGGTGCCGTCCAGCACGATCGTGAGCTGCGTGATGGCGACGATGCACAGCACCAGCCATCGGCGCTCGTAGTTCGGATTCAGATCCGGCGCTTCGCGCTCGGAGTGCTGCGACATGTTTCTACCCCACTCGTACTCGTTGATTCTGGGCACGAAAAATGTCCCGATCAGAAAGGTAAGCCACTCGGCACCGCCTGTCAAACGAACTAGTTGGTTGGGGGTATGGTGGCCGCCATGAAACCTGACGCCAGCGCGACCCGCGCCCGCATCGTCGCCGCCGCCCGTGGCGAGTTCTCGGTGCACGGACTGGCCGGAGCTCGAGTCGATCGCATCGCGGTTGCGGCCAAGGCCAGCAAGGAGCGCCTGTACGCATACTTCGGCGACAAAGAAGCCCTGTTCCGCGCTGTGGTCGAGGACGGGTTCGCGCGGTTCATCGAAGAAGTACCTTTCTCCATCGACGACCTCGGCGGGTATGCAGCACGCGAATACCTGCATCTCGCAGCACATCCCGAGGAACACCGCCTACTTCTGTGGACCCAGCTCCAGGGCGGCATGGCAGCATCGGGCACCGACGACATTCACTCGGTCATCGCGGAGCGACGCAACGCCATGGCCGCTGCCCAACGAGACGGACTGATCTCCGACGCCTTCACCGTCGACGACCTGATCACCATGATGTTCGGCATCACCTCGGCCTGGATGACCGCGCCGAGCAGAGCCTGCGAATCCGCCGACGACGCCGAGATTCAGCGCAGGGCGTCGAAAATCGAGGCCGCCGTGCGACGACTCTGCACTCCCTAGTCTTGTCTACCGATCTCTAGCGTCACTGCAAGAGTCCAGAATATCGGGGTAGCTGCCGCGTTCCCCGCAAATGCGCGCGCGTTTGTCAGATGCGAGCGAATTCGATACCGATCTCGCAGCTATTCCGAACGCGTCTGACGATTCCGCGCGCGTCTGACGATTCCGCGCGCGTCTGTCGAGTTCACCAACCCTCTGCATGCCCCACGCCCGCGAGAATTGCCGCCTCACGGTCGGCGGAGAGTCCGACAGGCGTCCGGTCGCGCCTCGTCGACGCCTCACCGTTCAATGACTGTAGCCAGGTCCACGTGTCTGCGACGGTCTCCTGGATCGGCCGTGCCCGAAGCCCCTCCGCGAATGCCTTCGACACGTCGGACGCGTGCAACGAATCATGATCTGCGCCAGGCGGAATCCAGATCGGTAGCTCCGTCCACGGCTGCACTCCGGCAGCACTGAGGACGTCCGGTTCCACCCAACGCAGGCGAGCATCGGACCGTGTCGCGGCAACACAGGCCTGCAGAACCTCGCGCATCGTTGCATGCCCGGGCCGACTCACCACGTCGTACGGACCCCCGAGCCCACGGGCAGCCGCGTCCAGAGCCCAGCCGACAAGATCGCGCGCGTCGATGTACTGCAGTGCCAGGTCGGCTGGACCGGGCGCGAGTACATCCCCGGCACGCCCATTCTGGTCACTCCGCAGGCTCCGCTCCTGCCCAATTCTGTTCAGCCACCATGGAAGTCGGCCGAGATTCTCGTACGGTCCCAGGATCAATCCGGCCCGGACCAGCAAGGCTCGAACACCGAATGCCGTGACGGCGGCCTGCTCACCACCGAGCTTGCATCGCGCGTAGTCATCGCCAGGCCCTTGCACCGTCGGCCAAGTCTCGGTCGCACCTGCTCCAGGCGCGTCGTACACCGATCGGCTCGACACATAGACGTAGCTGCGCACTCGACCGGTGAGCGCAGAAGCCGACTGCGCCACTACACCGGGCTCCCACGACCAGGTATCGAAGGCTATGTCCCAGTTGCCTTCTCGAACCGAATCCAATCCGTCGGCCGCGCGTCTGTCACCGCGAAGCTGCGTGACCCGAAAATCGGACGCCGTCGTGCCACGATTGAGCACGGTGACGTCCCATCCGAGGGCCAGGGCATGCTCGACGGCCGTTCGCCCCACGAAGTCGCTGCCCCCAAGAACCAGCAGTTTCATGAATCCAGTGTGCCGGTGAATGGGTCTTCGTCGCTGCCGGAACATGCTTCGGAGCGCTGCTCACAGCAGAGCCGCACCTCCAATATTGGAAAAAGGCTAGAGAACGAAATACTTACCTACCGACGCGCTCGATGAGCCTCATGGCGTCGAAGGGTGCGTAGCCCTTGATGTCGTTGTCGAAGTACACGTAGACGTCCCGTCCCGTCGACGTCCAGTCCGCAATCTTCTGGGCCCATCGATCGAGGGCCTCATCGGTGTACCCGCTGGCGTACAGTTCCTCGTCGCCGTGGAGTCGCGCATACATGAAATCCGCTGTCGGAGTGTCGATGTACGGGTACTTCCCGGCGGTATCGGCAACCACGATCGCAATATCGCTGCGCCGCAACAACTCCACCGCTTCGTCGGAGGCGAAGCTTGCATGCCTGGCTTCGACACAGTGCCGCAGTGGCCGAGACGACGCAGCAGGCAACAACACTCGATCCTCCGCCAACTTGTCGTCCCGTGTTTCCGCCAGAGCCACGGCAGCTGACACCGTTCGAGGCAACAGGGCACAGAAGTCCGCCACCTTCTGCGCATCGAATTCGAGGTTGGGTGGGAGTTGCCACAGGAAGGGCCCGAGCTTGTCCCCCAGAGTCAACACACCGGTGGCGAAGAAGTTCGCCAGAGCCGAATCGACGCCGACGAGCCGCTTGATGTGCGTGACGTATCGACCGCCCTTGATGGAGAAGACGAAATCGTCGGGGGTTTCGTCGTGCCACTTGGTGAAGCTCGACGGCTTCTGCATCGCATAGAAGGTGCCGTTGATCTCGATCGACGTCAGGTGCTCGGACGCGTACCCGAGCTCCTTGCGATGCGCCAAACCCGCCGGATAGAAATCTCCCCGCCACGGCGCGTACATCCAACCGGAGATGCCGATCAGAACTCGGGGTCGACGCTGCGCGGGCATGAGCAGACTCTAGTCGTGGACTTTCACGCCAACATTTCCGATGAGTACGAGTATGTGGCGGAAGGAATACTCGCCCGTCGACGTTCCCGACAGCCTGACGGCGTTCGACGACCGGTCCATCTCGGTCGAACCGGACGGTTCGCTCGCACCGCATTTCGGGCGGCCGTCCGATCTATCAACCACCTCACGCTCGGTGAAGGATCGTCGATATTCGACTGCAGGCAAGATGCTCCTTCCTAGCGCCGGTCGCCTCCAGCCGCGCGCCAGATCACCGCGGCCGTTCGCTCTGGCCAGCGCTCCGGAATGGGGTCTCCGGCAAGGGCCCGGCCGTAGAACGAGCCGGTCGCCATCGGAACGATGATCTCGAGGTCCGCGTCGACCGGAATCGCCCCTTCGCGCTGACCGCGTTCGAGGATGTCTCGAATACGTCGCCTCCGTGGGGCGACGACGCCTACGGCGTACCGGTCACGAACATCGTCGTCGGTTCCCTCCTGCAACATCGTCCCGACCAGAGCCATTCGGCCGGGGCGCGAGACGCCCGATCTGAAGTCGGTGAGTTCGCGGACCAGCGCTTCGAACGGCTCGGCGTCGTCGAGTTCGGGTGGTGCCACCTCGGCGACGGCGGTGACGGCTGCTTCCGCGAGCGCGGCCTTCGTCGCCCATCGGCGGTAGATGGCTTGCCGCGTGGTGCCGGCGTCGGACGCCACGCGCTGAACAGACAAAGCGTCGTATCCCGATTCGGCCAGCTGTCGAGCGGCGACGGCAAGAACACGGTCGTCGATCGTTGTATCGCGCATACGGCCCGTCTTGCTCACCATGATGGGCAACATACCTTGTCAATACAATACTGTTGTGTATTGTATTGAAGATGGCAGATCCCACGCTCTACGACTGGGCCGGTGGAGACGCTGCGTTCCGGCGGCTGCTCGACGCGTTCTACGACCACGTCGAGCGAGACCCGTTGCTGTCGCCGATGTTTCCCGGTGGCGTGAGCGAAGATCACCGCGCTCACGTCACCCTCTGGTGGGCCGAAGTATTCGGCGGACCTGATCGCTACACCACCGAGCTGGGTGGGTACCACCGCATGCTCGCCCACCACATCGACCTGGGAATCACAGCCTTGCAGCGTCGCCGATTCGTGGAGTTGATGTCGATCGCGGCGGACGACGCCGAGCTACCCGACGATCCCGAGTTTCGCTCGGCATTCATGGCGTACGTGGAATGGGGAACGCGACTGGCGTTCTCCAACTCTCAGCCGAACGCCGAGCTGGTGGCCGACGCACCCGTCCCTCGCTGGGGCTGGGGCGTCGCGCCGCCCTGGAATCCTGGCAGTTGACCGGTCGCGAATCCCTATCCGGGTGTCCCCACAACGATCGCGTGGTTCTTCGTCGGACTCGTCGTTTTCGATCCGCTCGCGGTGCTCCTCGTCATCGCGACGCCGCGGCTCTGGCGCTGGTATCGGTAACCTCGATGACATGAAGCGCCCATCGGCATTCGGCTCCCTGGCGCTGGCCTGTGTTCTGCTCGCCCTCACCGGCGCCGACGCGGGAGCCGAGCGTCGCAATCAGCCGGCACCTCGCCAGGCCGCTGCGGTACCGGGTGTCGGGTTGACGACGGTTCCCGCAGCGATCACCACGTCGATGGTGGCGGGGATCGCCGCAGAATCGGATCCGACGACGCACGCGGTCGGTGTCGAATCGTCGAGCACCGAGATGCAGACTTCCGGATGGGACGAGTACCCGTACCTTCGCTACACCGTTTCGGTGCTGCCGGGGACCGAAAGAACGACGCTCACCTGGTCCGGTCGATCGGTCAACACCAACGATCTCGCGCTGCATGTATGGGACGAATCGACGGCCGATTGGGGTCCGCCGCTCGCGGCAGCGCAACCTGCGACACCCGGCGGACTGATCGAACTCAGCGCCGACGTAGCCAGTGAGAGCGGCACTGTCGAGGTTCTCGTCATCGACAGTCCTCGAGCGGATCGCTCGTTCGCCGAGACCAACGCCAGCCCCGACCGGGCTTTCGCGGACGCCGACACCTACGACTTCGCGCTCCAACACATCACCGACACCCAGTACATCTCTCGCGACGACCCCGGTGTGTATTCGGACATGACGCAATGGACTGCCGACAACGCCGACGAGCTGAAGATCGACTACAGCATGCACACCGGCGACCTCATCCAGAGCTGGATCAGCCCCGGTCGACCGGATACCCAGGCCCGCAAAGAATTCGAGGCAGCCAGCGAGTCCATGAGCATCCTGGAAGACGCCGGCATCGCCCACGGCGTGCTGCCCGGCAACCACGACAACATCTGGAACGCAGCGGGCAAGTTGGTTCCCGGAGAGCACGAGAAGAATCACGCGCTCTACAACGAGTACTTCGGCCCACAGCGTTATCGCGATCAGCCGTACTGGGGCGGTTCCTTTACCGCCGAGGACAATTCGGCGCACTACGATCTGGTCGACATCGCCGGTGCAAAATTTCTCATGCTCTTCATCGGCTACAACCCACCCGAGAAGGTCATGCAGTGGGCAGAACGGGTACTCGACGATCACCCCGACCGCAACGTCGTCATCGGTACGCACTATTACCTCGACGAACTCGGCGAGAAGAAGCTGATGGGGTTCGGCGATATCGGATCGAGTTCGGGTCAACAGATCTGGAACCGACTCGTCGTACCCCACGAGTCGGTCTTCCTCGTCCTGTCCGGGCACGTGGACGGTCAGGTTGCCGTGGTCGACGAGAATGTCGGCGACACCGACCGCACCGTCGTGCAGTTGCTGGCCGATTACCAGTACTTCGAGGTCGACGGCGAACGAAGTACCGGCTTTCAGCGTCTGCTCCAATTCGACGTCGACGGCGCGACGATGGCCGTCACGACACACTCACCGACGCTCGACGCTTTCGACGTCGAGAACTACGACATCAAGAACCGGTACGGACCCGAGGACGGCGAGTTCGTCACCGATTTCACGTTGCGCGCCGACGTTCCACGGGCCGTGATCGTCAACTAGCTGGCACCTCCGACGCCACCGGACCATAATCGATTCCTATGCGGTCGGGTGGACGAGCGGTGGTTCTGACGCTGGTCGCTGCCGGTATGTGGCTGTTCGCGACGCCACCACTCGATCCCGGAACCACCGACTTCACTGCCGCGCCTGCACCCGTCCCACCAGTTGCTCCCGTCGTCGAACCGCCGCCACTGACTCTCGACGAGCTCTCGGCCCGGGTCGATCCAGCCGTCGTCACACTGTCGGCTTCCGCCGGTTTCTCCGGGGTCGCCGGTACCGGCTTCGTCGTCGCTCCCGACGGGATCGTGCTCACCAACTTCCACGTCGTGGAGTTCGCCACCGAGATCAGCGCGGTGAACATGGGCAACGGACTGATCTACGACGCCACCGTGCTGGGTTACGACAAATCTCGTGACGTCGCGGTCGTGCAGTTGATCACCGCGACCGACCTGCCAGTGGTCGAGTTGGCTCCGGACCCACTTCCCGACGTGGGTGATGCCGTCACCGCCATCGGGAATGCCTCGGGCGCAGGGGTATTGGTGCCGGCACCCGGCGCCGTGACCGCTCTCGATCAACAGGTGCGCACCCGCAGCTCGGTGGACGGCTCACGGAACACGCTGGACAAGATGATTCGAGTCGATGCCGATGTGCGAGCAGGAGATTCGGGTGGGCCGCTGTTCGACGCCTGGGGCAGGGTGGTGGGTGTGAACACCGCCGGGCTGTCGGACGACGCTCGCAACGGCACCGAGTTCGCACCGCCCCAGGCACCCGAGGCGTACGCCGTCCCCATCGGCGAGGCGGTTGCCGTGCTCGATCAGGTATTGGCCGGGCAGTCCGGCGGCACAGTGCATGTGGGTCCGACGCCGTACTTCGGAGTGTCGGTGCGTGATGTGTCGGTCTTCGAGAACAAGCCGGCGATGGGGGCGGCCGTCGTCTCGGTGAACTCCGATTCCCCGGCCGAGACTCTCGGCTTGTCGGCGGGAGACATCATCGTCTCGCTCGACGGAACGGACGTGCAGTCCTCGTCGGATCTGTCGGAGGCGCTCATCGGCCGCGTCCCCGGCGATACCGCCGTCGTGGAGTGGGTGAACGACGCAGGAGTGACCAATTCCGGGACAGTCGCTCTCGCCCAAGGAACCCCGACAGCTTGAGGCTCGTTCCGCAGGCTCCACTCCCGAGTGCATAGATCAGCCCTGCACCACCGACAACACATTGCCCGCAGGATCGGTGAACCAGGCGATCAGCGGCCCACCGTGTCGGAAGATCCCCTTCTCGTCGGTCCCCATATCTGGATATTGTTGGAAAACAACCCCTTTCGCACTCAGAACATCGACCGCGGCCTCGATGTCGACCACCGGGAAATTGAGGATGGTGTATTGCGCCGGCACGTGCCCGGGCCGGGGATAGACCAGTACCGTCGCTGCTCCCAGGTGTAGTTCGAGCATCCCCATCTCGTTGTCGGTCACCTCGACACCGAGGGTGTCGGCGTAGAACCTGCGGGCTGCAGGCAGGTCGTCGACGGCGAATCCGGAGAACGGTGCTCGGGCCAGATCGATGGTTGTCATGGACGAATTATCGCGCTCTCCCACGTGCCGTGGGCCGATATCCGAGTAGCGTGGATCTCGTGACTATTCGCCTCGGTTACCAGATGCCCAACTTCAGCTACGACGGTTCGGTCGCAGAACTCTTTCCCCAGGTCATCGCGCAGGCGCGCGAGGCCGAAGCGGCCGGGTTCGACACCGCGTTCGTGATGGATCACTTTTACCAACTTCCCGGCATCGGCAAGCCTGACGAGCCGATGCTCGAGGCCTACTCCGCGCTGTCCGCCCTTGCGACGGCCACCGACACCATTCAGCTCTCCGCCTTGGTCACCGGGAACACCTACCGCAATCCGGCGATCCTGGCCAAGACCGTAACCACGCTCGACGTCGTCAGCGGCGGTCGCGCGATCCTCGGGATCGGAGCCGGCTGGTACGAACTCGAGCACCAGAGCTTCGGACTCGAATTCGGTACGTTCACCGATCGGTTCGAGCGTCTCGACGAGGCCCTGCAGATCATCGAGCCCATGCTGCGCGGTCAGCGTCCGACATTCGACGGCCTCTGGTATCAGGTCGAGAACGCGATGAACGAGCCCCGCATCCGCGACGATCTTCCGATCATGCTCGGCGGCGGTGGCGAGAAGAAGACGTTCGGCCTGGCCGCTCAGTTCGCCGATCACCTCAACATCATTTGCGACGCACAGGAATTGCCGCGCAAGATGGCAGCCGTTCAGGCTCGGTGCGAGGAAGTCGACCGCGACCCGAAGGACCTCGAAACGAGCTTCCTCGCGTTCGTCATCATCGACGAGGACGGCGACAAGGCCAAGGAGTTGCAGCGCGAGTTCGTGCTGAAGCAGGGCCTCGATCTGACGAACCTGTCCGAGGAGGACGCCGCGAAGGCCACCGATCGCCACTTCTGCGGAACCCCCGACGATGTCGCCGAGCAGGTGCAGAAGCGCGTCCTCGATCAGGGCATCGACGGCGTCATCATCAACCTGATCACCAACGGACACCAGCCAGGAGCCGTCGAGCTGGCAGGTAAAGCCCTGAAGCCGCTCGTCTAGATATTTCCTCCAGCAGTAGCCGCGGGGGCGCGTGCAGTGGCATAGTTCCCCCGTGGCTCAGCTGAGGATGAACGGGCACCGCGTCTTGGTCGCAGACCTGACCGGCGACTCCCTGCGTGCGATGTCGGGTTCGATGGTGGCGTACGAGGGCGATGTCGCCTTCAAAAGCGCAGGGATGGGCGGTGGCGGAGGATTCCGCGCTGCCCTCAAACAGAAAGTGACCGGCGAGTCGCTGTCGTTGATGGACGTGTCCGGCAAGGGCACCGTGTACTTCGCCGTCGATGCCCAGGACATCACTCTCGTCGAGGTGCAGGGTGACAGCCTCCACGTCGAATCGTCTCAATTGCTCGCTCTCACAGGCCAATTGAAGACCGATGTGAAGTTCTCCGGTCTTCGCGGCGCAACGTCGGGGCAGGGCTTGTTCACCACGGTGGTCAGCGGATCCGGCACCGTGGCGCTGTTGTCGAAGGGTGGGCCGATCATCGCCCTCGCCGTCGATCCGCAATACCCCCTCGTCGTCGATCCCGACGCGTTCGTCGCCCATCGCGGCCAGTTGAATCAGAGCTTCGTCACCGACGTCACGTGGCGTTCCGCCATCGGCGGCGGCAGCGGCGAGGCGTTCTCCCTCCGCTTCGACGGCCAGGGCGTCGTCTACATCCAACCCGAGGAGCGCTGACGTGCCACTCGAACTCGTCAACAGCAAAGTCGTGAAATCCGTTCTGGCACCGAATCAGAACGTGCTCGCGCGTCGTGGATCGATGCTCTACTACACCGGCGACGTCCGGTTCGTTCCGCACTCGATGGGCGGCTCGGCCGGTGCTATGCCCGGCATGGGCGGCGTTGCCGGGATGGCCGGCCGGATGATGGCGGGCGAACATGTCGCGATGATGGCCGCCGAGGGGCAGGGCGAGGTGTTCTACGGTCACGCCGGGTTGTACATCGAGGTGATCCATCTCGACGGTTCGTCGATGCTCACCGTCGAAGCCGATCGACTCCTGGTGCACGACGGCTACCTTCAGAGTTCCATCGTTGCGTTGACCTCGCAGGGCGGCGTCCGCGGAGCAGTGCGCGGCGCAATGACCGGGCAAGGTCTGTTCACGACGCAACTGACCGGGCAGGGCAGCGTCGCGGTCCTGTCGCACGGCGGCGCAACCCCCTTGCAGGTCGGGCCCGATCACCCACAGGTAGTTGTCGATCCGCAGGCGTACGTGTGCCACATCGGCAACATCAACGTCGACATCTCTGCCAATGTCGGCTGGCGTGACGCCGTCGGCAAGGGCAGCGGCGAGGCGATCCAGCTGAAGATGACCGGCATGGGCACCGTGTGGGTTCAAGCCTCCGAGCAGAAGTTCTAGGGAGCGACGATATGAGCCTGGATATCCACACCCCGTACACCCTGCCGGTCAACGACAACGTGCCCGGCAACGACTACGCATTCTGCGTCGAACTCGCAGGTCAGCCGTGGTTCACGTCGAAGGGTGCGATGATCGCGTACTACGGCAACATTCGCTTCGAGCCGCTCGGGCAGACGTCGATGCCCGCCATCGTCGCCGCGCGGTTCTCGTCTCCGCTGTACTCGAACGACTGGGTTCTCGCGCAGGGTCAGGGCAAGCTGATTCTCGGCGATCGCGGATTCAACATCAACAGCTACGACCTCGACGACGGCAACCTGACGATCCGAGCCGCGAATCTGCTTGCGTTCGAGCCGACTCTGGATCTCAAGCAGTCCATCGTCCCCGGATTTCTGACGCTGCTCGGTACCGGTAAGTTCCTGGCCTCGTCCAACGGCACCGTCATGTTCGCCGAGCCACCACTACGCATCGACCCGGAAGCGCTTGTGGGATGGGCAGATTGCCCGTCGCCGTCGCATCACTTCGATGCAGACTGGATGCAGAACTTCCTCGGTGCGGCGCGCGGATTTCTCGGAGCCAACAGCGGCGAGGAGCGTCAGTTCGATTTCACCGGCGTCGGCACCGTGTTGATCCAGTCGAGCGAGAAAGTGCTCAACGATTCGCATCTGTTGCGCTACATCGAATCTCAGACGGTCTCGCTCGGCCAGAACTCGCTGCGGGCTCTGCACAACACCATCGGAGCCCGGCTACAGCAGTAGCCCGGCTTTCACTGCCTCTACGACGCCTTCGCGATTGTCGGCATCATGACGTGGCCGGCATTGTCGATGCGCGTGAAACCCACACCTGCAGAAGCCAATCGGTCCTGCTGCCTCGGAGCGCCGGTACGCTCTCCGTAGACGAACAACCGCGGTACGGTGACCGACTCGAGCATGGCCTGCACCGTCGGATCAGGTCCCACGCACAGGCCGACGGCGGTGCGATGAAGTGCAACCGGATCGGCAACGCGCAGGGTGGACGCCCATTCCGGATCCGCGTCGGCGATCAATCGGTCGATACCGGTGTCGACGAACTCGGTCTCCGACTGCCGGGCAATCTCGACGCTGGCGGTGCCGTCCCACGGCAGCAGGTTGGGTTCGAGCACGATCAGCCGGCCCACCAGATCCGGTCGACGGTGGGCAAGCACGGTGGCGATCGAGCCACCCAGGCTGTGGCCGACGAGGTCGACCGAGGTCAGATTCCGCTCATCGAGCAGGTCTGCAACGGCGGCAGCATGGTCGTCGAGCAAGTAGCCGAAATCGAGCGGGCGATCGCTGAAACCGAAGCCGAGCAGATCCGGCAGCAGCCTCTCTCGGCCCTCGAAAGCTGCCTCTACTGCGATGGCACCGAATGCCGGGATGCCCGCCGAGCCGAGCCCGTGCAGAAAAACCAGAGCCGGGTCGGTGCTGCCCGGCAACGTGAACGTGCGGACGCTCGGCGGCTGTTCGGAGTAAACGCGCATACTGGAGTTTCACCTAGGAGGTACTGCCATGGCCAACCAAGGACCCTTCGGATTCGGATCCGACGACTTCGACAAGTTCGCCCGTGAGGCAACCGAGGGACTGCGCGAGGTGGTCGGTTCGCTGTTCGCCTCCAACGTCGGTGCACCCAAAGCTCCGCCCGAGCCCGAAACCACAGGTCAGAAGGGCGACGGAGTCTGGGCGATCTACAGCGTCGACGACGCCGGATCGCCGCAGATCGACCAGCTCTACGCCACCGAACTCGATGCCCTCCGTGCACACAAGGACAACACCGACCCGCGTCGACGGGTCCGCTTCCTGCCCTACGGCGTGAGCGTCAGCGTTCTGGAGGACTGACGTGGGTGCATGCGGCTAGCGTGCACCTGTGTCAGCGAACGGTGACGGATGAATTCCGGGACCGACGCACGATCTGCGGATCGCCACTCAGCCGTACCGACGTTTGTGGTCGCCTCGATCACCACCGTGGTCAGCGTGGTCGCCTTTCTCGACTCGAGCGTGATGGATCTGCTCGTCCGGAACCGGCCGCTCCTCGAATCCGGCCAGTGGTGGCGAGCTGTCACACCGGTACTGGTGCAGCCGGACGGTTGGGGTCAGTTCGCCTTCAACCTCCTCGGAACAGTGCTGGTGGGGATCGCCGCGCAGCGCCGGGTGGGGCCGGCCACTTGGTTGTGTGCCTACGCCATCGGTGGTGTCGGCAGTGTCGCGATCTACAGCGTGTGGCATCCGGCAGACACCGGCGGCGGTTCGTCGGCGGCCGTCGCGGCCCTGATCGGAGTGCTGGTGGTGACCTGCGCGGTCGAGCCCGATCACAGTCCGCTCGGTGGATGCGCCCAGGTGTACGCGATGTTTTTCGCCGTCTACCTGACGGCACTCGATATCGGCGGCGTGGGCGCATCGGTGGTTGCGGGCAATGCTTCTATCGTGGCGACAGTGGTGGCGCGCCGCGGGCTGGGCGTCGAGCGAACGTCATTCGTGGTGCTGTCGATGGTCGCGCTGACCGGCATCACGATGACGGTGCTCAGAGACGACCACGGCACCGGCATCCTGATCGGCCTCGCGTTCGGAATCCTTGCGGAGATTCGCCGTCGCCGCTCGACCTCGGAGCGGTAGTCCGCTGCCGTACATCACCATGCCGACGACGCCCTGCTTCTCGGCATGCGGACGAATCGGATCGTGCCCGTCACGCGAGAAACGCCTCGACTGCATTCGCCGCCTGTTCGACTCCACCGTGTGCTCGCACCTCGGCACCGAGTTCTGCTGCACGTGAACCGAATTCGCGGGCGTCGGCGACTGCCTCTGCCAGCATCACAGCCGTGACCTTCTCGAAGTCCAGGTGCACGCCCACCCCGAGTTCGGCGAGCATTGCGGCGTTGCCGAACTGATCGACAGCCTGCGGCACCGCCACGGTCGGCACGCCGAACCACAGCGCCTCCGTGCACCCGCCCATCCCGGCGTGGGTGATGAAGACGGTGGTGGCGTCCAGCACCGCAAGCTGCGGAACATGTTCATGCACTTCGATATTCGCGGGAATATCACCCAGCACGGCCGGATCGACACGTCGACCGATGGAGATCACCACATTCCAGTCGGTGTTCCCGAACGCCTCGATACACAGTCGATAGAAGTCCGGTCGCTCGTTGTATCCGGTGCCGAGCGAGATGTACAGGACAGGTGCCCCGGGTGCCGTCCAGCTGCGGTCACTCAGGCGTACCGGATCGAGGCACGGTCCGACGAACTGCACCGTGTCGGCCACTCGGTCGGCATGCGGCTGCATCACCCGCGGAATCAGCGACAGGCAGTGCGCCGGATACGTGATCCACTCCCAGGGGTCGGCGTCGATGTCGTTCTCTCGCAGCCACGTTGCATAGGTGTCGCGATACGCGACACCGGTCGGCGACTCTCGGATGGCGGTCATCCCATCACCGAGATCCTCCGCGTAACCGGCCCAGGCCACGTACGTCGGCGAGAGTTGTACGGCAGGCACCCCGTAGCGCACCCCGAGGACCGGTGCCGTCATACCGCCGATGTCGTACAGGAACAGGTTCGGCTGATCATCGTCGTAGAACGCAGTGAGCACGGGGTACGACGCAATGGCCTCGTCGAGGAACACCCGCATCGCCGACGCCGGATCATCAGGCCACGAAGCCTCTCCGTCGGGCAGCATCGACTCGAAAGGGACCACCTCCACGCCTGCCGGTTCCACCATGTGCCGCAGGGAATCTCCCACGGCATAGGTGACGCGATGCCCGCGCCGCACCAGCTCGGCAATGACGGCCAGTGATGGATAGATGTGACTGGGAGCCGTCGTGCCGATCATTGCGATGTGCATGGGCATCACGGTACGACGGGCGACCGTTTCGGGCTAGCGGATTTCGTTGGCGATCAGATCGAGCAGGCCGGGGAACCGATCCTCGAGTTCGCGACGGCGCAGCGTGACCTTGCGACTGTTGCCACGGTCGACCTGGAACACGAGACCCGCCTCGCGGAGAACTCGAAAGTGATGCGTGAGAGTCGATTTGGTGACACCGAGCTCGAAAGACATACATGTTCGTTCGGCACCGTCGTCGTCGCCGACAAGTTCGGTGACCACCTTGCGGCGCAGCGGATCCGCCAGCGCGGACATCACCGCACCGAGTTGCATTTCTTCGGGCTCCGGATGCCCGTTCTCGTCTGCCATGAGCTCCTCCCGCATCAAGGTACGACTTGCGCCGTACCTCAAAACCTGTTCTAGTACGAAAAGCATCGTACCTAAGCGCAGGGGGATTCATGAGGGCAGTTCTACCGGTCGTACTCGCAGCGCAGTTCGTCGTGCCGATGTCGATCTCGGGCACCGCCATCGCGCTTCCGGTCATCGCAGCCGATCTCGGCTCCGATCCCACCCCGCTGCAGTGGGTCGTCAACGGCTTCAACGTTGCGTTCGCCCTCTTCACAGTGGTCTGGGGTGCGGTCTCGGATCGCATCGGGCACCGCACGTCGTTCCGCATCGGCGTACTGCTCACGGCCACGGCCAGCCTGGTGAGCGCACTCGCACCTTCCCTGCTTGTATTGGACGGGGCGCGGGTGGTCGCGGGTATCGGTGCCGCTGCGGTTCTGGTGGGCTCGACGTCGATTCTGTCGCTGCATTTTCACGGGACCGAACGGGCCACGGCATTCGCACTGTTCGGCACCGTGAACGGGCTGGGGCTGGCACTGGGTCCGACGATCTCCGGGCTGCTGATCGCCGCGGTCGACTGGCGCGGGGTGTTCGCCGCTCAGGCGATCGTCCTGCTGATAGCGGCCGTTGGCACCCTGGCTCTGCCTGCTCTGCGAAGCGAATCCACCAACCGTCTGCTGGATTTCGGCCTACTGCGCAACCGTCGATTCCTCGCGCTCTGCCTGGTCCCGGTCGCCGGAGCCATCGGTTTCGTCACCCTGCTCACCTATCTGCCGGCCGCCCTCAGCGCAGTCGCGTCGATGGCTCCCGGCCGAGCCGGACTGTTCATGCTGGCGATGACCATCCCGGTTCTTCTCGCCCCGCTGACCGTGGCACGGCTGAGCACGACGTTCGACGCCGTGACCCCCAGCCGCGTCATTCTCGCGAGCCTGGGCTGCCTCGCTCTCGGCAATATCGGCATGCTGGCCCTGCAGCCCGGCGTCCCACTTCCCGCCGTGACGATCCCCATGATTCTGGTGGGGCTCGGTTTCGGACTCCCCATCGGTTTGGTCGACGGCGAGGCACTCGCCGCGGTTCCGCCGCACAGCAGCGGCACCGCCGCCGGGGTACTCAACCTGTTCCGCATCGGCAGCGAGGCCATCGCGGTCGCCGGCTATGCCTGGCTGCTGGCCTTCCTCATCCGCGGGCGGGTGTCGAACAAGATCGACGCCGACGCAGCTGCATCCGGGCAACCCGGATTCGCCGATGCCTACGCGCACGCTTTCACCGAGGTGATCGCCCTCGTCGTCGTCGCTGTCGCCGTCATCGCTGCGGCAATCATTGCGCTTTCCCGGACGGCACGATCCGACGTATCGTCGGCGAATGCCCTTTCTGCAACCGGTGACCCTCGCTGACGATCTCGTGACTCTGGAGCCGCTGAGCCACGACCATCTCGAAGGACTGTCCGACGCCGCCCGCGACGGCGAGTTGTGGAACCTCTGGTACACCAGCGTGCCGAAACCCGAGGACATGGCGGCAGAGATCGATCGTCGGCTCGGATTGCTCGAAGCCGGAACCATGCTCCCGTTCACGCTGCGCCGCAACGACACAGGCCAGATCATCGGCGCGACGACGTTCTGCAACGTCGACTCGAAGAACCGTCGGGTCGAGATCGGGTACACCTGGAATGCCCGCTCCGCGCACGGAACCGGCACCAACGCCGCCAGCAAATTGCTGCTGCTGACGCATGCCTTCGAGGAGCTGGGATGCATCGCCGTCGAATTTCGCACCCACTGGATGAACCTGCAATCGCGCACGGCGATCGCAAAGCTCGGTGCCAAGCAGGATGGAATTCTGCGCAATCATCAACGCATGCCCGACGGTTCGTTGCGCGATACCGTCGTGTTCTCGATCATCGAATCCGAATGGCCCGCCGTCCGCAACGAACTCCGCAGGCGTACTGCACGGTAGGTTGACCCCATGCGTGTGGATGGGCGGGACATTCCCGTAGCGGGGAACCTGCTTCAACCGCTGGTGCGAAGAACCAGCGACATCATTCGGGTCGTGTCGGCTGCGGTACTGCTCGGCCTGGTCATCGCCGGTTCGCTGATCACCAGAAATCAGTGGGATGCGCTCGAGGAATCGGTATCGAACATCGTCGGCGTGCTCAGCCCCGACCAGTCCAACGCCGTCTACATCGTCTACGGCGTCGCCATCCTCGCGCTCCCGTTCGGAGTCCTGATCGGCCTGATCGCCGGCCGCAAATGGAAACTGCTCGCCGGCTACGCGGCAGCGGCATTGCTGGCCGCGTTGGCGCTGTCGATCACCGGCACCGGAATCTCCACCCCCACCTGGGACCTGGACGTTCCCGAGCGACTCGACACCTTCCTGTCGCAATTCCTCGACGACTCTCGCTGGATCGCCATGTTGGCCGCGGCCCTCACGGTGTCGGGCCCCGGCCTGCCCGCGCGGTGGCGTCGGGCATGGTGGACGCTGTTGCTCGCGTTCGTGCCGATCCACCTGGTCGTCTCCACTGTCGTTCCGGCTCGCTCGATGCTCGGTCTGGCCGTCGGCTGGCTCGTCGGAGCCGTCATCGTGCTGCTGGTCGGTACGCCGGCTCTCGAGGTTCCTCTCGACGCAGCACTGCGTCTGTTCCGCGATCGCGGCGTCACCGTCCACAGCTTCACCGTCGTCCGTCCGGCCGGACCGGGTCCGTTGGTGTTGAACGCACACACGTCCGATGCCGATGTGGTGGTCGAGTTGTACGGGCAGAATCAGCGCAGCGGCGGCGCGCTACGACAGTTCTGGAGATGGATCACGCGGCGTGGCAGTGAAACTGCGCCGCTCCATGCGTCGATGCGCAGGGCCGTCGAGCATCGAGCACTGATGGGCTTGGCCATCGAGAGGCTGGGTGCCGCGGGCAGCCATCCGCTCGCGGTCGCGGCACTCGATCGGGGGTGGACGTTGTACGCGCACGATCTGCCCCTCGGTCAGCCGGTCGAGGCCGAGCACGACGACGCCACCCTCAGCGCGTTGTGGAAGGCCCTCAACACCCTGCACGAGAACCAGATCTCGCACGGAGACCTGCATCGAGGCGAACTCCGAATCCATGAGGGTCGGGCTCTGTTCTGCGGATACGGGCACGCCGAACTGGGAGCGTCGGATGCCCAGATGCAATCGGATGTGGCGCAGCTGTTGCTCACCACAGCAGACCTTTTCGGCTCTCGCCGTGCCGTGGAAACGGCCGTCGGCGTCCTCGGCTTCGATGCCGTGATCGCGGCATCGGGCCGTCTCACCAAGTCCGCCATTCCGCCTCGAATCCGTCAGTCGGTTCGCGATGCAGCCAAGACGATGAAGGCCGTCCGGCTCGAGGTGCTCGAGCAGACCGGGGCCGCCAAGATCGAGGCCGAGCAAGTCACTCGCTTCAGCCGAAACCAGATCATCTCGCTGGTGTTGTTGATCGGACTGGTCTACGTCGCGTATCCGTTCATCAGTGCGGTGCCTGCGTTCGTCACCGAACTCGGTTCGGTGGACTGGTGGTGGGTTCTGCTCGGGTTGGCGGTCTCTGCTCTGACGTACGTCGGTGCCGGAGCTGCGTTGTGGGCGTGCGCGTTCGGCAAGGTCAGCTTCTGGAATCTGACGGTCATGCAGGTTGCCAACACCTTCGCCGCGACGACGACCCCCGCGGGCGTCGGAGGGCTGGCTCTGAGTGTGCGATTCCTGCAGAAGGGCGGATTGGGTGCCGTTCGCGCGACAGCGGCTGTGGCACTGCAACAGTCGGTCCAGGTGATCACGCACGTGAGCCTGTTGATCTTCTTCAGCGTCGTCGCCGGTACCTCCTCGGGGTTGTCGAACATGGTGCCCGGCAACACCGTGCTGTACCTGATAGCGGGTGCCGCATTCGGTGTCGTCGGAACTTTCATGTTCGTGCCCAAGTTGCGCCGGTGGCTTCGAGTCGCCGTCCGGCCGCAGATCAAGGAAGTCCTCACCGAACTGGGCGAGCTCGCACGTGATCCCAAGCGCTTCTCGATCATCATTCTCGGTTGTGCCGCAACGACATTGGGTGCAGCGCTGGCGCTCTGGGCGAGCATCGAGGCCTTCGGCGGCGGTACGACGTTCGTGACGGTGACCGTCGTGACGATGATCGGTGGAACCCTCGCGTCCGCCGCACCGACACCCGGCGGCGTGGGTGCAGTGGAGGCCGCACTGATCGGCGGTCTCGCGGCGTTCGGTCTACCTGCCTCGATCGCAGTGCCGTCGGTGTTGCTCTACCGTGTGCTGACCTGCTGGTTGCCGGTGTTCCTCGGGTGGCCCACGCTGCGTTGGATGACCGAGAAAGACATGGTCTGACCCACAGGCCGACAGGTGCGCCCGATTTCGGCCCCGCCACTGGTAGCGCTGGTAGCGTTCGTGATGGCCGGGGATCTGCCCAGGAGAGGTAAGCCCATTTCCAAACCGGGAACCGTGGTGACGGCCCAGGGCCGTACGCGGTACAGACCTGGGATCGGCATCCCTCTCGACAGCGTCGAGGACGACTACACCTACTTCGCGAACACCGCACGCGAACATTGGGTGCGTTACTTCATCGGGCTCGTGACGCTCCTGTTCGGTGTGTCCGGCGTCCTCATGTCTGCCACCGGCATCCACTACGAGGGTCTGGACGTGTACGTCTTCCTCGGCTCGTTGACGACGATTCCGGTGGCGATCGCCTGGTTCCTGCGGCCGTGGCCGTCACCGCGCGTGGCCAACGCCTTCGTTCTGTACGCCGATATCGGCGTCGTAGCGACCCTGTTCAGCAGTACGAACCGCCTCGTCCCGCTGACCGGGTGCATGATGTTCACCATCGTGGCGGTCTTCACCGTCATCGCCAGCTCGTATCGAGTGATGTGGGCTCACCTCGCCGTCTCGATGGCGACGGTCCTCACTCTCGCCGTCCTCGCAGTGAAACAGGGAACGAACCCGTGGCTGGTGGCCGCGACCGCGGTCACCGTCGTCACGTTGTACCTCACCCCGCTGATGATGCGGGCCTACATTCGGTACCTGCGTTCTCGGGCGTCGGGTGCAGTCACCGATTCGTTGACAGGCCTGTTCAACCGGCGTGGATTGCTCGAAGCGATCGACGGCGTCGGTATCGCGTACGCCGCCGATGCTTCCGATCGGACCATCGGCGTCACTGTGCTCGACATCGACCGGTTCAAGGAGATCAACGACCGGTTCGGTCACCCGACCGGCGACGCCGTCTTGATCGAGATCGCAGCGCGCCTCACCGCCGCGGTCCCGCGGACGTCGGTGGTCTCGCGCCTGAGCGGAGACGAGTTCGTGGTGGTGCACGTCGGGTCCCCCGGCGACATCGAATCGACTGTCGACAAGATCCGGAGCGGTCTCGACGAGACGTTCTCCGGACCTCCGTTCACCACCAGCATCGGATCTGCCGTGGAATCGCTCGGGAGCGCACCCGTCACCCCGACGGTGGTGCGCAAGCTGATCGCACTGGCCGATATCGAGATGTATCGCAACAAGTCTCGGCTGGCCGGGGACGACGGCAGCGCGCGCGGCAGCAGTACCGGAACGCGAGCCGACATTCGCGCACGCATCGAAGGTCTGATCTCGCGAGGTGGGCCGGACGTGGTGTTCCAACCCATCTGCGACACCGTCACCACTACCGTCGTCGGCTACGAGGCGCTCTCGCGCTTCCCGTTCGGCTACGGCTCGCCGACGATGTGGTTTCGCGACGCGACCAACGCCGGAATCGGGCCGCTCCTCGAAGTTGCGGCCATCGAACGTGCCCTCGTTGCCGCCGAGTCTCTGCCCCGCGGAATCTTCATCTCCCTCAATGCATCTGCCGACACCATTCGTTCCATCGACCTGGCTGCGAAGCTACGACCGTTCCAGAAAGACCGAGCGTTCCACATCGAGATCACCGAACACGAGCGGGTCGACGACTACCGTGCGGTCGCTCGAACCATCGAATCCTTACGCGTGGCGGGCATCTCGATCTCCGTCGACGACGTCGGTGCCGGCTTCGCCGGGCTTCGCCAGGTGGTCGAACTGCGGCCCGACACCCTCAAGGTCGACTACGCATTGGTGCACGGAATCGACACCGACGCGGTCCGACGGGCCGCTGCTGCATCGGTGATCGGATTTGCCCACGAGATCGGCTCGACCGTCATCATGGAGGGCGTCGAGACGGAGGCGGAACTGCAGGTCGCCGTGGAACTCAGAGCCGACATGGTGCAGGGCTTCCTCACCGGGCGGCCACTTCCGTTGGCGAAAATAATCGAGTGACGTTGCGCTGCGCCATC
Organism: Rhodococcus sp. WWJCD1; assembly: GCF_002258735.1. Classification (NCBI taxonomy): domain Bacteria; kingdom Bacillati; phylum Actinomycetota; class Actinomycetes; order Mycobacteriales; family Nocardiaceae; genus Rhodococcus; species Rhodococcus sp. WWJCD1. The sequence goes on from NZ_NOXY01000011.1 coordinate 103,148, forward strand.
GCGCAGTGAACTCAGATCGACGAATCCACGGAGAACTTCGTCAGTACAGGCGCGGCAGCCAGGAGCGGCGGCATCTCGGTGATCTTGCCCGGGCCGGCGCGGAACTCGCGGTACTTCGCATCGGCCTCGGCCGACTCCCACGTCTCGTAGGCGACGACATGCGCCTCGTTCTCCTCGTCCACCCACACCTCCACGCCGAGGCAGCCCTCGAACGCACGGGTATCGGCAAGCACCGTGCGCAGCAACGCACGCGCCTCGGCAAGAGATTCGGGCTTGAACGTGAAATCCAGTGTTGCGATGAGGGCCATGGGCTTCACACTAGTCATCTCAGCCGAAGTGCCAAGTAGAACTCGATTCTGTCCTCCAGCCGCGACAGGTCGCGGCCGGTGAGTTCCTCGATGCGCTGCATTCGGTACCGCACAGAATTGACGTGCATGTGTAGTTGTTCGGCGCATCGGGTCCAGGCACCGTTGGTGTCGAGGTAGACCGACAGCGTGGCGATGAGATCGCTGTTGTGCTGATCGTCGTACTCCGTCAGGGGATCGAGAAGCCTCGAGGTGAACATTCGGCGGACGTCGTCGGGCACATTTGCCAAAAGTATTGTCAACGTTGCCAATTCGTCATGACCGACGACGCTGCAGTCCGCACCCCGCCCCTCGGCGAGCCTGCGGGCGTAGCGCGCTTCCTCGATTGCGCTTCTGATGTCGGCGGCCGCGGTGGGAGCGCTGACCCCGATGGTGGTGCCGCTGCCGATCAATCCCGGGGTGACGGACTGGACGGCACGTCGAACGGCGTCGGTCTTGTCGGTGCGCGCCTCCACCACAGCGATGGCCTCGTTCTCGACGACTCCCAGCGTGATGTCGAGAGGTGCCAGCAGTTCTCGTAGCAGCGGCCGCAGCTCACCGAGCCGGAGCGTCTCCCCCGAGGTAGCGGCAACGATTGCCGCATAGCGTGTTTCGGTATCGAGTCCGATGACGTGCATCTGCGCCAGGATGTCCGCCGGTGTCGCGCCGCACACGATGGAGCGAACGAATTCCTGAGCGAGGATGCCCGATCCTGACACGCGTTCGTCGACGCGACCGCGTTCGACGGCGACGATCGACGCCAACTGCCCGGCCAGCGATGTCCTCGGGACATCCCATGTCTGCCAATCGCTTTCGAAGGCGACGAACCAGTCCACGACACGTGGGGTGGCCTCCCCGTCGACCGGAAAGATCGACACCCGCTGCGTTCGGCAGTACCGCGGCAGACGTACCGAAGTCATGAACTCCCGCGCGACGGCCGCAGTGTCGGGCGGGTTCTCGGATCCGGCGAGAACACGTCCCGACGAGGCGACGACCCAGCACTTCATACCCAGATCGGAACTCACCATCTCCAACAGCGGCCCCAGGCCGCCGCCGGGTCCGGCGCTCGCCACGAGGCGTCGATGCCGGTCCAGCACGAGGCTCAGATCCGACGCCCGCGCCGTCGAGAGCTGCCGGACGACACTTTCGGTGACCGTGGCGAAGGCGATGTCGGCCGGCACTCGAAACAGCGGCAGACCGTGTTCGCGGCAGGCGTCGACCAGGTCGTCCGGCACAACACCGCCGTCGGAGGCCGCCAGCGCCGCGATTCCGGCCTTGGACACCGCCCGCACGAAGGTTCTCGAATCCTCCGGGCCCGCCCGCCACATCAAGCCGGTCAACACCAGTTCGCCGCCGCTGAGGTAACGGCTCGGATCGAGCATGTCGGTGGTGACGACCCATCTGATCGTCGGGTCGAAATGCTCGGGAGTCACGATCGGCTGCAGCTTCAGATCGGGGAGATCGGCCAGATCACGCAGTCTCACGGTGCCATCGACCTCCTCTTCGTATGATCCTCCAAAACCTACACTGTGATCGGCGTCATACTTCGTCGTTCCTGTCCCTCGTTCGCGGTACGCCCGGCGGCTGTACTGGGTGAACACGAAATATGGACAGCGAGCGGAGCACCGAACATGGATTTCCTGCGACCACAGACCTGGAGCGACGCGTTGGCCGCAAAGGCCGACGACGTCGACGTGGTGCCCATTCAGGGCGGCACCGACGTCATGGTCGAGATGAATTTCGATCTGCACCGACCGGGCGGACTGCTGGATCTGAACCCCATCAGCGAACTCACCGAATGGCAACAGCTACCCGACGGATCGCTTCGGGTGGGGGCAGGCGTGCCCTACGTCCGCATCATCGCCGAGCTCGGAGACAAACTTCCCGGCATCTCACAGGCGTCCCGCACCGTCGGTTCCCCGCAGATCCGCAATCGCGGCACCGTCGGCGGCAACCTCGGCGGAGCATCTCCTGCCGGTGACCTGCACGCGCCCTTGCTCGCTGCGGGCGCGACAGTAGAAGTGGAATCGGCCGCACGCGGGGTACGGATGATCCCAGCGACCGACTTCTACCTCGGCGTCAAACGCAATTGCTGCGAGCCCGACGAGCTGATCCGTGCGTTCCACGTCATGCCGGCGGCGGGACCTCAGTACTTCTCCAAGATCGGCACTCGCAACGCGATGGTCATTGCGGTGTGCTCGTTCTCGATCGCACTGTTTCCGCAGGAGGGCCGCGTCGGCACCGGTCTCGGCTCCGCTGCGCCGACGCCGCGTCGGGCTTACGATGCCGAGAACTACCTCGCGGCCGAACTCGACTGGGACGGTGCCCTCGATCCGCGGGTGTCCGAGGAATTCGGCCGATTGGTCAGTGCGGCAGCAAGTCCCATCGACGACGTACGAGGCACTGCCGATTACCGCAAGCACGCCCTCTCCGTGATGGCCCGGCGCACGCTGGGTTGGGCATGGCGAGACCTCACAGCCGCACGGAAGGTGGCCTGAACATGCGAGTCAACTGCACCATCAACGGAAAAGACATGGAAGCCGACGACGTCTGGGAGGGCGAGAGTCTGCTGTACCTGCTGCGTGAACGCATGGGGCTTCCCGGATCCAAGAACGCGTGCGAGCAAGGTGAATGCGGATCGTGCACGGTCTATCTCGACGGTATCCCGGCCTGCGCCTGCCTGGTGGCCGCCGGACAGGTCGAGGGCCGCGAGATCCGTACCGTCGAAGGCCTCGCCGACGGCGACAAGCTCGACCCGATGCAGGAGGCGTTCGTCGAGTGCGGAGCCGTCCAGTGCGGCTTCTGCACCCCGGGACTCGTAGTCCAGGCGCACGATCTCATCGAGCGCGTTCCCAACCCGTCGGACGTCGAGATTCGCGAGTCTCTCGCCGGAAACCTCTGCCGCTGTACCGGATACGAGAAGATCCTCGACGCCGTGCGGCTCGCAGCAACCCGAAAGGCCGAAGCCAAATGACCACCGTCATCTCGGGGGCATACATTGCCCCGATCGTCGGCGACGAAATCCCGAACGGGTATCTCGTCGTCGAGGGCACCACGATCAGCGCCATCGGATCGGGCCCGGCACCGATCATCGCCGGGGCCGAGACGATCGATGCGTCCGGCTGCCTCGTCACCCCCGGCCTGGTGAACACTCACCACCACCTCTACCAGTGGGCCTCTCAAGGTCTGGCCAAGGACAACACCCTGTTCGAATGGCTTGTTGCACTGTACAAGCCGTGGTCCAAGATGGACGCCGAAGTCGTCGGCGGTGCTGCCGCAGCCGGGCTGGGATGGCTGGCGAAGTCGGGGTGCACCACGAGCACCGATCACCATTACATCTTCCCCAAGGGCCGAGGCGACCTGTTCGCCGCCGAGATCGATGCGGCGCAACGCATCGGCGTCCGATTCCAACCGTGCCGCGGCTCGATGGACCGGGGCGTGTCCGACGGCGGATTGCCGCCGGACGAGGTGGTCGAGTCGCTCGACGACATCCTCACCGCCACCGCCGAGGCCATCGACACCTATCACGACGCCTCTTTCGGTTCCATGCTCCGGATCGCGGTCGCACCCTGTTCGCCTTTCTCCATCAGCAAAGAGCTGCTCGTGGAGTCCGCCGGGCTTGCTCGCGCCAAAGGTGTTCGGCTGCATACCCACCTGGCCGAGACCCTCGACGAGGAGGAGCACTGCCTCGCTCAGATGAACTGCACCCCGGTCGAGTACATGGAGCAGGTCGGCTGGCTCGGTGACGACGTGTGGTTCGCCCACGCCGTCCACCTGCACGACTCCGACATCGCGAAGATGGCGGCCACCGGCACCGGCACTGCCCACTGCCCGAGTTCCAATGCACGTCTGGGCGCAGGCATCGCCCGAATCTCCGATCTACTCGCGGCCGGCGCACCCGTCGGCCTCGGTGTCGACGGCTCCGCCTCGGCCGAGATGGTGCCGCTGGCCGGAGAGGTGCGGCAGGCAATGTACATGCAGCGCGCCAAGTACGGCCCGACGGCACTGACCGCGCGTCAGGCACTCGAGATCGGAACCATCGGCGGTGCAACGGTACTGGGACGTCAGAGCGAGATCGGTTCGCTCGAGGTCGGCAAGCTGGCCGACATCGCGATCTGGCGCACCGACGGGTTCTACTCGGCCGTGGACGATCCGGTCGTGGCGTTCGCCTACGGGCAGACCCCACCGCTGGCTCGCTTGATGGTGGGCGGACGAACGATCGTCGAGAACGACGTTCTGACCAGCGCACCGCAGGACGAAATAGGCCGCGCCGGAGCCGATGCGCACCGTCGCCTCATGAAACTCGCGGAGGACGTGCTGTGAGCGCCCCGACCACTACACCCCGGCAAGCTCCCGCCGACATCCCCGCACCGGGTCGCGGTCGCGTCGGCGACAGCCCGCTGCGACCGGACGGCACGCTGAAGGTCAAGGGCGAGTTCGCATATTCCTCGGATCTGTTCATCGACGGCATGCTCTGGGGCGCAACGCTTCGCAGCCCGCATCCCCGTGCGAGGATCGTCTCCGTCGACATCTCGAAGGCGCTGGCAACGCCCGGCGTCGAAGCTGTCCTCACGCACGAGGACGTTCCGGGGCGTAAGTGCTTCGGACTCGACCACACGTGGGACCAGCCGGTGTTGGCCTTCGACGAGGTGCGGCACGAGGGTGAACCGATAGCACTGATCGCAGCCGACCATCCCGAAACCGCCCGGCGCGCAATGGAAAAGATCGTCGTGGTCTACGACGTGCTCGAGCCCCTGACCGATGCCCGTCGCGCAGCCCTGGATCCGGATTACCCGAAGGTGCAGGAACGCGGCGGAGTGGCGCGGCATCAACCGGTTCGCGTCGGCAACGTCGCCGCCGCTCGGGCGACCGCGGACGTCATCGTCAGCAGCGACTTCGCCGTCGGGATCCAGGACCAAGCATTTCTCGGACCGGAATCCGGACTGGCCGTACCGGCCGAGGACGGCGGGATCGACCTGTATGTCGCAACGCAGTGGATGCACAACGACCTCGCACAGATCGGCCCGTGCCTCGGCCTGCCCGAGGAGAAGATCCGGATGACGCTCGCCGGCGTCGGCGGAGCATTCGGTGGCCGCGAGGACCTCTCGATGCAGATCCACGCCGCGATGCTCGCCATGCACACCGGCAAGCCCGTCAAGATCGTCTACAACCGCTACGAGTCGTTCTTCGGTCACGTGCACCGCCACCCGGCGCAGATGCACTACGAGTACGGTGCGACCAGCGACGGCAAACTCGTGTTCGCCGATGTCGAGATCATCCTCGACGGTGGCGCGTACACCTCGGCCACCCTGAACGTCGTCGGCAACGCGGCCTCGCTCGGGGTCGGACCGTACATCATTCCCAACATCGAGATCGATGCGTACGGGGTGTACACGAACAATCCGCCATGCGGTGCGATGCGTGGATTCGGCGCAGTACAAGCATGTTTCGCGTACGAGTCGATGATGGACAAGCTCGGTGAGGCCTGCGGCATCGGACCGGTTGCGATCCGCCAGATCAACGCCGTCAGCCAGGGCTCGATCCTGGCGACCGGCCAGGTCATCGAAGCGCCCGCGCCGCTCGCTGAGATGCTCGCCCGAGCCGAAGCGATGGAACTGCCCGCACCACTGGACGCGTCGGACATTCGAAATCTGCCGGGTGGGGCGTCTCAGACGACCCACGGCGAAGGGGTCGTGCGAGGGATCGGTTACGGCGTCGGGATCAAGAACATCTGCTTCTCCGAGAACTACGACGACTACTCCACTGCTCGCGTCCGTCTCGAGGTGATCGGCGGCGAGGCAACGGCATTGGTGCACACCGCTGCCGCAGAGGTGGGCCAGGGCCTGGTGACGTTGGAGGCTCAGATCGCCCGCACCGAACTCGGCGTCACCAAGGTTGTCATCCACCCGGCCGACACCAAGGTCGGCAATGCCGGATCGTCCTCTGCGTCACGCCAGTCGTACATGACCGGTGGTGCCGTCAAGACTGCCTGCGAGGCCGTCCGCGAGGCGGTGTTCGTCCTGGCCGGCCTGTACCTCGGCCGCGCCGTAGCGGACCTGAGCCTCGACGGCGGCAAGATCGTCTCGGCCACCGACGGTGTGCTGGCGACGATCGAGGATGTGCTCGGCGACCGAGTCATCGAGCAGACGCGCGAATTCCACCATCGCCCCACCAGCGGAATGGATCCGGTCACCGGGCAGGGCGCGAGCCACACCCAGCTCGCCCTGTGTGTCCACCGCGCCGTGGTGGACGTCGACGTCGATCTCGGGCTCGTGAAAGTGGTCGAGATGGCCGCTGTTCAGGACGTCGGCAAGATCCTCAACCGGCTATCGCTCGAGGGCCAGATCCACGGCGGCACAGCCCAGGGCCTCGGCCTTGCGGTGATGGAGGAGATCGTCGTCGTCGACGGACTCGTGAAGAACCCGTCGTTCACCGACTACCTCATCCCGACCATTCTCGACATGCCGCCCATGAAGCTGGACATCCTCGAGAACCCGGATCCGTTGGCTCCCTACGGCCTTCGCGGCGCAGGCGAGCCGCCCACGCTGTCGTCGACGCCTGCCGTCGTCGCTGCCATCCGCAACGCCACCGGACTCGCCTTGACCCGAGTTCCCGTGCGTCCCGAACACATCGTCAACCCCTGATTCATTCGATGAGACCTTCTCCAGCACAGCGCGACCCGAGGCCAACTCCCCCGGCACGGTCACCGTCACACGCTGGGACAAGGTTGATCACGCCCTGGGAGGGCCGATCATGACCGATGTACACACACCCAGTACTCGCAAGAGCGGACGAGGTCGATCTCAGATCGACAAGTTCTTCGATATCACCGGCCGAGGCTCGTCGGTATCGCGTGAGATCCGGGGCGGCGTAACCACTTTCGTGGCGATGGCGTACCTGATCGTCCTCATTCCGCTGATCATCGGCGATGCCCGTGATGTCACGGGTGCGACTCTCGACGCAGCGCAACTGTCGACGATGGTCGCCCTGTCCGCCGGCCTGACGACGATCCTGATGGGGGTGGTCGGTAACGCGCCCCTCGCGATGGCAGCCGGCCTCGGCGTGACACCCATCGTGGTGTTCCAAGCCGCGCCGTACATGACGTGGCCGCAGGCAATGGGTCTGGTGGTGCTCGAGGGCGTGGTCATCGTCGTCTTCGCCCTCACCGGCATTCGGCAGCTCATCATGGACGCGATCCCCTTGGTGCTCAAACAGGCGATCGGCGTCGGAATCGGCGCGTTCATCGCCCTCATCGGACTGGTCGACGCCGGGTTCGTCGGCCACCACGAAGCAGCCGCAACCGCCGTCACCCTCGGCACGTTCGGCAAGCTGGCGGGCTGGCCCGTGTTCGTGTTCTGTGTCGGCCTGATCCTGATGATCATGCTGTTCGTTCGGAGAGTGCCGGGCGCGATGCTGATCGGCATCTTCGTCGCCACCAATCTTGCGATCATCCTCAACTCGGTGTTCGACATCGCACCGGAGGCATGGGGTCCGGTGGTACCGAAGGTGCCCGATTCCATCGTCGCCACACCGCAATTCGACCTGCTCTTCAACGTCGACCTGTTCGGCGGGTTCGCTCGAGCAGGTGTCGTCACGGCCTCGGTGGTGCTGTTCACGCTCGTGCTCTCGGGTTTCTTCGACGCCATGGGCACCATCCTGGGCGTCGGCGAGGAAGCGGGCCTGGTCGACAAGCAGGGCAGGATGCCGGGATTGAGCCGCATCCTCACCGTCGACGGCATCGGTGCCATCGTCGGAGGTGCGATCAACGGATCCGCCAACACTGCCGTCGTCGAGTCCGCGGCAGGCGTCACCGAGGGTGCCCGAACCGGTCTCGCGAGCGTCGTCACCGGCGGACTGTTGACCAGTCTGATCTTCTTCACCCCGTTGGCCGGGGTGGTCCCCGTCGGTGCGGCAGCCCCCGCGCTGGTTCTGGTGGGCGCGCTGATGATGACGCACGTACGCAAGATCGACTGGGAGAACACCGAAATCGCGATCCCGGCCTTCCTGACCATCGTGCTGATGCCCTTCACGTACTCGATCACCGTGGGAGTCGCAGCGGGTGTCATCTCGTACACCCTCGTTCGCCTCGCCAAAGGCAAAGCACGCCAGACGCATTGGCTGCTGTACCTGATGTCGGGAATCTTCCTGGTCTACTTCGCCCTGCACCCCATCGAAGAAGCGTTGGGAATCTCGTAACATGAAAGAGATCGTCGATCGTCTGACCGCCTGGGACCACGCCGGTGTTCCCTATGCGGTGGCGACGGTTATCGCGGTATCCGGAAGTGCTCCACGGCTTCCGGGTGCCGCGATGGCGGTCTGCGCCGACGGAGAGGCCGTCGGAAGCGTCTCCGGTGGCTGCGTCGAAGGCGCGGTGTACGAGCTGTGTCGCGAGGTTCTCGAGACCGGCGAGTCCAAGCGAGAGTCGTTCGGCTACAGCGACGTCGACGCTTTTGCAGTCGGTTTGACCTGCGGGGGAGTGATCGAGGTGTTCGTACGCCTCGGCCCTCCGCGGGCCGTGCTTGCGGCCATCGCGTCGGATAGCGCGGTAGCCACGGTGACGATGCTCGACGGCTCCGGGCAGTCGCTCGCCGTCTCGTCCTCCGCGACCATGGGTACGACCGGTTTTTCGGACGTCGACGCCGTGGTCGTGGGTGAGGCGCTGGCGATGTTGGACTCCGGGGGCACCGGCATCCGGTCGGTGCGCTGCCGGCCGGACCTCGACGTGTTCGTGCAGTCGTACGCAACCGCCCCGCGGCTGCTGATCTTCGGGGCCATCGACTACGCCGGCGCACTCGCCCGCGTGGGCAAGTTCCTCGGGTATCACGTGACGGTGTGTGACGCCCGTCCCGTATTCGCCACTGCTGCACGGTTTCCCGACGCCGACGAGGTGGTCACCGAATGGCCGCACAGCTATCTGGCGCGGACGGCAGTCGATGCCCGGACGGTAATCTGTGTACTGACCCATGACGCCAAATTCGACGTGCCGCTGCTCGAGGTGGCCTTGCGACTGCCAGTGGCGTTCGTGGGGGCAATGGGATCGCGTCGGACCCATGAGGATCGCGCGGCCCGGTTGCGTGACGTCGGGTTGAGCGAGCAGGAGCTCGCACGCTTGAAGTCGCCGATCGGCTTGGACCTGGGTGCGAGAACTCCGGAGGAAACTGCGCTGGCTATCGCGGCGGAATTCGTGGCCGTGCGACGCGGGGGTAGTGCGTTGCCACTCACACGCACCGACGGCCCGATTCACCACGACGAGGCGAATGCCAAATACGCGTAGACCTTTGGTGGTGCTGCTTCATCCGGGTATCGATAGCGAAGGATCGACTGTTCCGATGGACTCCGAGGCTGCTTCGGCGGTGGTGGACCTTGCGATCAGTCACGCTTTCGTCGACTCGATGGACGTGGTCGCAGCAGAGTTGAGCCTCCTCGGGTGGACCCCGGAGGCAACTGATGGCGACGACACCTGCATCGATCAGCAGTGGGAGTACCCACCATCACATAACCTGTGGCGGATCCATACAGGGCAACGCGGTGCTGAGTTCTTCATGGGCTTCATCGTGAACACAGAAGACGAACCGTTGGCCCTGGAGTACGTTCGACACGCCCATTCCATCATCGCTCCCTCGTGTCGAGCCCATGGAGCGATCTACTCTCGCGACGAGTTCGATTCAGGGGTCTGGAAAGACGACCTCCGCGTCATCACCCTTGGGCTTCTGCCCGGGACTCCTCATCTGGTCGGCAAACCTGTACCTCCCGCGCTTCAACTCACTGTGCAAGACGTGGGAAGTAGTTGCACCTGACCGGAAGCAATCTCTATTTGGACCAAAATCGCCTGGTCGAGGGGCCTAGATCGATACTCCCGTTTCTTGTCGGTGGGCTGGGATAGCCTTCTTTCAGTTCGAACGCATGTTCTGAATCGTTGCTCACCGGGGGGGTGAAAAATGGGCGCAGTACCGACCGTGTCGCTGGAGGCATTGACCGCTGCTGCGTGTGCAGAAAATCGTCAGGCCGCTCGCAAGATTTCCGCCTGCTATGACATCCATCGGAGCTGGATCACCCACGACACCAAGCACAAGCACTACAGCCGGTACGGACGCACCGAGATGGCAGTGGCGTTGGGCTGTTCGGCGACGGTCGCCGAATCGTATGTCTCCGTGGGCGTCGCCCTGCATACCCGACTCCCATTGCTGCGGTCCGCATTCGAGTCCGGGGAGATCGACTTACCCCGGGTGCGGACGGTGTGCCGCATCCTCGACAACCTTTCCGACGACATCGTCACGATGGTCGAGGACGAGATCGTCGAGGCCGCCCGCCGGTCGTCACCGGGTCCCCTCGAAAAGGAGATCTGGGACATCCTTCTGCGGGTCGCCCCCGACGAAGCAGCAGCACTACGGGAATTCGCCAAGAAGTTCCGCACCGTCACCTACAGCCCCGCCGGCGAACTCACCCGGATCCGAGCAGAATTGACCGCCCCCGAGGCCGCCGCCGCATGGCAACTCCTCGAAGAAATGGCCGACACCCTCTGCCCGAAAGACCCCCGAGGCAAGAAGGAACGCCTGTGCGATGCGTTCATGGCCCGCATGCACGGCGAACCCCGCCTGGCATGCCTGTGCCACCGCGAGGATTGCCCGAAAAAGGATGCAGTATTGCCGGATCGTCGGGTGCCGTTGACGATGGTCACCGTCGATATCGCCACCCTCATCGGATTGCTGGCGAACCCGGCGTATCTGGCCGGTCACGGATCCATCGACCCCGACCTCGCGCGGGAACTCGCACGCAACAGTCAGTGGCAGATCCTGCTCACCGAAGCAGTCACCCTCGCAGAGAAGCTGGGACTGGCTGTGCAGAACCCGGAGACCGGGGTATGGGAACGTCGCTCGGACAGTGAGAAGACAGGGGCTGCAACAGGACCCGAGGCGGGAACAGCGACGGAACCAGACGCCGACAGGGATACAGACACAGACGCCGACGCAGACAGAGACGAAGGCGTGGACTCGGCTGCTGATGCCGATGCTGCAACAGCTGCTCATGGTGATGGGGCAACGGGGTCGGCCGCGGATTCGGGTAGGGATGCTGATTCCTCGACCGCACCGACGTCGGCCAGTTCACCTGCACCTGCACCTGAGAACACCTCGGCATCGGCACCAGCCGCACCAGCAGATGAGGTCGACGACACCGGCCATATCGGCGATGCCGGGGCAAACGACGAGTCCGCACCCACACCTGCGGCCGGCCCGTCGCCAGCTCCTGAACCGGACGCCGCCGATCCTGCCCAGAAGCACGCAGCAACACGCGCAGGGGCAGCGGTGACCGACCCGCAACCAGAGCCGACGTCGGACACCGACCCTGAGACAGCTGCATCGTCCGAACCCGCATCAGCTCCACCACTAGCTGCGGACCAGACACCGCCGGCACCTGATGTCGCACCGAGCTGTTCGGAATCACGCTCATCCACAACACCATCCGGCTCCACACCACCATCCGACTCCGCAACATCGCGTCCGACGTCAGCCGAAGGCCCGGCACCAGGAACAGGCTCGGCTGCTGCCGCTGCCGTCAGTAACGGCCAACACCAGCGTCGCGTGGGATCACTGACCTCCGCTGCAGCCCTGTTCTGCACCACACACCCGTCGGCAGGGGCACACGGCACAGCCCTGCCCTCGACCTGCCCTCCGCAATTCGGCGCAACCGGACGATCCCTACAGCAGGCCACACACCCTCGGGCCTCTACCTCGGCAACGCATCACTCGCCGCTGCACTCGAAGCTGCGATCGCCGCCGACCCCACCCTCGGAAAGTCCGTTGCACGGGACCCGCTGACCGACCGAGCCTTGATCTACCGTCCCGACACCCTCACCACCGCAGCAGTCCGCCTCCGCGACCGACACTGCCGCTTCCCCGACTGCCACCGCCCCGCGAACCGCTGCCAACTCGACCACATCACCCCGTTCGATCACGCCAACCCCCTCGGCGGAGGCTGGACCACCATCAACAACCTCCAATGTCTCTGCGAGTTCCACCACACCGTCAAAACCGCCGGCTACTGGACAGCAGTCATGCTCCCCGGCGGCGCAATACTCTGGCGATCCACCTCGAAGACCACCCGAATCACCCTGCCCACCAACGGAACAGCCGTACCCATCATCGGCAACGACCTGAGGCCACACATCCCCACCAAACCCAGACGCTCCGGCATCATCGCCTACCCCGACCCACCCGATAACGAACAGCCCGAGACAGACGACACGGCACCGCCGTTCTAGTCGCGCGACAGCAGACACCCCGTCGAGGATTCCGACCCTGCGATCCATGACCGTCGCACCACACCCGACAAGCCCAGTCGATCGTAAGCCGTCACCGGGTTTCGGTGGTACAACTGCGCAACGTCAACGGTGAATTTCTCGTCGGGCGCGAACACCACAAGGTCTGCAGCGCAACCGACCTCGATGCGTCCGCGATCAGTCATGCCCACCTGATCGGCGGTGTTCGTGGCCATCCATCGTACGATGTCGGTCAGTGCACAGCCGCGGGATCGCGCCTCGGTCCACACCGCAGCAAGTGACACTTGCAACGACGCGATGCCACCCCAGGCATCGCCGAAGTCCCCGGTGTCGAACCGCTTGAGGTCGGGGGTGCAGGGGGAGTGGTCGGTGACAATCGTGTCGATCGTGCCGTCCAGCAGACCCTGCCACAGCGCCTCTCGGTTGCCGGCCTCCCGGATCGGCGGGCAGCATTTGAACTGCGTCGCTCCCGCCGGCACGTCCTCGGCGTCGAAACACAGGTAGTGCGGACAGGTTTCGACGGTTACCCGCACCCCGTCGCGCTTCGCCGCTGCAATCATCGGCAGCGCATCCGCACTCGACAGATGCAGAATGTGCACCCGGCACCCTGTCTGACGGGACAGCTCGATCACCTGCTCGATGGCCCGGTTCTCTGCCGCCCGCGGACGCGATTCCAGGAACCCCGCGTACTCACGACCCGCCGCGGACGGGGCCTCGGCGATGACCTCGGCATTCTCCGCGTGCACGATCATCAGCCCGTCGAACGACGCGATCTCGATGAGAGCCTTCTCCAGTTCCGGAATCGTCAGCGGCGGAAACTCGTCCACGCCCGACGCCAGCAGGAAGCACTTGAATCCGAAGACTCCTGCGTCGTGCAACGGCCGCAGCTGATCGACGTTTCCGGGAACTGCGCCGCCCCAGAATGCGACGTTCACGACCGACTTCTCGGCCGCAACCCGGCGCTTGATCTCCAGCGCCGCGACGTCGACAGTGGGGGGAATACTGTTGAGCGGCATATCGACGATGGTCGTGATGCCACCCGCCGCAGCCGCCCGGGTAGCGCTGGCAAACCCCTCCCACTCGGTGCGCCCCGGCTCGTTGACGTGCACGTGCGTATCGACCAACCCCGGCAGCAACACCTCGTCCGGCCCGAGCTCGACCACCGTCCCAGCAGCCGCCGAAGCATCCACATCATAGGAATCGACAGCCACGATCCGGCCGTCCCGGACAGAGATCGACGCCGAGACCTCTCGTCCGCCGATCACTGCACGAGCAGCGCGAAGAACCAGATCAGACTGCACTGGAGACACTCTGGAGCTCGGACGACTTCCACGCGATGTCAGCCGCGTCGAGCGCATCGGCGTCGAGCTCGCCGAACAATCGCAGCCGAGACAAACCGCCGTCGGGGTACACGTCGAGTCGTAGGTGTGTGTACGCCTCCGTCTCGTTCAGCAGGAAGCGGTGTCGCGTGTCCGGCTGCACCGCGGTGCGCGCGAGGATCTCGGTCCACGCCGTCGGATCCGTGATGTGTCGGCGACGAGAATCGATGGCGCTGAGCCGAACCCACCCCGGAGCGTTTCCGACGTAGTAGCTCGTGTCGACCTCGACGTGCCGAGGTGCGCCGGGTGCCGCGAGTGCAAAGACCGCGTAGTCGTTGCCGCCGTTGCGACGACGGGAGTTCTCCCAGCCCTCGCCCATGTTCCGTGCCCGCCCGGGCAGGATGATATTGGCGGGGGACGAATAGAAGGCATCCGAGCAATCGGTGAGCCGCGCACCGTTCTCGGCCGCGAGCAGGTCGATGGTGCCCCCGAGGAAGCGAGGGTCCTGCACTACCTCACCGTGCACGCGGAACCGAGCCACGCCGCCGTCCGGGTAGATGGACAAGCGTACGTGCGTCCACCGGTGCCGATCCGCCACCTCATAGGTATTCGCTGTATCACCCACTGCCGCAGACTTGTCCACGATGGTGTGCCAGTCCGCCTTCAGTACATCGTCGAGGGACGGGTAGCCCTCGATCGACGCCGCTTCGATGGAGACGAACGGCGGGTAGTTGCCGGTGAAGTGTGCGGTGTCGACCACAACGCCGTGCACGATGCCCGGTGCGCCGAGACGTACGATCGCCCAGTCGTGCCCACCCTCGTCACGACGACGTCGAGTCTCCCACCCGTCGTACACCTTTCCCTTGTGGCCGAAGTCCGCCGGATCGAACAGCGGAGCGTCGGGCTTGATCAGGTTCTCGCGCTGCGCGAACAGTTCGTCGTTCGCGGCCGAGACGCTGCCGCCGAGGGCCCGGGACGCGAGATCGGTCAACGAGGTGAAGTGCGTGGTGCTCATGAGATTCCTTCCGAAATGTTTGTGGTGGTGATCATTCGACCTACCTCGCTGAGCAGCCTGGCCGCGTCGCGCATGGAGATTCGGGGGTCCGGCTCGAGATCGGCCAACGCATAGGAGGCAACGATCCCGTGAGTGCGCAACCGATCCAGGCCGATGACGCTGCGCCCGGCGACAGTGATCACCGGAACACCCGCTTCGCGCGCTGCGTGCGCGACTCCGATGGGTGCCTTGCCGTAGAGGCTCTGCTCGTCGAGTGAGCCCTCGCCGGTGACGACCAGATCTGCGCCGGCGAGGGCACCGGCGAAGTCGATCAGCTCGAGCACGGTCTCGATACCCGGCTTGGCAACCGCACCGAGTACAGCAATGGCTCCGAACGCCGTGCCGCCAGCCGCCCCGGTGCCGGCGAGACCACTGACATCGCGTCCGATTGCGTTGCGCACCAGATGCGCCCACTGCCGCATTCCGTGTTCCAGATACAGCAGTTCCTGCGGTCCGGCACCCTTCTGCGGTCCGTAGACCGCTGCCGCTCCGGTCCGGCCGAGCAACGGGTTGTCGACATCGCACGCCAACTCGAACACCGCATTCCGAGCCGACGGCATCAGACCGGAGACATCCAGCTGCACCGCGCCACGTAAAGCACCGCCACCACGCGCGACGTCGTTGCCGTCGGCATCGAGGATGCGTGCCCCCAGCGCCGTCAGCATGCCCGCGCCGCCGTCAGTGGATGCGCTTCCCCCGAGCCCGACGACGATACGATCAGCGCCGGCCTCGAGTGCATGCGCGATCACCGTGCCCAGCCCGAACGTGCTGGCTCCCAATGCATCCGAGCGACCGCCCGGCAGAAGCTCGAGCCCGACCGCCGAGGCGAGTTCGACGACGGCAGTATCACCACGACGGGCATACGACGTATCGACCGCCTCACCGGTCGGCCCCGAGCACGTGACGGCCACCCGGTCCCACCCGGCGGTGACGGCAGCATCGACGGTGCCGTCACCCCCATCGGCGACGGGTAGGCACACCGTCTCGAGCGACGGGTCTACCGCGACCAGACCTTCGGCCAACGCGCGAGCGACCTCGGCCGCGGACAGCGAGCCCTTGAACTTGTCGGGTGCCAGCAGAATTCGCGTCATCTCTAGTCCAGCAGGAGCAGCGCGGTGGGCGCGTCCGCCGACGTGTTGGCCAGTTCCTCGAACTCACCGACGTTGTCGATCTCGGTACCCATCGAGATGTTGGTGACCCGCTCCAGAATGATCTCGACGACAACGGGAACCTTGTGCTCGTTGGCCAGAGTCCTGGCCCGCACGAGCGCCTCACCGATGAGCTCGGGCTCGGTGACCCGAAGCGCTTTGCACCCCAGGCCTTCTGCCACCTGGACGTGGTCGACGCCGTACCCCTTGGGGATACCGGGCTGAGTGTCCAAGGTGTCCTGGTGGTTGATGTTGTCGAATCCCAGCTGGACGCAGAAGTCCATGTCGAAGGCGCGCTGCGCCTGCCGGATCAGTCCCAGGTACGAGTTGTTCACCACCACATGCACGTACGGCAGATTGAACTGCGCACCGACAGCCAGCTCCTCGATCATGAACTGGAAGTCGTAATCGCCGGACAGGGCAACGACATTCGCGGTCGGATCGGCAGCCACCGCACCCAGAGCCGCGGGGATCGTCCAGCCGAGCGGGCCGGCCTGCCCGCAGTTGATCCAGTTGCGGGGGGAGTAGACGTGCAGGAACTGACCGCCCGCGATCTGCGAGAGCCCGATGGTGCTGATGTAGCGGGTATCCCGATCGAAGACCTTGTTCATCTCCTCGTACACGCGCTGAGGCTTGATCGGCACGTTGTCGAAGTGAGTGCGGCGATGCATCGTGCGCTTGCGCGTCGCACAGTCCTCGACCCAACCGGACAGGTCACGCAGCGTGCCTGCGGCACGACGCTCCTCGGCGACGGCCACGAACTGCTCGAGGGCGGCCTTGGCGTCGGAGATGATTCCGTAGTCCGGTGCGAAGACGCGTCCGATCTGGGTCGGTTCGATGTCGACGTGGACGAACTTCCGGCCCTTGCGGTATGTGTCGAGACCGCCGGTATGCCGGTTGGCCCAACGGTTTCCGATGCCGAGCACGAAGTCCGAGGCCAGCAGCGTTGCGTTTCCGTATCGGTGCGCGGTCTGCAGACCGACCATGCCTGCGGCGAGGCGGTGATCGTCCGGGATGGTGCCCCAGCCCATCAGCGTCGGGATGACCGGCACGTCGAGGATCTCGGCGAGCTGCACGAGCAAGTCCGACGCATCGGCGTTGATGATGCCGCCGCCGGCCACGATCAATGGGCGCTCGGCAGCCAGAAGCATGTCGATGGCCTTCTCGGCCTGAGCACGCGAGGCGACTGGCTTGTGCACGGGCAGCGACTGGTACGTGTCGGGATCGAAGTCGATCTCGGCCAGCTGCACGTCGATGGGCAGATCGATCAGCACCGGACCGGGGCGACCGGACCGCATCAGATGGAACGCCTGCGCAAATGCACCGGGAACCTGGGCCGGCTCGAGCACCGTCATCGCCATCTTGGTGACGGGCGCCGCGATCGACGCGATGTCGACGGCCTGGAAGTCCTCCTTGTGCAGCCGCGCAACCGGAGCCTGGCCGGTGATCGCAAGAATCGGAATCGAGTCGGCCATGGCCGAATACAGCCCGGTGATCATGTCGGTGCCGGCCGGACCGGAGGTACCGATACAGATACCGATGTTGCCCGGTGCGGCGCGGGTGAAGCCCTCCGCCATGTGCGAGGCACCTTCGACGTGGCGAGCCAGCACGTGCCGGATGCCACCGTGATTGCGCATCGACGCGTAGAACGGGTTGATCGCAGCACCGGGCAGGCCGAATGCAGTTGTTGCACCTTCGAGTTCGAGAATCTTCACTGCGGCATCGGCCGCGCGCATCCTGGCCATGTCAGTTGTCCTTACCTGTGATCGAGGAGCCCGAGAGCCGAGCGACACCGCGGTACAGCGCCGAATGATCCAATCCACCATCACCGTTGGCGCGCGCCGAGGCCATCAGCTGCGCCAGCACCGCGCCCATCGGAATCACGACGCCCGCTTCACGCGCAGCCGAGGTGACGATGCCGAGGTCCTTGTGGTGCAGGTCGATGCGGAAGCCAGGCTCGAACGAGCGGTCCAGCATCTTCTGCGCCTTCTGGTTCAGCACGGCCGAACCAGCGAGGCCGCCCCCGAGAACTTCCACCGACGCAGCCAGATCGACGCCGTAGGCCTCGAGGAACGCAATGGCCTCCGCGAGCACCTGAATGTTTCCGGCCACGATCAACTGGTTGGCCGCCTTGACCGTCTGCCCGGATCCGCTCGGACCCACGTGCACGACGGTCTTGCCGACGACGTCGAGAATCGGCTTGGCCGTGGCGAAGTCGTCCGCGCTGCCACCGACCATGATCGACAGAGTCGCGTTCTCGGCTCCGGCCTGTCCGCCGGATACCGGGGCGTCGAGGATACGGAACCCGCGCGAGGACGCGTCGGCCGCCAAGGTGGCGGTGACGTCGGGACGGATGCTGGAGAAGTCGATGATCAGCGCATCGCGTCGAGCATTGTCGAAGACACCGCCCTCACCGGTGAGAACCTCCTGCACGTCCGGAGAGTCGGGAACCATGATCGCGACGATGTCGGCGTCGTGGACGGCTTTGGCGATCGAGTCGGCCGCGGTACCGCCGGCTTCGACGAGGGGGCCGGTGCGGTCGGGCGTCAGGTTGTAGCCGACCACCTGGTGGCCTGCTTTGGCGAGATGAACGGACATGGGGCTGCCCATGATTCCGAGGCCGATGAATGCAATGGTGCTCATATCAATCCCTACTTGGTCGTGGTGCCGGTGGAAAGAGCCAGCTGGAGCCAGTCGAACGTGTTCTCGCGGGTGGCTTTGTATTCGAGTCCGACGTAGCCGTCGTAACCCCGTGCTGCCAGACCGGTGAGCTGTCCGCCGAGATCGAGGCTGCCGGTTCCCGGCTCGCCGCGGCCCGGGGAGTCGGCGATCTGCACGTGCCCGATCAGGTCGTGGTGTGCCTCGAGTGCTGCGGGAACGTCCTCTCCGTTGACGGCGAGGTGGTAGAGGTCGACAAGCAGGCGGAGGTTGTGTACGTCCTGCTCACGGGCTACGCGGCGGATAGTGGCGACGGCACCGGCAGCGGACTTCAACGGGTAGGCGGGCGCGCCGCTGACGGGTTCCACCAGCACGACGCCGCCGATCTTCGCTGCAGCTCTACCTGCGGCGGCCAGGTTCTCGATGGCGACCTCGTCCTGATCCAGCGGATCCACACCTTCGATACGGTTGCCGTACAGGGCGTTGAAGGCCCGGGTGCCCAGCTGCTCTCCGATTCCGACGGTGACGTCGATGTTGTCGCGGAACGCCTGCACCTGGGCCGGATCGGAGAGGATCCCGCGATCCCCGGCGGGCATGTCTCCCGCGGCGAAGTTCAGTCCGGTCAGCTGTACGCCCGCATCCCGGACGGCCGAGACGAATGCGTCGACGTCGGCATCGGACGGGACCGGGTTCGAGAACGGCCACCAGAATTCCACGGCGTCGAACCCCGCGTCACGAGCGCGCTGCGGGCGATCGAGCAGGGGCACATCGGTGAAGAGAATGGAACAGTTGACGGTGTACTGGAGTCGAGAGTCAGCAAAGGGGTTCATGCGCAGTGCCTTTCAGTTCTGAGGTTGCGGCAGTCCGCGGTATCGACGCCAGCTGCCGGCGTAGGTGATGTCGGTCAGCTCGTCCGGTTGCGCGTCGAGCACCCCGGGGCGGAGGCCGACGCCGAGGACCGAACGCCCGTCCTCGAGCGCAACCACGGTGAGCTCGAGCTCCGGCGGTTCGTCCGGGAGGAACGCGGTACGGATGTCGTCGAGCGGAATGTCGTACAGCTCGCCTTCGATGGCCGCACCGGCGGTGTGATCGAGCAGCAGCGCCGGGAATTCGTCCCGTACCGAGAAGAACCGGTAGTTGGGCGTGGTGCGCACCGTGCCCACGAACGGGTGCGAGGAGACGTTGTGGTGCAGGCTACCGCCGCGCATGGCACCGCCATTGCAGAAGAGCTCCGTCATGAAGTCGTTCCTTTCGGAGTCGAGCGGACCATCTGAAAGTCCGTAATACGGAATCTTAATTCCGTTTGTTTGACCGAGTGTGGCGTGCGCCACGTGGTCCTGTCAAGACCCGGAGTGGGCCCGTGCGCCCAATGCCCCGCTGCTGCAACGAGAAAGCCCTCTCTCGCGGCGGGCCACACATCGACCCTTGACACCGGCTGTGATCGGTGTCACGCTCGTTTGGTGGAATCAACATTTCGTAATGCGGAATCGCGACTGCGCGGTCCCGACGCGACGACCGAATTGAACGAGGCCCCCGAGGCCGAAGCTGCTCGAATCCTGTCGCTCTGCCTGGACGTTCCCCGTTGGGTGAACGAGGTTCTACGGCACCGACCGTTCGTCGACGACCGGTCCCTTCGCCACGCCATCACCCACGCCGCATCGCCACTGACGACCGACGAAGTACACCGAGCACTCGCGGTACATCCGCGCATCGGCGAACGGCCCGAGGGTGACGACGCCAGCGCTCGCCATGCGAGCACCGAGCAATCCGGCGTGGACGTCTCGGACGAGAGCATCGAACAACGCCTGCGAGCGGGGAACCTGGCCTACGAGAAGCGCTTCGGGCAGGTGTTCCTGATCAGGGCAGCCGGCCGCGACGCACATGACGTGCTGAAGGCCCTGGACAGCCGACTCGCCAACGACCGCCGAACCGAAGCTGCGGTAGTCGAGCACGAACTGCGAGAGATCGCGGCAGTGCGCGCGACAGGAAGCCTGGGCAATGCCTGACCACCGCAGCCACGTGACCGCTCACGTACTCGATGCCGCCAAAGGAATTCCGGCGCAGGGGATATCGATCTCTCTGACCGACGCTACCGGTGCCCAGGCAGCCCACGCCGTCACCGACGAGCAGGGCCGAGTCTCCTCACTCGGGCCGAGTGAACTGACACCCGGAACCTATCGCCTCACCTTCGACACCGGTGCGTACTTCGCGGCGCAGAACACCGAATGCTTTCACCCCGAAGTTGTCGTCACCTTCGAGATCACCGCACCCGACCAGCACTACCACATCCCACTTCTGTTGAGTCCGTTCGCTTTCACCACCTATCGAGGGAGCTAGAACCCATGACCATCGTGCTCGGAGCAAACCAGTACGGCAAGGCCGAATGCAGGCTCGTCCGCATCGACCGCGAGACGCCCCGCCACCGCATCACCGACGTCAGCGTCACCTCACAGCTTCGCGGCGACCTCGACGCTGTCCACATCGAAGGCGACAACGCCCACGTCGTCGCCACGGACACCCAGAAGAACACCGTCTACGCCTTCGCTCGCGACGGCATCGGCGCGATCGAGAACTTCGCACTCCGTCTGGGCGCGCACTTCACCGGCAACTTCGATTGGATCAGCGGTGGACGCTGGGAGATCGAGCAGTACCAGTGGTCACGTATCGCGAACGGAAGTGACGGATACGACCACTCGTTCGTCAAGGCGAGCGACGAGAAGCGGAACACGATCGTCACGGTCGACGGCGACGACATCTCCATCGTCTCCGGAGTCAACGATCTTGTGGTCCTCAACTCCACGGCGTCGGAGTTCTGGGGTTACCCGAAAGACCGCTACACCACGCTGAAGGAAACCACGGACCGAATCCTGGCCACCTCGGTCAGCGCCCGCTGGCGGTACCTCACCACCGAGCTCGATTTCGACAAGACCTTCGACGACGTCCGTTCGATCATGCTCGATGCCTTCGCGTCCACTCACTCTCTTGCGTTGCAGCAGAGCCTGTTCCAGATGGGAAAGCAGGTTCTCGAAGCACACCCGGAGATCGGCGAGATCAAGTTCTCGATGCCCAACATCCACCACTTCCTCGTCGACCTAGAGCCGTTCGGACTCGACAACCCCGGTGAGGTCTTCTACGTCGCGGATCGCCCCTACGGTCTGATCGAGGCCACGGTGGAACGCGACGATGCCCCGGACGCAGGCCGCGCCTGGGATACCGTGCCCGGATTCTGCTAGGAGCGAGACGACATGAAGCTGACGAAACGCACGCCGACCAAGACTCATGCGCCGCACGATCCCGCCCGTCCCGAGGACGAGCGGTTGTCGATCGGCAGGTCGTACGTCTACGGATTGCAGCACATCCTGACGATGTACGGCGGTGTCATCGCACCACCCCTGATCGTCGGCGGCGCAGCGGGATTGACCGGCACCGAGATCGCACTGCTGGTCTCGGCCGCGCTGTTCGTCAGCGGAGCGGCCACGTTGCTGCAGACACTCGGAGTACCCTACTTCGGTGCGAAGTTACCTCTGGTACAGGGAATTTCGTTCGCGTCCGTCTCGACGATGGTGGCGATCGCGAGCGGCCCGGGCGGACTGAACTCGGTGTTCGGAGCCATCATCGCCGCCGGTGCCATCGGCATCCTCATCACCCCGTTCTTCAGCAAGATCGTTCGCTTCTTCCCACCGGTGGTGACCGGCACGATCATCACCGTCATCGGCATCTCGCTACTGCCCGTTGCGGTTCGGTGGGCCATGGGCGGAGATCAGCAGGCCACCGATTGGGGCTCGATGTCCAACATCGGTCTCGCGGCATTCAGCCTCGTGGTGGTTCTGCTCGTCAGCCGACTCGTGCAGGGCACACTCTCGCGCCTGTCGATCCTCATCGGCATCATCGTCGGCACGGTGTTCGCGGTCCTCGTCGGCAAGGCCGATTTCTCCGGTGTGAGTGACGGTGCCATCTTCAGCTTCCCCGAGCCGTTCGCGTTCGGAGCACCGACATTCCAGGTGGCGGCCATCATGTCGATGGTGGTCGTCATCCTGGTGATCATGACCGAAACCACCGCCGACATCCTGGCCGTCGGTGAAATCGTCGGCACCGACGTCGATGCCCGACGCGTCGGCGACGGCCTGCGAGCAGACATGGTCGCCACCACCATCGCTCCCGTGTTCGGCACCTTCCCGGCCAGTGCGTTCGCCCAGAACGTCGGACTCGTGGCCGTCACCGGGATCAAGAGTCGCTACGTCGTCGCAGCCGGCGGATCGGTGCTGCTGTTCCTCGGACTCTTTCCCATCCTCGGGCTGGTCGTCGCATC
This sequence comes from Rhodococcus sp. WWJCD1, assembly GCF_002258735.1. Lineage (NCBI taxonomy): Bacteria > Bacillati > Actinomycetota > Actinomycetes > Mycobacteriales > Nocardiaceae > Rhodococcus > Rhodococcus sp. WWJCD1. Next base: position 126,257 of record NZ_NOXY01000011.1, read on the forward strand.
GGTGCCGTTGCCGGTGCTCGGCGGTGCGGGCATCGTGCTGTTCGGCTCGGTGGCGGCCAGCGGCATCAGGACACTGTCCAAGGTCGAGTTCGACGGCAACCTCAACCTCGTCATAGTGGCGGTGGCCATCGGGTTCGGTGTCATTCCCATCGCCGTACCGGGCTTCTACGCCGCGTTTCCCGACTGGGTGCACGTGGTGCTCGACTCGGGTATCAGCGCCGCGAGCATCGTGGCCGTCGTACTGAACATCCTCTTCAACGTCGTCACCCGTGGCCAGAAGCCCTCACCCTCGGTGGTGACCGCTGCACCGCCGGTGGCGACGCGGCATCACCAGTAGAGTCCTTCGGGACGGGTACGACTACGACGGTGCGAGGTGGACTGTGGCGGCAGGTGGCGGGGTGCAGTCCGTGGAGCGAGCGTTCGAGCTGCTCGACATCATGGCCGCCTCCGGTGGATCCATCGGGATCAGCGAACTCGCCGAGGCGACCGATCTGCCGATGCCGACGGTGCACCGACTGATCGGCACACTGGTCTCCCTCGGCTACGTCAGACGCTTACCGTCACGCCGATATGCATTGGGCACCAAACTCATTCGACTGGGCGACAGTGCCTCCAAGCTCATCGGTGGATGGGCCAAGCCGTACCTCGCCGAGCTGGTCCGGATCACCCACGAGACGTCCAACATGGCCTTTCTCGAGGACGACATGGCGGTGTACGTCGCGCAGGTGCCGTCGGAGCACGCGATGCGGATGTTCAACGAGGTCGGTCAGCGCGTGTTGCCACATTCCACCGGCGTCGGCAAGGCATTGCTGTCGCAGTTGGACGACGACGCCGTCCGCGCGATCGTCGGCCGCCTCGGCATGACTCCCCGCACCGTCAACACGATCACCACCCTCGACGCGTTGCTCGCGGATCTCGCGCTGATCCGCGAACGCGGCTACGCGATCGACGACGGCGAGCAGGAGGTAGGGGTGCGCTGCTTCGCCGTCCCGGTACTCGGCGCTCCGACACTCACGGCGATGTCCATCGCGGGGCCCTCGGCTCGGGTCACCCTCGAATCGGCCGAACAGTTCGTACCCCTGCTGATCTCGGCGGCCGAGCGACTGGCCAAGGATCTCGCGAGCAACAATCCAGCTCCCTAATCCTTCAGTACTCGCGCGTCGCGAGCGAAGGACTGCACTTCCTCAGTCAGCCACACGTGCGCCGGAACTGCGCCGCCGAGTAGTTCGCGGGCCAACGACGGCGAGTCCCCGATCGGAACGTCACTGCCGGCGATGATGATATTGCCGTAACGCCTGCCCTTGAGCATCGCCGGATCCGCGACGATTGCCGTGTGCGGAAAGATACTTCCGATGGTCGACGCCTCCTGCTTCGCGAGCGACAGGTCCCGGCGGTCACCGCAGTTGACGACGTACATACCGCCGGGTGCGAGGACGCGTCGGACATGGGTGGTGAATTCGGCGGTGAGCAGCGGGGCCGGAGTTGTGGCTCCGGCGAACACATCTCGCACGATCAGGTCACGACTGTTCTCGCTCAAGGTCTCGGTCACCGCCCGAGCCTCACCGACGCGGATACGCAGCAGAGGTGCCCGCGGTAGATCGAACCATTCACGAACAAGCTCCGAAAGCTTCCCGTCGAGCTCCACGACCACCTGACGCGCACCGGGAAACTCGGCGGTGAACGAGCGTGCCAGCGTGCAGGCCCCGCCCCCGAGATGCAGCGCGCGCAGCGGGAAGGTCGAATCCCATTGCGCACGTACCAATCCCGAGATCCACCGCATGTACTCGAACTCGAGCACGGTGGGGTCGTTCATGTCGATGTGTGAACTCGGAACATCGTTGACGTTGACGACCCACCCGTCGTCCGAGAAGGTATCTCGCACCAATTCACAGGTGCCCGAATCGATCTCGAACACACCGGGTTGCAGAGCGCCGGCCGACGCCGTCGCCCGCTTCCTACCCATGGGAGTCCTCGAGCCGAAAGTCCTCGAAATCGAATCCGGGAGTGACGATGCAGCTCACCAGGCTCGGTTCGTCGCCCACCGGCTGCGCCCGCTGCCACACCGACGGAGGCACGATCTGCTGCGGGGATTCGGGCGAAACCAGCAGCGAGGTCGCGTCACCTGGCTTGTCCCCTGCACCGCCGAGATCCAGCTGCACTGGACTGCCTCGGTGGTAGAGCCACATCTCGGTGCCGCGAACGGTGTGCCAGGCCGACTGCTGACCGGGCATCAGCAGGAACAGGATTGCCGTACCTGCCGCGCGCGGGCCGGGATAACCGTCGGGCAGAGATGTCTGTGGAATCGTGACCTCGCTGCGCCAGGTCTCCTTGAACCAACCACCCTCCGGGTGGGGTGCAAGGTCCAGGCTCTGAGCCCAGTCGGGCAGCGATGTCATGCCGGCAAGCCTAGTCAGCCGAGATCTGAACCCGGAACCTGTTCCGTTCGGTATGCAGGCTCCACAGCTGCTCGGCGAGAGCCTCGGGGCTCTTCTTCGGATCGCTACCGTCGATGGCACCACCGATGATCAACTGCGACACCTGGATTCCCTCCTCGGCCAACTCCTCGTTGAGCAGCTGCGCGTACGCCGCCTGGCCTGCGAACGCGATGGACGTGCCGGTGACCGTACGACCGGGCTTCACCGCAGAGCCGCCGTTGACGAACAGAATCGTGCCTTTGTTCTCGCCGAGGAATCGCATTCCCGGTAGCACCTGATGGACGGCAGCGATGGGTCCGTAGATGGAGAACTCGACCGGGCCGACCATGTCTGCCGGGGTGGTCTCGAGTACGGGCCGCATGAAGTCCTTCTGCGGAAGCGGGCTGTATTGCAGCACCTCGATGGGGCCGAGTGTTTCGGTGACCTGCTCCAAGGCCGCGGCGATCGAGGCCGGGTCGCGCACGTCGGCGACGAAGCCCTTCGCGGATACACCGTCGGCCACCAGCTGATCGGCGAGCGAGTCGACACGGGACTGGTTGCGGGAGATCAGGCCGACCGAGAAGCCTTGGGCGCCGAACTTGCGCGCCACTGCTGCTCCGAGACCTGCACCTGCTCCGACTATTGCTATCGATGTCATGTCGAATGCAAGGACCGACGATCCTCGACTATTCCGACGACCTCCTCGAGCAGGGCCTCAGCACTCCCGTGCAACGCCGTGACATCCCCGGTCCAGCCGAGGACCCGCAGGGCGGCTTCGGCGATCCCCGCCGCATCCGCCGTCGGGTCTCGGCGCCCGTTCTCGCGGTCGGCACGCGCGTTCACCACGGTCTCCACCAGGCGAAACGGCAGGTCTTCTGTGCCCGGTCGACGCTCGGAGTCGAGTTGAACCAGCGTGTCCGACGCGATGGCCGCATACAGACTCATCAGCGTGTACCGATGGTCGCGGAAGGTCTCGAAGCGCTCGCTGCGCAGCTCGGGCAGGAGGTAGAGCGCGCCCAGATTCCATGTCGATGCGGCGAGCTGCCCGGCGTCGAAGTAGGCAAGCGCGTACATCTGGGTCGAGGCCTCGGTCCCGGAATCACGGATTCGCTGCGCAACGGCCAACGGCGCGTCGACGGTGCCGCTGAGAAGTGCGTCGAGGATGTCGTCCTTGGTGGCGAAGTGGTGATAGAGCGAGGCCTGACGCAATCCGACGGCCTCGGCAATGACGCGAGTCGAGGTGTTGGTGAAGCCGCGAGTGGTGAACAGCTCGGCCGATGCGTCGAGTATCTCCTCGCGAGCGGTGTCGCCGGGCCGCTTCTTCGTGCTCAATCTCGGTCTGCCTGCGCCGGTCATGGCCCCATCTTGTCAGGTCGACGTGTCGGTGAGATTTCTGTCATCTGATCGAAATAGACGAAACGAGCTTGTTGCACGACGGTCACCGCCCGGGAACGGCGGCGCCGAAAACTATCAACTGACAGAAACCCGCCTCGGCGATGCAGCGGGCGGTCACTCACCACCCACCTCGCCCGTAGGAGAGAACATGAGCTCGACAACACTGCCGGCCCCGGGCTCGGGTTCGGAACCGACGTCCACCACCGACCATTCGGATCTCGCGGCCCTGGGCTACGACCAGCAGCTGCACCGCAGTCTCGGCAAGTACGCGTCGTTCGCCGCTGGTTTCTCGTTCGTCTCGATCCTCACCACCATCTTCCAGCTCTTCGGCCTCGGCTTCAGCTTCGGCGGTCCGGCCTTCTTTCTCACCTGGCCGCTGGTGTTCCTCGGCCAGTTCATGGTGGCCCTCAACTTCGCCGAACTCGCCGCGCGCTATCCCATCTCGGGTGCCATTTACCACTGGTCACGCCGCATGGGCGGTGAACTGGTCGGGTGGTTCGCCGGATGGTTCATGATCATCGCGCAGATCGTCACCGCTTCCGCCGCCGCCATCGCATTGCAGGTCGTACTCCCCAGCGTCTGGGGCGGATTCCAGTTCATCGGTGAAGACACCGCGCTCACCTCGCCGAGCGGAGCTGCCAATGCCGTTGTGCTCGGATCGATTCTGCTGGTACTCACCACCACCATCAACTGCATCGGCGTGAACTGGATGTCGCGCATCAACAGCATCGGCGTCACCTGCGAGATCGTCGGCGTCATCGCGCTGGTGCTGGTGTTCTTCACCCATGCCGAGCGCGGACCGCAGGTCGTCTTCGATACCGGAAGTGCCGGAGCCGATCCCGGTTACATCGGGGCCTGGATCATCTCGGGCCTGATGGCCGCCTACGTCATGGTCGGCTTCGGCTCGGCAGGCGAGCTCGCCGAGGAAACCCGCAATCCCCGACGCGTCGCACCGCGCACCATCCGCCTCGCACTGTCGGCATCGGCTCTCGGCGGTGGCCTGATGATCGTCGGCGCACTCATGGCGGCACCGAGCCTCACCGACGGTCAGCTTGCGACCCAGGGCCTTCCGTACGTCATCGACTCGATCCTCACGTCCCCGTGGGGCAAGGTCCTGCTCATCGACGTCGCCATCGCCGTGTTCATCTGCACCCTCGCCATCCAGACCGCGGCCTCGCGGCTTATGTTCTCGATGGCCCGCGACGGTCGGCTTCCCGCGTCCGCCGCCTTGGCAAAAGTCAACTCGCGCACTGGTACTCCCATCGCGCCCTCGGTGCTCATCGGCGTGGCCTGCGTGGCAATCCTCGCGGTCAACGTCGGCAACTCCGCGATCTTCACCACGCTGTCGAGCGTGTGCATCGTGCTGATCTACCTCGCCTACATGATGGTCACCGTCCCGCTGCTGATCCAGCGACTCAAGGGCTGGCCGCACGGCGGAGTGCAGAAGGACGCCGACGGCGAGAAGCTCTTCACCCTCGGCCGCCTCGGCCTGCCCGTCAACATCGCCGCAGTGCTCTACGGCGGCCTGATGGTGATCAACCTGTCGTGGCCGCGGGCCGAGATCTTCGACCCCACCGGCGAATTCCCCTTGCTGCGGTGGGCCGCACCACTGACCGTCCTCGCCGTGATCGTCGTAGGCATCGCCTGCCTTCCCCACGGCAAAGCACACCCCAAGCCCGTCACGATCGGAGCCTGAACCATGAGCACCGCAACAACGTATTCCGCCAAAGAACACGCACGATCCCAGGCGACGGTCGCGCCCGCACCCACAGCACCGGAGGGCATCTCGGAGCTCACCTGGGCAGAATCGGTGCCCGGCGGAAGCTACACCACCAAGGTCCTGGCTCGCGGAACCCGCCTGCGTCTCGTCGACGTCGATGGTGCTGCCTGCGCCAACCTGCTGCTCTATCGCGTCGACGCGCCGTGGGAACGGCTCAACACCGCCGACACCGTCAAGGTTCCCTGGCAGGCGTACCTCAGCGCAGGCCATCCCCTGCTCTCGGACCAGGGCCGAGTGCTGGCGACCATCGTCGACGACACGTCCGGCCATCACGATGCGTTGTGCGGCACAACATCCTCCGCTACGAACACCGCCAAATACGGAGTGAGCGGGCCACATTCGTCGGCCCCATCGGGGCGTGAACTGTTCACCCTCGCCGCAGCCAAGCACGGACTCGAACCGCGGGATGTGGCACCGTCCCTGTCGTTCTTCCACGGTGTCACCGTCGCCGCGGACGGCGGCCTCGTCAGCACAGGCTCGGCCGGCCCGGGACGCTCGGTGGATCTGCTCATCCATCTGCCGGTGATCGTGTTGCTCGCCAACACCGCTCACCCGCTCGACCCCAGCCTCGAGTACCCCACAACGACACTCGACGTTCTGGCCTGGAAGGCACCCGAAGAGCTGCTCTCGCTCGACAACACCGAACCGGAATACCAGCGTGCAGTGCAGAACACCGAGACCGCATGGAAGGCAGCGCAATGACCGCGAGCACCCTCGAGACCACGATCGTCAGAGACGAAATCGCACCGGCATTCGGTCCCTGGTCTGCCATCGTCGAGGCCGGTGACGTCCTGACCATCGTCGACCTGTACGGCAATCAGGCCGTCGACACCCTGCTGTACAGCGCACACGACCACTCGCTCCGTTACTCCGCCGCCGCGACGGTCACCGCGCAACAGAACTTGTTCCTCACCACCGGAACCGTTCTGCGCAGCGATGATTCGACGCCGTTGATGACGATCGTCGAGGACGAGGTAGGCAACCACGACACCGTCGGCGGAGCGTGCTCCAAGGAATCGAACACTCTGCGCTACGGCCACCACACCCAGCACCAACACGCCTGCGTCGAGAACTTCCTCATCGAAGGTTCCAAGTGGGGTCTCGGCAAGCGAGACCTGGCCCCCAACATCAACTTCTTCATGAACGTCCCCGTCGACGCGGACGGCACCCTCGGCATCGTCGACGGCTTGTCGGCCCCCGGCAAGAAGCTCTCACTGCGTGCCGAGATCGACACCCTCGTGTTGGTCTCGAACTGCCCGCAGATCAACAACCCCTGCAACGGATTCGACCCCACTGCGGTTCAGATGATCGTGACGCGAGAGTCGGCGGGGGCATGAACGCGGTGAATTCGACAGCGGCCAAGATGACCGTCCAGCGGCCCGGAATGCTCACCACGGTCCAGGACTGGCCGGGACGCGTCGGCTACTGGAAGGTGGGCGTGCCGCCGTCGGGACCGATGGACGATCTGTCGTTCCGCCTCGGCAACACCGCGCTCGGCAACCCCGAGGGTGCACCGGGACTCGAATCGACCATGGCCGGGCCGGCATTGGCGTTCGACACCGATACCTACATCTGCGTCACCGGAGCGGCGGTGCCGGTGCGCATCGACGGAAAATCGGCACCGCAGTGGCGACCCGTGCTGGTCCCCGCCGGTGCAAAGCTGGACGTGGGCACCACCACCGGCCACGGGCTGCGGGTGTACGTACTGATCCAGGGCGGCCTGGACGTCGAGGATTACCTCGGCAGCGCAGCAACATTCACTCTCGGCAAGTTCGGCGGACACCGCGGCGGCATCCTGGGCGAGGGCGACATCATCGGACTGGCCGGCCGCTCCGACAACTCCGCCGTCCTCGGACCCATCCCGATGGAACACCTGCCGGTGCTGACGTCCGCCTGGGACATCGCCGTCACCGAAGGCCCGCACGGCGCGCCCGAGTTCTTCACCCGAGACGACATCGACACCCTCTACGCCACCCGCTACGAGGTGCACTTCAATTCCGATCGCACCGGAGTCCGGCTGATCGGTCCCAAGCCGCAGTGGGCTCGCGCCGACGGCGGCGAGGCCGGACTGCACCCGTCCAACATCCACGACAACGCCTACAGCGTCGGTGCATTGGACTTCACCGGTGACACCCCGATCCTGCTCGGCCCCGACGGACCCAGCCTCGGCGGATTCGTCTGTCCCGTTACCGTTGTCGCAGCCGAACGCTGGAAGCTCGGCCAACTTCGTCCCGGAGACACCATCCGATTCGTTCCGGTCCGGGCTGCGGCCACCGCACCGTTGGGATCGCTCGGCCTCGCCCGGCGCGCATCACTGCCCGCAGTCTTCTCCGCCGGCGGTGACGGCGACGACGGCGTCATCGCTCGACGCGACGCCGATACGTGCGTCACCTATCGCCGGTCGGGCGACGACAACGTGCTAGTCGAATACGGCGACATGAAACTTGACCTCACCCTGCGAGCGCGGGTGCACGCGCTGCACCAGCGGATCGAGGGCATCGCACCCCGAGGCCTGCTGGACCTGACACCGGGAATCCGCTCACTGCAGGTGAAGGTGAATCCCGATGTGCTGTCGATCGATTCGCTGATGGGACTGCTCGCCGAGGTCGAGGACGATCTACCCGCAGCCTCGGAACTCGTGGTGCCCAGCCGCCAGGTTCGCCTGCCGCTGTCGTGGGACGACCCGTCGACCAGGGAAGCGATCCAGCGATACATGCATGGTGTGCGCGCCGACGCCCCGTGGTGTCCCTGGAACATCGAGTTCATCAGGCGGATGAACGGACTCGATTCCGTGGCAGACGTTTTCGACACCGTGTTCGCCGCCGACTACATGGTGCTCGGACTCGGTGACGTGTACTTGGGTGCTCCGGTGGCGACCCCGTTGGACCCGCGGCACCGCCTGGTGACGACGAAGTACAACCCGGCCCGCACCTGGACGCCGGAAAATGCCGTCGGTATCGGCGGAGCGTACCTGTGCATCTACGGTATGGAGGGTCCCGGCGGATACCAGTTCGTGGGTCGAACCACGCAGGTGTGGAGCCACAGCGCCGCGCACAGTGACGGACCGTTCGAGGAGGGCACCCCGTGGTTGCTCCGGTTCTTCGACCGAATCTCCTGGTACTCGGTCGAACCCGAGGAACTGATGGACCTACGCGCCGATCTGGCGGCCGGCCGCGGCGGCGGAGTGGACATCACCGACGGTGAGTTCTCTCTCGCCGAGCACGAGAACTTCCTGGAGACCAACGCGGACTCCATCGCCGAGTTCCGCGCGAGACAAGCCGTCGCCTTCGGTGCCGAGCGCGACGCGTGGTCGGCAGCAGGCGAATTCGATACGACGAAGGGCAGAACCGATGCAGCCTGAGGTACGAGAACGAGTTCTGCAGGCCTACAAGCGGATCGCCGAGGTCGATCGGCCCGAGGTGTGGATCACCCTGCGCGACGAGAACGACGTGCTGGCCGAGGCCACGGCTCTCGAACATGCCCTGGAGGCAGGCGCAGATCTGCCGCTCGCCGGCGTGCTGGTTGCGGTCAAGGACAACATCGACGTCGCGGGTCTGCCCACTACTGCCGCCTGCCCCGAATTCGCCTATGCGCCGACAGAATCCGCCACTGCCATCGAGCGCCTGACGAGCCAGGGCGCACTGGTGCTGGGCAAGACCAACCTGGATCAGTTCGCCACCGGACTGGTCGGCACTCGTAGCCCCTACGGGGCAGTGCGCTGCGCCTGGGACCCCACACTGGTGTCGGGCGGATCCAGCTCCGGCTCCGCTGCTGCGGTGGCACTGGGCATCGCCGACATCGGAATCGGCACCGACACAGCTGGTTCGGGACGAGTCCCCGCCGCGTTCCACGGCTTGGTGGGAATCAAGGCGTCATTGGGAATCGTGCCCAATACCGGCGTGGTTCCTGCGTGTGCCGACTACGACTGCGTCACCGTGCTGGCTCACGATCTCGACAGTGCCACGGCGGCAATGAAAGTGATGACCGGGCCTACCGCTACCGATCCACGGAGCCGAGCGTGGCCCACCGACGTCCGGTTGGCCGCATCCCCGCAACCCCGTGTCGCCGTCCCGCGAGGTGAGGATCTGACGTCGTTGAGCCCGGCGTACCGTCGGGCATTCGAGGAGACGGTCGCAGGCCTGGCCGAGAAGGGCTTCACCCACGTCGAAGTCGATATCTCGGGGCTGCTCGACGCGGCAAAGTTGCTCTACGACGGAGCCATTGTGGCGCAGCGGTATTCGGCCGTCGGGAAGTTCCTCGACACCGCGCCCGCCGGGGCCGATCCCACCGTGGCCGCGATCGTCGGATCGGCGGCGGAGCCGTCCGCCCACCGGTACGTGGACGATCTCGCCGCTCTCGCCGAAGCCGAGACTGCGGCCCGCGCACAGCTGAACGGGTTCGACGGTCTACTGCTGCCCACCACCACCGAACACCCGACCATCGCTGCGGTGCAATCGGATCCGATCGGCATCAACCGTCGCCTCGGTACGTTCACCAACTTCTGCAATCTGCTCGACATGGCAGCGGTGGCGGTTCCCGGTGCCCCGACGTCGGACGGCAGTTCCTTCGGAGTCATGTTCGTCGTCCCCGCTTTCGAGGATCAGATCGCGATCGACCTCGCCGCTCGACTGGGTGGCATCGCTTCTCCGTCGCTGATCGACGACGGTATCGAGGTGTTGGCCGTAGGAGCGCACCTGCGCGGTTTTCCGGTGCACCACCAATTGACCGAACGCGGCGCACGGTTCAGCGGGGAGGTGACCACATCTGCGGACTATCGACTCGTGGATCTGCACACCACACCGCCCAAGCCCGGGCTGGTGCGGAGAGAAGCCGAAGGCGCACCCATTGCCGGAGAGCTTTACCGAATGTCCGCGGCCGCACTCGGCACCTTCCTCGCCGGGTTGCCCGCGCCGATGGGCCTCGGGCCGGTCGAGTTGTCGGACGGACGCTGGGTCACCGGGTTCTGCTGTGCTCATGACGCAGCCGAGAAAGGAACCGACATCACCGAATTCGGCGGGTGGCGCGCATACATGGCTCAAGCCGGGACCGGTTTGCCCCCGTCGGTCGCCACGCGCACAGCGAGCAGTCCGAGCACGGTACCCATGAGATAGCGCTGCATCTTCAGCCAGGTGGGCCGGACGGCGAGGAATCGGGCGATCGATCCGGCCAGCACCACGATCGCCAGGTTGACCGCCACCGCGACGGCGATCTGCACGCCGCCGAGCGTGAAGCCCTGCAGCAGAAGGTGACCGGCCGCGGGATCGACGAACTGCGGAATGACCGAGATGTACATGATCGCGATCTTCGGGTTCAGCAGGTTGGTCACCAGACCCATGGTGAACAGCCGCTGGGTCGAATCCTGTTGCAGCTCGGTCGGTTCGAATGCCGAGACGCTCCCGCGCAGAGCCTGCACCGCCAACCAGGCAAGGTAGGCGGCACCCGCGAGCTTGACCGCGGTGTACAGCGCGGGCACGGCCGTGAACACCGCTGCCAGGCCGAGATTGGTGGCCGTCAGATAGACGAGGAAGCCGACGGCCACACCTGCGAGCGACACCATTCCCGCCCGCCTGCCTTGCGAGATGCTTCTCGAGACGAGGTAGATCATGTTGGGCCCCGGCGTCAGAACCAACGCCAGAGCCACCGCGAACACCCCGATCACAGCGGAATACGAGACCATGGTGTCGAGCATGGGCGACCGAGGCCGACTGCTCCATGGCCAGTTGCCATGTCGTGGTTACCTACCCGGCGCGCACGGCCTCCGCGACCGCGTCACCTATCGCCGCCATTCCGGCCGCCGTCGGATGCAGTGGCGCAGCGGGATTCTGCGGGATGACTCCCTCGAAGTACCGCTGATCGGGAGCGACGCAGACGTCGTGGCCCACACTCAGCGCCTCGGTGTCGACGAACTCGGCACCGTGTTCGTCGGCCTGAGTCTTCAGGGCCTCGTTCATCGCGGTGATGCTGCCCTGGATGTAGTCGGCGTCCTCGGGCAGCATCGGCTGAGTGGGGAAGCAGCCACCGTCCGGCAGATACGTGCCGTAACCGACGACCAGGATCCGCGCGTCGGGCGCACGTTCGGTCACCGCGTCGAGCATGGCTCCCCAGTTCGGTGCCTTCTCCGCGATGGCTGCGGCGACGGTGTCGACGCCGCCCGCAGTGAGCCGGTCCTTGCAGACGTTGGTTGCCGACGACGCTGTGAAGGTCAGACAGCCCACGGCCGTCGACACCAGTCCGATGTCGTTACCTCCGATCGTGATGGTCACGAGATCGGTGTCTGCAGACAGAGCATCGAGCTGCACCGGAACGTCACCGCTGGACGTGGCCTGCGGAGTGGAGACGATGTTCTCGGTGATCGCACCCGAGCACGTCACATCCACGAACGAAGCGACAGCGAGCTCTTCCGCGAGAACGTGCGGGTAGTTGGAATCGGATTGCTGGCATCCCGGCGCGCCGACCTGGTCGGGAATGCGCGGGCCCGACGCGGCCGAATCCCCGAGGGCCACGTAGTCGAGCGAGGCGGAAGAGCTCGCAGTCGGCGCGGGAGATCCCGTCGTGCATGCCGTGAGCGCACAGGCAGCCGCAGCAACACCGGCGAGGATTCCCTGGATTCTCACAGCCTCGACGCTACCGCTGCCGGTAGCCTCGACCGGGTTGTCCGCACGAAACATCTACACAACGAAGGCAGGAACATTTCATGATCACCAATTTCATCAACGCGATCCTCGGCGGCTTCGGCTCCATCTCCGCAGGCAGCAGCGGCTTCGAGCTGGCACCGGGCACTCTGCCCTTCGGCCTGTAGAGAGCGGCCGATCGAGCACCCGTGCGGTGCCGACGGTTCGTCCGGCACCGCACGGGTACACGGCACCCATGACTGATCCCAAGCACGATGAGAACTCTGCCCCCGACGCCGAGAAGGACGTCACGTCAGACCCGGCCGCGGCGGCGGAAGACAACGATTGGTCGAGCGAAGGCGGCGCAATCGAAACCGGCCCCGCGACCTCGGACGAGCGCACCGACAGCAACTAGCCGGTCAGCCGGCGGGGAGCGGCCCGCAACGTGCGGACGTCGCCGTCGGCGACGATGTGTTCCACCGTTTCGCCTCGGGCACGCATCGATCCGTCGACGGTGAAGTTCACCCGGGCGTCACCGAGCCAATCCACGCCGACGACGATTCCGACGGTTCCCTTGGCGATACCGCTGCGCCACCGCACGCGTCCCAGATTTCGGACCGCGACAACGGTCTCGCCGATCTCGAAATGCCCCATGCGCCCCCCCCCGGCTCGATTCTTACCGACCAGTAGACCTCGAGCGAACTGCCTGTTCAAGCGGTGCATCCGCGCTTACCGGCGGTAGCGGCAGTGCGGTGGATGGCCATTCCGGGTCGAAACCAGTCCATTCCCCGGTTAGGCCGAGCGAATCACGCCTAACGGTATTCTCCTCTTGAATATGTTGCTGAATCGGCAATTATTCTTGCCAATGCATTGCAGTCGGCCGCAGACTTCCGGGCATGACATCAGACACTGTTCACCACACCCTGGTCGACGCGATCATCGTCGGCGGCGGCGTTGCCGGTCTCAGCGCTGCCGTGGCCCTCGGCCGGTCCCGACGCTCGGTCGTGGTCGTCGACGCCGGCGACCCCCGCAATGCGCCTGCAGCACATTCGCACAACTACCTCACCCGTGACGGCGAGTCGCCGCTCGAACTGGTCCGGCTCGGCCGCGACGAGGCACGTCGCTACGGGGTCCACATCATCGAGGGCACCGCCCGGTCGGCAATCCGCACCGAATCCGGGTTCGAGGTCACACTGGGCGACAGCTCCGTCGTGCGTGGCCGCCGCCTGTTGGTCACCACCGGCCTCAGCGATGTTCTCCCGAACATCCCAGGCCTAGCCCAGCGGTGGGGCCGCGACGTACTCCACTGCCCGTACTGCCACGGCTGGGAGGTCCGCGACCACAGAATCGGAATCATCGGTAGCCCACTCGTCGGACATCAGGCGCAGATGTGGCGTCAGCTCACCGAACACGTCACAGTGTTCGCACACCTGGCACCGGAACTCACCGACGAGGATCAGGGCCGTCTGGCCGCCCGCGGCATCGAGGTGGTGGACGAGGAGATCGCTCGGGTGGACGTCGCCGACGACGCGATCGTGGGCGTCACGCTGGCGGACGGGCGGCAGGTCCGACTCGACGCGTTGGTCGTGGGACCCAACTTCACCTCTCGCGCCGACATCCTGGTCTCGCTCGGAATCGGCACCACCGAGATGGTGATGAACGACCACGTTCTCGGCACCTACATCGAGGCCGACCCCGTCGGTGCCACCTCTGTGCCCGGTGTCTGGGTGGCGGGTAACGTCGCCGCGCCGATGGACACGGTGGTCGCTGCCTCGGCTGCCGGAGTGCGAGCCGGTGCTGCGATCAACGGTGACCTGATCGAAGAGGACGTCCGCATCGCAGTCCAGCGGAGCACGTCCGCGGTGGCGACCTGACAGCTGTGCCTCCTTAGGAGAGATCTGTCACCGAATCCACTGACCGAAGACGTATATTCACCGATGGAGGCGTCGAGAAAGAAGCGGTGTGCAGGCCGCGAGCGAGAAGGAAGTAGGTCCTTCGATGAATACGAAGGTCGCTGCGCCCTTTGCCGTCCAATCCAAACGAACAGCAGGACTGGCCGCCGTGGTCGTCGTAGCCACCACTGTCTTCGTTCTCGGCGACGCCGACGTGAGGGCCGGCGTCCTGGCCACAGTCGCCGTCGGCTCGGTGCTCGCCATCAGCGCCGCCATTCGCCGCTACCGTCCCGACGACTCTCGATGCTGGTGGGCACTGTTCGGGGCCTCGGTACTGTTCATGTTCGGCGTCTCTCTCCGTAGCGATCCCAGCACGCTGACCCATTCCTTCACGTTGCTACCCGACCTGTTCACCCTCACCGGGTACGTACTCGTCGGATACGCACTGTCGCGGTGGATCCGAGATCGCCAGTCGATCGACGACATAACACCACTGGTCGACGCGGGCCTGATCTTCCTCGGCACCCTGTTTCTGTCGTGGTTGCTGTTCATCTCACCGGCCCTCGAATCCTCGCACTCGTCGGCATCGACTGTGGTGAACGGCGTGTACCCAGCGATCGACGCAGCGCTGATCACGCTGACCACCTACCTGTTGTACTCGTCCAAACCCCGCACAGCGGCGTTGCAGTGGGCGCTGATCGCGCTGATTGCGACGCTCGTCGGGGACGTTTCGTACGCATTCGCTGCCACGACTGCCGACGCGCCGTCCTCGGGGTTGCTCGACGGTATCTACCTCTTCGCGTACCTCTCCCTGGCGATGGCAGCACTCGATCCGTCGATGCGCACCGTCTCTCAGCGGCAGGATCCGGCACCCGCCCACAGCAACCGCCGGGTCGTGTTCGTGGTGATGCTGCTGGTCGTGTGCGCCACCGTGCCCCTACTGGGCTCGGCGGTCTCCACCGGAGACCTGGTCGTGCGTTCGCTGCTGCTGGCCTCGATCCTGGTCGGTGCCTTTCTGCGCGGCGAACGCGCACTCACCAGAGTTCAGTTCGGCAAGGAGCACGCCAAGTATCTCGCGGCTCACGACCTGTTGACCGGCCTGCCGAACCGCACGATGCTGGACGAGGAATACGCCCGACACGACCGCTCGCAGGCTCCTGGACGCACCTGCGTCCTGTTCGTCGACCTCGACAACTTCAAGATCGTCAACGACTCGTACGGCCACCGCGTCGGTGACGAACTGATCGTCGCCGCGGCGCGGCGTATCCGCGCCGCCGTCGGTGCCGGCGACTCCGTCGTCAGATACGCGGGCGACGAATTCGTCATCCTGTCCCGGTGCGATCGTCTCGGCGCAGAAGCGTTGGCCCGTCGCATCATCGACCGAATGAACGAGCCGTTCCCGCTCAGCGCTGCGATGGCCTACGTCACGGCATCGGTCGGCATCGCCGATGCAGATCGACTGCACGACGCCATCCGCGAGGCCGATACCGCGATGTATCACGCCAAATCCCTCGGCGCGGCGCGCTACGCGTTCTTCGACGAATCCTTGCGCGCACGTGCCACTTCCGCGATGGAGACCACAACCGCGCTGCGCGGCGCGATCAGACGCGGCGAGCTCGAGGTGTACTACCAGCCGATCGTCGACACCGCCTCGCGCACTACCGTCGTCTACGAGGCGCTCCTCCGCTGGAACAGGGAAGGCCGGGTGAGTACCCCCAACGAATTCATTCCGATTGCCGAATCGACCGGTCTGATCAAGGAGATCGGAGAATGGGTGCTGCGGTCCGCGCTCTCGGATCTGGTGACGCTGCGCGCGCACGGTCAGGACGTCACGATGTCGGTGAACGTGTCCCCGATGCAACTACGGGACGACTCGCTGCCGACCATCGTGAGAGGACTGCTCGACGAGTACGGCCTCAGCGGAGCGGATCTGGCGCTGGAGATCACCGAAAGCGTTCTGATCGACGACATCGGCACGGCGAAGAGCCTTCTCGATCGGCTCGCTGCCATGGGTGTTCTCATCGTGCTCGACGACTTCGGAATCGGCTACTCCTCGTTGAACAGGTTGCGCGCGATGCCGATCGCACTGCTCAAGATAGACAAGTCGTTCGTGCACGAGATCGGACACTCCGAATCCGATACTCAACTGATTCGCGCGATCGTCGCCATGGCGTCGGCCCTGCCGGTGAGAACGGTGGCCGAGGGCGTCGAGACCGAGGCGCAGGCCTCGATCATCGAGTCGCTCGAATGCGGCTTCGCGCAGGGTTTCCTGTTCGGCAGGCCTGCACCCATCGCACACTGGCTGCTCGAATCGGCGCAGCGACGGTGATCACGGTGTTAGCGTCGGGCGGTGTCTGCAACCGGAATGCGCCCACTCCGCTCGACCGCTCTTGCCTGTGCTCTCCTGCTGGTACCGCTCGCCGCGTGCAGCAGCAGTGACAGCACCGGCACCGACTCCGCTGCCGAGAACAGTTGCGTTCTCGGTGCCAGCGGCGGCACCCCGGTAGGAGCGACACCAAGCGCGAGCTCGGGCGACATCTCCACCAATCCGGAAGTCGCGACCGGATATCGATCCAACATGGCACCGGTGGAGACAGCCTCGTACTCGGTCTCGACGGCAAACCCGGTGTCGACCGAAGCAGCCTGCGAGGTGCTGCGTGACGGCGGCACCGCGGCCGACGCACTGATCGTCGCGCAGACGGTGCTCGGCCTCGTCGAACCGCAGTCGTCCGGAATCGGCGGCGGTGCATTCCTGATGTACTACGACGCGGCGTCCGGCGAGGTGCAGAGCTACGACGGCCGCGAGACCGCTCCGATGAGCGCCACCGGCGACTACCTGCGATACATCGACGATGTGAACCGCACTGTGCCACAACCCGATGCACGGTCCAGTGGCCGATCGATCGGCGTACCGGGCGTCCTGCGGATGCTCGAGCAAGCCCACGACGATCACGGCGACAAGCCGTGGGGGGATCTCTTCCAGCCTGCAATCGGTCTCGCCGACAACGGAATCGAGATCAGCCCGCGCATGGCCTCGTCCATTGCCGACTCGGCACCGAAGCTCGCCCTCGACCCCGCATCCAAGGCCTACTTCCTGCAGCCGGACGGCACCGGAAAACCCGCCGGGACGGTTCTGAACAACCCGGCCATGTCGAAGACGCTGTCTGCCATCGCAACCGACGGTGCCGACGCCTTCTACACCGGCGACATCGCCCAGGCCATCGTCGATGCGACGGCCGATACCACCGCGGGCCGCACTCCGGGACAGATCACGCTGGAAGATCTCGCGGCGTACGAACCCAAAACCCGTACCGCCGTATGCACCGAGTACCGCGACCACGACATCTGCGGCATGCCGGGACCGTCGTCGGGCGGCATTGCAGTGGCGTCGACGATGGGCATTCTGTCCAACTTCGATCTGGCGCAGTACGCGCCGACGGGAATGGACGCCAACGGCGGTACCCCGACGGCCGAGGCCGTGCACCTGATCTCCGAGGCCGAGCGACTGGCCTACGCCGATCGCGACAAGTACGTGGCCGATCCGGACTTCGTACCCCTGCCCGGCGGATCCCCCGACGCCTTGCTCGACCCCGAATACCTCAGCAGCAGAGCGGGACTCATCGACGAGTCCAAGTCGATGGGTACCGCGCAGCCCGGCGACTTCGGCCCGGTTCAGTTCGCCTCGTCCACCGACCCCGAGCACGGCACCAGCCACATCTCCATCGTCGACAGCGAGGGCAATGCCGCCTCGATGACGACGACTGTCGAGTCGGCTTTCGGTTCGTTCCACATGGTCGACGGCTTTCTGCTCAACAATCAGCTCACCGACTTCTCCGCGGCTCCCGTGGCCGAGGACGGAACTCCCATGGCCAACCGTGTCGAGCCGGGTAAGCGTCCGCGAAGCTCGATGGCCCCGACGCTCGTGTTCGACCGCGGCGACGACGGCGCACGCGGAGATCTCGTTCTCGTCGCCGGATCTCCCGGCGGATCGGTGATCATTCAGTTCGTCGTCAAAACGTTGGTGGGACTGCTCGATTGGGGCATGGACCCACAGCAGGCGGTATCGATGGTCGACTTCGGTGCGGCCAACACCCCGTCGACCAACTACGGCGGTGAGCATCCGAACGTGACGGGTGAGAACGATCCCGTGGTCGTGAAATTGCGCGAGATGGGCCATCAGGTCTCGGTCGCAGACCAGTCCAGCGGACTGAGCGCGTTGCAGCGCACCGACGGCGGCTGGATCGGGGGAGCAGACCCGCGCCGCGAGGGAGAGGTACTGGGCGGATAAGTGCGAGCGTGGATAGGTGCGAGCGCGGCCAGCGGTCAACTCACGAATCGATAGCCCATGCCGGTTTCGGTGATCAGATGCACCGGAGCCGCCGGATCTCGTTCCAGTTTCTGCCGCAACTGGCCGAGATAGATTCTCAGATAATGTGTTTCACGCTCGTGCCCGGGGCCCCAGACGGTCCGCAGTATGTCCTTCTGCGATACCAGCTTGCCTTCGTTGCGCACGAGCAGTTCGAGGACACCCCATTCGGTGCGGGTCAGGTGCACGCTCTCTCCCGCTCGCACAACGGTTTTCGAGGCCAGGTCGACGGTGAAGTCCTCCGTCTCGACGACAGGATCTGCCACGGTCTGCGGGCCGCGGCGCAGAGCAGCACGCAATCGCGCCAGCAGCTCGTCCATGCCGAAGGGCTTGGTCACGAAGTCGTCGGCGCCGGCATCGAGTGCCTCGACGGTATCGGCCGAGTCGGTCCGCGCCGAGAGCACCAGGATCGGCACCTCGGTCCAGCCGCGCAGACCGGCGATGACGTCGATACCGTCGATGTCGGGTAGGCCGAGATCGAGAATCACGATGTCCGGGTGGAAGTTCGCAGCCACCCGCAGCGCCTCACCGCCGGTTGCGGCACTCACGACCTCGAACCCGCGCACGTTGAGATTGATCCGCAGCGCTCGCACGATCTGTGGCTCGTCGTCGACGACGAGCACCCGCACCTTCACCTACTCGCCGCCTTCAGCTCCACCGTCATCGTCAGCCCGCCGCCGTCCGTGTTCGATGCCGTGACGGTACCGCCCATGGCTCGGACGAATCCGCGCACCACCGACAGTCCCAGCCCGACGCCTATCGAGTTGTCGCGGTCCCCGAGGCGTTGGAACGCGTCGAACATCGTTTCCTCGGCTCCCGCGGTGATGCCGGGGCCGTGATCGACGACCGAGATGGTTGCCCGCTCGCCGTGCACCGCGGCCCTGACCGTGATGTCTCCGGTGGGCGCGTACCGGGCGCTGTTGTCCACCAGGTTCGCCAGCACCCGTTCGAGCAGGCCAGGGTCTGCCAGTACTTCGACGTCACCCACCTCGACCCGCACACGATCGTCTGCTTGGACCAGCGCGCCGCTCAGCACGTCGTCGACGAAGACGGGACGCAGACTCGGTTGCACCACACCGGCTTGCAGCCGCGAGGAGTCGAGCAAATTGCTCACCAGAGCGGTCAGCTGATCGGCCGATTCGTCGATCGTGGCGAGCAATTCCTCGGTGTCCTCGGGTGAGAACTGCACGTCGGTGCTACGCAGAGACGAGGACGCCGCCTTGACGGCGGACAGTGGCGTCCGGAGATCGTGGCTGACGGCCGAGAGCAATGCTCGACGCAGCGCATCGGCCTCGGCTAGTGCGTTGGCGCGGCTGGCTTCCTCGGCCAGCCGAGACTGACGAACCATGCCGGCAGCCTGGTTGGCCACCGCCGCGAGCACCCGCCGATCGTGCGCGCGAGTGCGTTCGCCGACGAGCAACAACGTGAAGTCGCCTGCGTCGACCTCGGTATCGGCTCCGGTTCGATCGATCGGCGCCTGCTCACCGGTGCTGCCCACGATCGACTGAGACTGGTTGTCCCACAGCGCCACACCACTCTGGCGATAGGTCTCACGGGCGCGCTCGAGCAGTGCCGTCAGGTCGGCTCCGCGGAGCACCGATCCGGCGAACAACGTCAACAGCTCGGCTTCCTGGGTCGCCCTCCGTGCCTGACGCGTCCGCCGGGCTGCGGCATCGACCAGCGCGGCGACGGCAACGGCCATCAGCAGCAGCACGACGGTGACGACAAAATTTTCCGGCTCGGCGATGGTGAGGCTGTACCGGGGTGTGGTGAAGAAGTAGTTGAGCAGGAATCCCGCGATCAACGCCGAGAGTGCCGCCGGCGCAACTCCTCCCAGCAGCGCAACGCAGAGCACCACCATGAAGAACAGAGCACTCTCGCCGCTGGAGTCGAAGTTCGGTCCGACCGTGCTCAGTACGGCGGCGGCGAGGCAGGGCACCAGTACGGCGGCGACCCACGCCAGAATTCGTCGCCGCCCCGAATCGACCTGGATGCCCCTGCGGCGGGCTTGCTCGGCATGAGTGACCATGTGCACGTCGATCTTTCCCGAGTTCTGCACCACTGCTGCGCCGATGCCCTCGTCCAGGATCCGCGCCGCGCGCGACCGTCTCGAGGTACCGATCACCAGCTGGGTTGCATTCACCCCGCGGGCGAAGTCGAGCAGCGTCGTCGGCACGTCGTCGCCGACGACGCTGTGGACGCTCGCACCGAGCCCGGCGGCGAGCCTGCGCACCGAGCCCATCTGCGCTGCCGATACTCCCATCAGGCCGTCGCCGCGGACGATGTGCAGCACCATCAGCTCCGCACTGGATTTCGAGGCGATGCGACTGGCGCGGCGCAGCAGCGTCTCCGATTCCGGTCCGCCGGTCACGGCCACCACCACGCGCTCGCGGGCTTCCCACGTCTCGGTGATGCGATTGTCCTTGCGGTACTTCACCAATGCCGCGTCGACCTGATCGGCGATCCACAACAGTGCGAGTTCCCGCAGCGCCGTCAGGTTGCCGCCCCGGAAGTAGTTGCTCAGTGCCGCGTCGACCTTCTCGGCGGCGTAGACGTTGCCGTGCCGCAGCCGACTGCGGAGCGCCTCGGGAGTGATGTCGACCAGTTCCACCTCGTCGGCAGCACGAACGACGCTGTCGGGCACGGTCTCTCGCTGCGGTACCCCGGTGATCTGCTGCACCACGTCGTTGAGCGATTCGAGGTGCTGGACATTGAGGGTCGAGATGACGTCGATGCCGGCGTCGAGCAGCACCTCGACGTCCTGCCACCGCTTACCGTGCACACTGCCCGGGGTGTTGGTGTGGGCGAGTTCGTCGACGAGCACCACCTGAGGCTTCCTCGCCAGGACGGCGTCGAGATCGAGTTCCTGCGCCGACGACCCCCGATATTCGACGGTCGCCATCGGCAGCACTTCGATACCGTCGAGCGCCTCGATGGTCCCAGCGCGGCCGTGTGTCTCGACGACCGCTGCCACGACGTCGCAGCCCCGGCTGGTCAGTCGGTGGGCCTCACCGAGCATCGCGAAGGTCTTGCCGACGCCCGGTGCCGCGCCGAGGTAGATCCGCAGCTCACCCCTGTCCGCCACAGTCTGTCTCCTCACTCGGCCGGTACGGCTAGCGCTCCTCGATGTCGTCGACGCGTATCTCGACCACATCGCGCCCGAGGATGACGCCCAGCAGGTCCGACACGGTATCGATCGCGATGGTCGCCAGCTCGTCTCCCGCGGCCTGCAGGTCGTCGCCGTACACCCCGATCACCGCGACGAACAGACCGATGCAGGCATGGTCGTCGAGGTCGAGTTCGATCTCGGTGGGCTGTGCGCCGTGCACGTCCGCCAGTGCACGACGAAGCGTCGTCTTGACGATGTGGTCACTGACCCGGAGTGAGTCCGCCGGTCCGGCAGCAGAGCCGGAGGGGAACGCGCTGTCGATCGGCCACGTCCGTCTGGTGGTGTTGCGTACCTTCGTGATGATGGACGCGCTGATGTCCACCCAATTCGGTTCCTGTGGTGCGTCCCGAAGTTCGGTGGCAGCACGCGCGAGAACCGAATCCGGCTCTAGTGGGTCCGCCATGTTGCCAACCTTTCGCTCAATGTTGCTCGTGCTCTGGTCAACTGACCACGTACTGCTCCGGCGGACAGGGTCATGATCGCGCCGATCTCGGGGTGCGTCAGGCCCTCCACCTCGCGGAGCAGCCAGCAGGCCCGCTGACGGTAGGGCAGCTCGGCGAGTGCTGTGCCCAGCTCGGCCATGAAGCTGTCGGCCTCGACATCCGCCCCGGGATCGCTGCCCGCTCCGGTGCTCTTGCGCTCGAATACCCAATCTTCAGCGGGAGGAACGCTGCGACGTCGTCGATGATCGATCACTTTGTGCGACACCAGTGAGAACAGCCAGGTTCGCAGAGCCGAGTCCCCACGGAAGTTGTCGAGGCCCTTCCACGCTGCCACGAACGCGTCCTGCACCACCTCCTCGGCGGCACCTTGATCGGACAACATGTTGCGCGCATACCGAAACATCTCCGGGCCGTAGCGCCGGACGATCTCCTCGAACGCATCGGTCTCGCCGAGCGCCGCAGCGCCGACGAGAACGCGGTCCGACGCGTCTACCCACTCCATCGGGCCCCCGTTCACTTCATCGTGGTCATCGATCACGCCAGTCTTCGATACCGGTTTACCAGCAGACGTAATCTATGACGTAGGTCACTTTATGTGGACGTGCGTTTCGACCATCGAGCTACGACCAACTCCTGTCACACACTGACGCACCAGACACCGAAACGAAGAGAGGCATTCATGAGCTCCACGACGGACACCAAGGCAACCGTATCCGCTGCAGGCGAAGGAAAGACCGACATCACCACCAAGTCGGATTCCGTGCTCGTCAGCTCGCAGGGCCGCACCACCATTGCCGATACCGTCGTCTCCAAGATCGCCGGCATCGCCACCCGTGAGGTTCAGGGAGTGCACGCCGTCGGCGGCGGAGCCAGCCGCGCGATCGGTGCTCTCCGTGAGCGCATCCCCGGTGCCCGCGTCAACCAGTCGCAGGGTGTCTCGGTCGAGGTCGGCGAGCGTCAGGCAGCAGTCGACATCGACATCGTCGCCGATTACGGCGTCTCCATCGCAGACCTCGCAGCGGGCATCCGCCGCAACGTCATCAACGCCGTCGAGCGCATGACCGGTCTCGAGGTCACCGAGGTCAACATCGTCGTCCACGACATCTACCTCGACGACGGCTCGGACGACGACGACACCACCGAGCCCGCCACCACCCGAGTGCAGTGACCGAGCCGCACATGACGGATCGTGACAAGTCCGAGGACATCGCCGACGCCGTTCTGGCGATCGACGGTGTCGTCGGGCTGCACGGCGGCATGTTCGGTGAGGCCGCGACGTACCTGCCCGGACGCCGTATCGCCGGCATCCGAAGCAGTGAGGACGGAACCGAGGTTCACGTGACGCTGGAGTTCGGTGTCGCGGTTCGCGAGACCGCCGATGCCGTGCGTCGCACAGTGGCAGCGATGGTCGACGGCCCCGTGCACGTCACCGTCGAGGACATTGTGCGAGTCTGACCAGGTGAACGAGCACGCAGCGCACAACCGAGCCGCCGAGTACAAGGCGGCTCGGCGCGCTGTGGCACGTGAACATCACCCCGATATCGGCGGGGATCCGGCTCGCTACATGGCCGAACTCGCCGAGGTCGACCGCAGGTTCGCAGTTCTTCCGTCGGCACCGATCAATGCCGCCAGCGCGCCGACCGTGTTCCGCGCCTCGCCGATCCCGTCACCACTGCGCACCCTGCCCAAGCGGATCGCTCGCATCCGAAAACGCGTCACCCGGCGCAACTACTTCGACATCTGACACCGCTGAATCTGATACCTCTGACTGGAGATCAAGACCATGACCACTGCAACCATCGGTTTGTTCGTGGGACTTCTGCTGGCCATCGCCGCAGCAGCCGGCGGTTTCACCGGCTTCCTCATCGCCATCGTCCTCGGCGGCCTCGGCTTCTTCGTCGGACGCTACATCGACGGCGAACTGGACCTGAACTCGATCATGCGTGGTCGCGGTCGTGACTGAGACAGCGGTGGAGCCCGGTGAGCGAGGCTCACTGGAAATCAAGCACAAAGCCGTCGAGCGCCTCGCCGTTCTCGCAGCTCGCGGCACCGAATCGGTCACCGACCGCAACCCCGGGCTACGCGTCCTCGGCGGACGTGACCTGCCGAAGGCCGACGTGACGATCAACGGGACACGCGTCCGTGCGCAGGTTGCCGTGGCCGTCACCTGGCCGTCGCCACTGGCGAAGGTCGCCGCCAATGTCCGCGCGGCAGTGGCAAGAGATCTGTCCGAGCTGGGCATCTACACAGTCGACCGAGTCGACGTCACCGTCCAGTGCGTGCCCGCCGAAGCCACCGTCGAAGAAGGGAGAGTGCAATGAGCGAGAAGCCGAGCAAGAAGCCGGTGGCAAACCCTACCGCCGCTGTCCCTGCTGTTCTGTTCGCACTCCTCCTCATCGGTGCCGGGGTGGTCCTCGGCCGTGAGGCATTGCTGAAGCTCGGCGCCCTCGACGGGTCCGAATGGGTCGGCCCCGCGGCTACGCATCTGGATGGGCTCACCGCGCAGAGCTGGATGCTGCCCGGCGGCATCGCCGCCGTCGTCATCGGCTTCGTCCTTGTTTTCGTCGCCGTCCGCCCACGCCGACGCACCCATCGTGCTCTCACCGAACAAGATGTCTGGCTCCGCAAGGGTGACGTCGCCGCAGTGGCTCGCGCCGCCGCTCTCGACAACGTCGGAGTCGATTCCGCGACGGCCAAGGCCGGCAACAAGAAGGTCACCGTTGCCGCGTCCACCGTGACCGGCACCGACACCTCGGCCCTGAAATCCTCGATCGTCACCTCCGTGGACGATGCCCTCCGCCCACTCGCGTCGGCACCGAAAGTCCGCACCCGAGTGCGAACGACAGGACAAGCCTCATGAAGCGCGCTACCGCATCCCTCGACCGAACAAGTACGGCGGTCGTCGGGCTCGCACTGATCGCCCTCGGCGGTGGAGCCATCGCATGGGAACGCGGCAAGTTCCCCGGCCGCGAGCGAATCGATGCCGCGTTCGTCGACACCACCGTCGATGCAGGGTGGTGGCCCTGGGCACTCGGAGCAGCCGCAATCGTCCTCGTTCTTCTCGGACTCTGGTGGCTCCTCGCGCACCTGCCGCGCCGCTCGGTCGGCACTGTCGCATTTGCCTCCACAGCAGACTCCGACGTCGACGGCAGGCTCAGTGTCGATCTGACCACCGCCGCCAAGAGTGCAGCGAAATCTTTGGCAGCCCACGAGGGTGTTGTGTCCGCTTCCGGCCGCTCGGTGTCCGACCGTGGCGAGCGGGTCGTCGAGATCACCGCAACCCTCGATCCCGCGGAGACGTCACTCGACACGGTCTCCGCAGCGGCAGCACAGACGCGCAACGACATCGTGACATCGCTGGACGGCACCCCGGCTGCAGTGCGAATCCTGTTGCAGTGCGGCAAGTCTCGGAAGCAGTCCGCTCGCGTGAGCTGATCGGCTCACTTTTCCACTCCTACACCGAATCGTCATGCCGTACGCTGTACGGTATGACGATTCTGGTCACCGGTGCAACCGGCAATATCGGCCGCATACTCGTCGACCACCTTCTGGCCGCGGGACGAACCGATGTGCGAGCGTTGACCAACCATCCCGAACGCGCGCAGTTGCCCGCGGGCGTGGAGATCGCCGAGGGGTTTCTCGGTCGGGTGGATTCTCTGCCCGACGCCCTGATCGGTGTCGATCAGATCTACCTGGCTCCGTATCCGAGCACGATCGAACCTGTCCTCGAGCTCGCCCGAGCCGCGGGGGTACGGCATGTCGTCGATCTCGCAGGTCCACCCGAGAACTGGTGGTATCCGATCTCCGTGGCGGTCGAGAAATCCGGGATGCACTGGACTCACCTGTGGCCGGGCGAATTCATGGAGAACTCGACGATGTGGGCGGAGCGAATCATCGAATCCGGTTGCGTCCGTGAGCCGTTCCCCGATGCCGCCAATGCCCCGATAGCGATGGACGACATCGCCTCGGCGGCGGCGGCCGTTCTCATCGACGAACAGACGCATCACGGTAGATCCCATGTTCTCACCGGACCCGAAACCCTCACGCGCGTCCAATTATTGGACAGAATTTCCGGCGCTGTCGGCCGCCCCTTGACCTTCGAGACGGTCAGCCGACAGGAGACCATCGACGACTTGACTCCCAGCATGGGGGACTTTGCGATCACCTATGTCGACGGGCTCGAGTCCTCGGTGGACAATCCGCAGCAGGTCGACCGAACGCTGACCGAGATCACCGGCACCGCTACGACATTCGCGCACTGGGCGCGGCGCAACGTCCACTCGTTTCGCTGATCTACCGGTCGAACTCGATCTCTCCGATCAATCCGTGATGATCCGATCCCGGGAGATCGATTCTCTCCAGTGATCGAGCGTGTCCGCTGTTGGACAGGATGTGATCGATACCCACGACAGCGGGCGTGCCCTTGTCCGTGGGATACGTCGGCACCAAGCCCTTCCCCAATTGCGCTGCGGCGTCGGAGTATCCGGCATCGAGGAGGTTGCGGAACTTCTTGTGCGAATAGGTCGTGTTGAAGTCTCCGCTGACGATCACCGGTCCGGTGCCCGACACGGCCTCCAGATCGCCTCGGAGAGTGTCCAGTTCAGCGGTCCAGATGTCTGCCGGAGTGACGTAAGCGGGTCCCGGGTGCACGGCCAGTAGCGAGATCGGCTCCGAATCGGGGACCTCGATTCGGGTCGCAAGATTCACCGGACCGTATCCGACGAGTTCGCGATTGTCGGATATCGGCAGCCGACTGTAGATCCCGGCCCCACCGCCGCCCGTCACGTACGGCCGAAGGTAACTGTAGGGAAAGAGCTCTTCCATGCCTGCGTCACGCAGACCTATCACCGACTCGTCGGTCAATTCCTGAATTGTGACGACGTCGACGAAGTTCTCGCGCGCCTGACCGACCACAGCCGCCGGATCAGCGCGTCCCACCATCAAATTTGCCTGCATCACACGCAGCCGCACACCGTCGGAGCTCGGCACCGCGTCGGCCACGTAGAGCGGTGCGTACGACACTGCACCTGCCGCCAGCACGAGCGTCGAGACTCCCGCGAGAACCCAGCGCCGCCCGATCAGCGCCACGAGTGCGCCGAGTACAACAGCGATGAACATCAACGGAACGAACGACGCCAGTGCGATCAGCACGTTGACGCGGGTGTCGGTGTAGTACACGCCCAACGCCACCAGGCCGGTGAGGATGCCCAGAATCGCGATCGTGCCGGTGAGTATCCGTACCCAGGTTCGCTGCATCGGCCCTAGGGTAGCTACGCCCGGACGCCGATGGTCAATGCTCTGAACGTCGTCCAGGTCAGCGACACCAGACCACGAACCGCCGCGAGCGAGAACGCGGTGGACCACACCGTCCGCGTCGAGGGGCCGGGCACCGGCACGCCGGCAAACCGATCGGCCAGCCAATCCAGGGTGAGGGGCGCACAGAGCGGATGTAGCGACAGGTGCTCGCTCAGCCGATCTCGCAGGTACGTCACATGGGCACCGGCTTCGTTGTACCGCTCGACCTGCCCGTCCACGTCGTCGACGGCGATGATCTGATCGTGCACCGCCTGGATCACCAGCAGCGGAGCCGTCGGGGCAATGCGACCGGGCTGGATGTCGAGGAACACCTGCACGATTTCGGGCAACGCCAGCAGATCGGCCAGCGGGACGTCGATGTACTTGTCCAGATCGTGTCGGGCCAATCGGGTGACGGCCCGGACGGTCGTCATCGACTCGACGGAATCGAGAATGCGCATTCCGTCCTCGTTGACGTACTGGCGGATGACCCGGTCCAGGTCGGGGTAGGTACGCCGCAAGCCAGCCACCACCAGCGTCGGCAACGCTGCGTGCAGCGTCGCATTGAGCCGGGTGAATGCCGATCCCGGATCTCCGACGGGCGAGCCGAGAGCGGCACCGACCAACTCGATCTCCGGCGCGTACTCCGGTGCCATCTCCGCGGCCCAGGACGTCGCGAGGCCGCCGCCCGAGTAACCCCACAGCGCGACGGGCGTGTTGTCGTTCAATTCGAGTGGCTCGAACGACAGCGCCGCGCGGATGGCATCGAGCGTGCAGAAACCGGGTTCCTGCGGCGAACCCCAGTGCCCGTCGGGGCCCTCGTGGTCCGGGATCGAGATGGTCCACCCGCGACGCAGGGCATGCAGAACCAGCAGGAACTCGAACTGTGGAACGGCACCGACGGCCTTCGAGCCACGGCGAAGCGCGTACGACGGAAAGCACGAGGACGCGACGCCGTCGATGGCGCACTGATACGACAACAGGACCGGCTCGGCGTTCCGCGGGCGCAGCACCGTCGTGACGCTGGCCTGGGGAAGACCGCCCAGATCTGCGGTGCGGTACAGCAGCTGCCACGCATCGACTCGCTGGCGTACGCGACCGAACATCGCGACCTCGACCGGCCGTACCTTGAGAATCGTCCCGGGAAGCGCCGATTCATAGCCCGCGGGCGCGGTGTAGAACGGATCGTCCTCGGGCCTGGTCGCGTCGTTGCGGAGCGGTGCTCGTTCCACCGGCCAGGACTGTTCGTCCTCCATCGATCTGTCGACGCTCATATCCCACCGCTTCTTGTCCGAGTCTCTTCGTCACACTAACTTGCCCTCGACGACCCCATTTCATGCAGCCTGCTGCCAATTTGTGATCAGGACATCGGTCGCGTAGCTCAGGTCGAGGCCCTCACCGCCCCAGTTCGGGACGATGGCGTCGGGTGCGATGCCGCCGTACTGCCGCCTGATCTCGTCGGCGTCTCCCGACACGGCGGGAGCGTGGATGATCTCGGTTCCCGAGGGATGGCGAAACGAGAAGCATTGATCTCCACGGGCTTCGATGAAGAAGTAACCGTCGTGCAGCGCTCGATGATGCTCGCCGCACAGCAGCACCAGGTTGTCGAGCGTGGTCTCACCACCGCGCGAGCGATAGGTGACGTGATGCGCATGCATGAAGCGGGTTCGACCGCATCCCGGCACCGCACAGCATCGGTCTCGAATGATCAACTGGCGCATCTGAGTTCGGCTCGGGGATTTGGCAGTCGAACTCCACCGCACAGTCTTTCCCAGCCGGCCGTGGCCGACAGTACGCATGACTGCAGAACACAGCACCTGAGCCAGCGTTTCGTCGTCCAAACCTGGCCCGTCGTCGAAATGGGCATGATCGTGACCCGCTTCCTCCATACCACCGATGTGCACCAACACCTCTGCAGCAGGGGAGACAACCGGAGAGTCCAGTGCAGCGCACACCATCTCGGCCATCGCGATCATCGCCGGAACCGGATTGGGCGGCGCAGGGGCGGCTCGGTCGGCGTCCGCCTCGTCGCCGGTTCGGGTCCGCTCGTATTCGGCCCTGGTCAACGCGGCCAGAAACCGTTTCCCGTCCTCCGGCCGAAATCGCGCGCTGAACACGAGCGAGCCGTCGTTCTCGTCCCAGCGCCACCGCCCCACACACGGATCGAGGTCGACGCCGTTGCCCCTGGTCGGACGCGTCGCCTTCTTCAGACCACGGCACAGGCGCTCGATATGCGCGGCCGGCGCATCCAGTGCCTTCTGGAGCAGCGACGCCTCGTTCTCGGCCGTGGCCACACGCGTCATCGCGCGCACTTTGGAGTACGAGATCGTGCCGCTCAGATACGCCGACGTGATCAACGGCAGCTCCCGCATCGCCTTGGCCACCCGCACCTGCTCGCGGGCGGTGTGCAGATCGACTCCCGCCCGCCACGACAACCAATGCGCACAGGACCGCAGCTCCCATGCCGCCCATCCGCGTCGAGAGTCGAATTCGCCCACCAGGATCAGATACTGAGCCGACGCCGCAGCGATCTGACCTGCCAAAGCGCAGATTTCGGACTCGATTTGTTCGATCTCGGCCGACCCTGCCTCAACCATGTCGCTCATGAACGCCCCCATTCATCGAATGCATGTTCGACAACGGTACGACGGGGCACCGACAAGAACTTCAGGCAGACAGCACTTGCGTCCCCGCGGGGACGTTATTGCGCTTGCCTTCTGGCCGGTGGGCCCGATACTGACACCAGATGCTGGTTCCGACCGAAGGGTGGTGCAGCCGTGGGGACTACCGACACCTGGGGGATTGCCAGCGCAGACTTTCTGCGGTGGTATCTGCTCGCCGCGTTTCTCGCCGTGGCCCTGGTGCTGCTGAGCAATCGGCTCGCCTCGCACCGGTCTGTTCCCGCCTCTCCTACCGGGCGGGTGCTCACGCCGCCCGAGGTCGGGGCACTCACCAACGACACGCAGGCAGTGATGGCGTCGTTGGCGATCCTCCGAGGTGCAGACGTGATCGACTCCCGGGGCAGAGTGCGGCGCGCCCTGACCGCCACCGAGCGGACACATCTGGATTGGTTCACCCGCACCGTCCTCGAGCGACTCGGCAGCGGCAAAGCACCCCTGGTTCGATCCCGACTGGTGACGAACATGTCCGTAGCGTGCGCGCAGCTGCGGAGCCAGCTCATCGATGAGGGTCTGCTGCACGGGCGGTCCGAGCGTGGTGCATCGACTGTCCGTGTGTTCCCCATCTTGTTCGTCGCAGCCGTCGGATTCGTACGGGTGATCTCCGGCATTGCGAATGGGAAACCGGTGCTGTTCCTCGTCGGCATCATCTTATTGCTGCTGCTCACACTCCCGTTCGTTCGGCGTCGACGCCGCCGCACCGCACAAGGAGACGCGGAACTCCGACGCCTTCGCGTCGAGAACGACTATCTCTCACCGCGCTCTCGTCCGTCGTTCACCGCGTACGGGCCGTCACGAGCGGGCATGTCGGCTGCACTCTTCGGAGCGGGGGCTCTGCTGATGCTCGATCCGGCCATGGCGGGTGCCCTCAGTTATGGCTCTGCCCAGGCCGGCGGAGCCGCATCGTTCGGTTTCGGCGGTGACAGTGGTGGCGGTAGCAGCGGTGACGGAGGCGGCAGCAGCTGCGGTGGTGGAGGCGGCTGTGGCGGCGGGGGTGGG